>JBNKSG010000037.1:0-23382 GCA_050297195.1 Opitutaceae bacterium | reverse complement strand
TAATTTCTTCCTCGATGGAATTAGGCATCTTTTCGAAAACTAGAGATCCAAAAGGTTGGGCAGCCACATCGAGAGCTGCGAGACGTAGGTGATGAGCATCAGCCCGATGAACATGGCGACGAAGAAGGGAATCATGTAGGGAGTCACCTTCGCGATGGTCGTCTTGCCCACTCCGCAACCGAGGAACAAGCAGGTCCCGACCGGTGGCGTGCAAAGCCCGATGCAGAGGTTCGCGATCAAGATGATGCCGAACTGCACATCATCGATCCCGAGCTGGCGAGCGATGGGCAGGAAGATCGGCGTGAAGATCAAAACCGCCGGCGTCATGTCCATGAAGGTTCCCACGAAAAGCAGCAGCAGGTTGATCAACAGCATGATGACCAGCGGATTGTCGGAGATGCCCAACAAGGCGGCCGAAACCGTTTGCGGAATGTTCGCGATCGTCATGATCCAGGACATGCCCGCGCTGGCTCCGATCAGCAGCATGATCACCGCCGTTGTCACGCCAGACTGCAGCAGGATATCCGGCAAATCCGCCAGCTTCACTTCCCGGTAAACGACGACCGAAAGGAGAAACGAATACGCAACCGCGATCGCCGACGCTTCCGTCGCCGTGAAAATACCGCCGAGAATCCCACCGATAACGATGAAGAGGAGCAGCATGCTCAAAATCGCGCGTTTGAGAGAAACGAAGATTTCCGAAACGCTGGAGCGGTCGCCCGCCTTCAGCTTGTTCTTGGTCGCTACGATGTAGCAGACGACCATCAGCAGAAGCCCTATCAAAATCCCTGGCAACAAGCCCGCCATGAACATGGCCGCGATCGATACGGAGCCCGAGGCAACCGCGTAGACGATCATGATGTTGCTGGGCGGGATCAGCAGCCCTGTGGTGGCCGCAGTGGTGGTGATGGCGACGCTGAATTCGTTGTTGTAGCCCTTTTGCTTCATCTCCGGCAGCATAAATCCGCCAATCGAGGTGACCGCTGCCGCCGCGGAACCCGAAATCGATCCGAACAGCATGCAGGTAAACGTGTTCACATAACCAAGACCGCCCGGGAAGCGCCCCATCAAGGCAGCCGCGAAATCCATGAGGCGACGGGCCATGCCCCCCTTCCCCATCAACAACCCGGAAAGTATGAAGAACGGAATCGCCAGGAGAGCGAAGCTATCGATGCCGTTTGCCATATTGGAGGCGACCATGAGGCTGGGGTCGTGACCGTCCGCCAACATCGCCAACATCGAAGCGAGGGCAATTGCCACCGCGATCGGCACGTTCATGAAAAGCAGTACCGCAAAAACGGATACAAGAATAAGGATGACCTCGATCATTGGGCAGCCTCCTTTCCTTCTTCCTCGATCGGAGCGAGGCAGGCTTCAACCAGCTGCTCCAGGAGGAAGATAACCATGAAGATGCCGCTCACCGGCAACGCCGCGTACTCCCACCACTTGGCGATAGGCAAAGCGACCATGGTCTGACCGGACTCCATCGTCTTCTGAACCAGGGCCCAGCCGCCCACTCCAAAAACGAGGACGGCGAAGGCCAAAGTAATCAAGGCGCCGACCACCGCATTGAGACGACCAGCGGAGGGATGAAGCTTGCCCGCGAAATAATCCAATCCCAAGTGAGCCTTCATGCCGAAGGCCACGCTTGCCCCGAAGAGGGAAACCCAAACCAGCAGCAATCGGGCGAGCTCCTCGCTCCATTTGGCCTGCTGCCCAAGCGCGTAGCGGGAGATCACGCCCCAAAGCACATCGAAGACGAGCAGCGCCATCAGGATGATCACCACCCATTGCAGTGCTTTGGTCAGCCCTCTGCGAACCGCGATGGCGGCATCCAGTAGTTGATTGTTGGATGCGCTCATTATTGTTGGGCCGCTTTGATTTTTTCGAGCCAAGGCTCAACTGGAGTTCCCTTAAGCGTGGCCGCGATCGGAGCGCAGGCAGCCTGGAATTCCGCCGGGTCGCACTCGACGATTTCCACGCCGGCCGCTTGAACCTTCTCGAGGGATTCAACTGTCTTTTCCGCCCAAAGAGCGCGCTGGAAAACGGAGGACTCGTCCGCCGCGGTTTTCAGCCACTCCTGCTCCTGCGGGCTAAGCGAGTTCCAAACCTTGTAGCTGATCATAAGCAAGTCCGGCACCCGCGTGTGAGCGTCGGGAGTGAAGTACTTGCTCACCTCGAAATGCCGGCTGGAGTCGAAGCTCGGAGGATTGTTCTCCGCCCCGTCCACGACACCTTGCGCCAGAGCCGAGTAAAGCTCGCCCCAAGCGATCGGGGTTGGAGAACCGCCCATCGCCTCGATCATGGCGATGGCCATGCGGCTATTCTGCACGCGAATCTTCATCCCCTGCAAATCCTTGGGGCTGCGGATCGGCTTCTTCGTGCTATAGAAGTTGCGGCTGCCGGAGTCGTAGTAACAAAGCCCGTGCAAGCCGAGCGAGTCACCCGAGCCCAAAAGGTCGCGCCCGATCTCGCCATCGAGAATACTCCAGTAGCTGTCCTGGTCATTAAAGAGGTAGGGCACCCCAAAAACGCCCAGCACCGGAATGAAATTCTCCATCGCCGCCGTGGAGGTCTTGGTCATGGCAAGCACCCCGCCCTGCAACTGCTCGATGCACTGCACCTCCGAACCGAGCACCCCGCTGGGATAGATATCGATCGTCATGCGACCGCCGGAGAGCTCCTCGAGCCGCTCCTTCATGTGCACCATGCCGAGATGGACCGGATGCGTGGTGTCCAGTCCGTGGGCGAGCTTCAGGACTCGGCCGGATTGAGCGCCGCCGCGATCAGAAGCGAGAAAGGAAAATACCACGCTGCTAGCAAGCACTCCTAACAAGAGCCCAACAGCGAGAAAAGAGAGGGATTTTCTATCCATAACAAGGTGTTATAAGGGGTAAGGGTTTTCCGAGACCATTCCGAATGGCGGAACAGACACGGTTGGGGTCGGACAAAATCACACAGGAGTTAGGAAGCAACGTAATTCTTTGGCCAACGCCGGCAGCGAAGCCCCCAACCGATAGCTCGATTCCTCCGATTCCCTAACCGGCGAGGCAAAACAATGAGCCCTAAAAGGGAGCTGCGGACGCGACCTTGAAGCGGAAACCTCGATTCCCCAAGCGATACTCCAGCTCAGTCCCGACGCAATGTAGGCAGAGACGCTTCAACCCTTTCTTGGCCGCGAGCTTGTTCTTTTGGAAATCGCCATAAGTGCGATCCCCCACGATCGGGACGAAGCGTTTCGAAGTTTGGATACGCAGCTGGTGCGTTCGCCCCGTGATCGGCATCAAGGTCAAACGGGCCATGGGAGGCATCCCTGGCATGGGCTCCACCTTTACCAGCTTCGTTTCCGCGCTCAATCCACCGCCGGTCGAGGCTCTCAAGCCGCCCTGGGCCTTCTTCACGCTGATGCGATCCCTCCACAGGGGCGGTCCGCCTCGCGGCATTCCAAACACCAGAGCCTGATACGTTTTCCGAACTTGCTTCGACTCGAAGGCCTTAAGCGCCGCTGCCGCCGTTTCCTCCGCGAGCGAAAGCAAAACGATACCGGAGGTCGCGGAGTCCAGGCGGTTCAACAAATACACCTCGGTCCCTGCGCCACACTCCGTATCCAAAACCTGGTACGCCTGCTTCCGTTCGTCGTAGGGACAATTCAACAAGGACTTCGATTGCTCGCCCTTCTTGTTGGGATGGGACAGCACTCCGCTCGGCTTTTCGGCAGCGATCAAACCGTTGGCGTCGCAAGCGAGAAGCTTCACTCCCCTCGCCCATGGCAAACGTTTCGCAAGCGCCGAATAGTCCATCGCCTTCCCCCAACCGCCTAGCGAGCCACCGAACACGCGGCTTCCGCGCACTTCACTCCATCCAACGCCGCCGACACGATACCGCCCGCGAAGCCCGCGCCCTCCCCGCAAGGATAAAGCCCCGGCAACTCCGGATGCTGCAAGCTCTCCTCATCGCGTGGGATGCGTACTGGCGAGCTGGTCCGCGTTTCGAAACCGATCAAGCAAGACTCTTCCGTGATGTAGCCTTTCATCGAGGCCCCAAACTGCTCGAGCCCCTCCTTCATGCGCCATGCGATGAAGTCCGGCATCAACTCCTGCAAGGGGCAGCTCGTCAGCCCCGGAAAGTAGCTCGACTTGGGCAGGCTCGAGGAAAGCTTGCCCTTGAGAAAATCCGTCACCCGCTGGGCCGGGGCCTTCTGCACGCCGCCACCTGACTTCGAGGCAAGGATTTCCAATTCCTTTTGAAATGCCAAGCCCGCGAGGATCCCATGCTCCGCCTCGAACGATTTCGTATCTTCCGGCTCCACCGTCACCACCAAGCCGGAATTCGCGAACGGCGAGTCACGGCGAGCCAAGGACATGCCATTGACCACCACTTCGTCGTTCTCCGTCGCCGCCGGCACGATGAAACCGCCCGGACACATGCAAAACGAATGCACGCCACGGTCCTCGATCTTGGTAGCGAGACGATACTTCGCCGCAGGCAATATTCTCGGGCGCTCCGTTCCCCGCTCATAGTGGTACTGGATGCTGTCGATCAGCGGCTGGGGATGCTCGATACGCACGCCCACCGCGAAGGGCTTTTGCTCCAGGCGAATCTTCTCCGCGTGCAAGAGCCGGTAGATGTCCCGCGCGCTATGGCCGGTCGCCAAAATAACGCCTTCCCCCACAAATTCGCGACCGTCCCGCGAAACGACACCGACCAGCTTCTTCCCGTCGGCTGAGCGCAACAACCCCGTTACCCGCGTTTCGAAGTGCACCTCGCCGCCCGCGGCCAAAATCGACTCCCGCATGGCCCGCACCACGTTGGGCAGGAGGTTCGATCCGATGTGCGGATGGGCGTCGGTCAATATCCGATGCGGAGCTCCATGGGCCACCAGGGTTTCGTAGACGAAACGCACGGGGCCGCGCTTGGTCGCCCGCGTGTAGAGCTTCCCGTCCGAAAAGGTACCGGCGCCGCCTTCCCCAAAGCAATAGTTGGAGTCCTCCACTACGCGGCCCTCCCGCATGATCGGAGCCAAGTCGAAGCGGCGCTTGATCGCGTCCTTGCCCCGCTCCAGCAGCACCGGACGCCAGCCAAGCTCGATCGCGCGCAATGCCGCGAACATGCCCGCTGGCCCACTGCCGACGATGACCAGCTTGCGGACATTCTCCCCTAGCTTCGCGTAGCTGGGCTCCAAAACCGGATCCTCCGGCAATGGCCCCTCCGTCGAGACCTCCAGCCTGAGCTGGATTTTCACCGGAGCCTTGCGGGCGTCGATCGAGTGCTTTCTCAAGCGAATATCCTCGATCGCCTTGGGATGGATTTTGAGTTTCCGGCCAGCCTTCTTCTTCCAAAGCTCGACGTCCTCCGACTGCTCCAGCGGAAGTACGATATCTACGGTTCGAATCTGCGGCTTACTCATTTGCAAAAGCCTGATAGCAGCAGCCTTTCCCTGATCAATCGAATAAAAAGCGGCAACGCTCAAACTTACCTCTATGCTCGCGTTTTTTCGGGAATAAAGCACCGTGCTCGAAGCTCATAAGAGGTCAAAGGAACACTGAAATACCACTTCAAAGCACAGAGTACATGCCTCCAGAACTCCAAACGGTCGTCGACGACCACTACCAGAACCTCTACCGGTTCGCCATGAGCCTGACCCGCTCCAGCGACGACGCGTGGGATCTTACCCAAGAAGCGTTCCTGCGACTGGCCAAAAAACGCTCCAGCATCCGGTCCACCGCAGCCATCAAGTCCTGGCTCTACACCACCCTCTACCGCGAATTCCTCAGAGTCGCGAAACGCGGCTCCCGCTTCGACTCCTGGGAGGAAACCGCGCCAGCCGAAAAGGTCGACAACGAACCCGCCGACCAAGTCAAGGCCACCGAAGCCCGCGACGTCATGGAGTGCCTGCTCGAGCTGAAAGACGGCTACCGCCAAGTCGTATCCCTCTACTATCTAGAATCCTATTCCTACAAAGAGATCGCCAGTATCCTTCAAATCCCGATCGGGACCGTGATGTCCCGCTTGGCACGCGGCAAGGACATGCTCCGCGCCCAGCTCACCAAGCCCCAAGCAAAAGAAAAAATCATCTCCTTCGCGGACGAAAAAAGAAAGACTTCGAATGGATAAGCAGGAAGCAAAACTAATCCTCAGCAGCTACACCCTTGGCAATGAACCTGCCAACGACGAGCAATTCACTGCCGCTAGGCAACTAGCAGAATCCGACCCAGAAATCGCGACCTGGTGGAACGAGCAAAAAGAAGCCGACCAAGGCCTGAGCGAATCGCTCCGAAGCGCAGCGGTCCCCCCTGACCTGCACTCCGCCCTCAAGATGACACTGGCCGAAAAGGAACGCAAACGCCTACGCTTCGTAAGAGCCCGCAAATGGTTCTCGATCGCCGCCGCTTTCATTCTCTGCTCGTACTTGGCTCTCGAATACGGCATCGACCGGAGCGACGACTACACCGGACCGCTCGCCCAACGCGCCTTCAACTATTCAGTAGATGGCCCTCGGCTTTCCTACTTCAACCGCGACACCACCAAGCTGCAAACATGGCTCGTCGAGAACGGATTCGACCTTCCCGAACAGCTTCCCCAAAAGCTGCTCGCCCTCGAAGGCATCGGCTGCCGCCCGCTGAATTGGTCGAATGAACGCGTGGCTCTCATGTGCTTCAACGCGGATACAGTCTACCATCTCTTCATCGGGATGGAGGACGACTTCCCCGAATTCGAAGCGTCCGAAAACATTGGATACGCTCCGCAAGGCAACGGCTGGACCGTCAGCAAATGGAAGGATCAGGACTACCTGTTCGTACTCACCGCCAAGGCCACCGTAGACGAGATGTCCCAATTCCTCGCGAGCTACGCCCCCGGCGTCGATCCCACGACAGCGATTCAATAGGCAGCTCGTCCGAGCCGCATCTGGGCGAGAACCACCGCCCTAAAAGAGCTCACCTTGCGAGTAGCGCTTCAAGGCTTCCGCATGGTGGCTCTTCATTTCCATCTCCTCGAGAATCTTGCAAAGGGCATCCACGTCGAGCGTGCCCGTATCCAGCTCCTCGTCCTCGTGATGGCTCAGGTTGAAACCGATAATCTTGCGATTGATATCCATGCGATCCTTTAGCGTCGGCAAAAGTTCGCGAAAACGCGGTGGCTTGATGTCGGCCGCGTTCGCAAGCACACCATCGATATCGCCGTATTCAATTAACCACTTCACCGCCGTCTTGGGACCGCAGCCGGGAACGCCGGGAATATTGTCCGAAGTATCGCCGATCAGTGAGAGGTAGTCGACCATCTTCTCCGGCGGCAGCCCCCACTTTTCCTCCACTCCCGCAGGGTCGAGCTCACGCCAGCCGAGACGCGGGTTCGCGGTAGGCGGGGGCAACAGGAGGTGGATGTTCTCGGTTACCGATTGAGCAAAATCCTTGTCCGCGCTGACGATTTGCACCTGGGCGTCCGGCTGGCTCGCGACCAATCGAGTCGCATACGCCGCCAACAGGTCGTCGGACTCCACGCCATTGAGCTCCACCAAACCGAAGCCCATCGCGCGCGTGAGCTGCTTGATGATCGGGATCTGTTGCTCGAACTCCTCCGGCGTCTCGCCCCGGTTCGCCTTGTATTCCGGCAAAAGTTCCAGCTTTTCCTGAGCTCCGCCGAGGTCGAAGAAGACCGTCACGTAATCAGCCTTCTGGTCGTCCATCAGCTTCCACATCGAACGTACCCAGCCATAAAGTGCGTTCGTCGGAAAACCGTCGGAGCGACGCAATTCCTTCACCGCGTAAAAGGCGCGGAACGCCATGTTGAAGCCATCGATCAGGAGGTATTTCGCCATGACGCAGCGAATGCCACTCCCCTGAGCAGATCAAACCCAAAGAACGGCTTCTCTAAGACAAACCAAGGGATAATACCCACGCCTATTTTTGGCCGAAAAATCCAGTTACGCCTTCTACAGCCGATGATGTAATCGGGGAAAAACGCCCTAACACTAAGATCCGCCTATGAAAGACCTAAAATCAACCCTCTCCATCCATACCGCAATCGCCACTGCGGCAACCGTGTCCGGGCTCGTCTTCATGGCCCTGCCAGCCTTGGCAAGCACGCGCGAAAGCCTCACGGCTAGCCTCGGCCTATCCGGGCAATTGAGCCTATGGGTACCGGTCGGAAGCATGATCGCCGTCGTCCACGGCCTCGCATACTTCCTCTCCGTCAAGAAGATCGCTCGCCCCTTCCAAAAACTGGCAACCAACGCCACGCTCAGCGAACAGGGATTCGCCTTCAAAACCCGCAGCAACACCTCCGAAGAGGACACCATCAAGCACGCCGTCGAGGCCACCAACCTGAAAGCTCGCGAAGCCCAACAACTCGCCGAAGAACTCGAGGGCGAAGTACACGACCTGAAGTCCCAGCTCGAATCCGCGCAATTCAAGATCCAAACCATTACCTCCGAAAACCAAGAAGCCGTGAAGGCCGTCTCGGAACTGCGCGTTGAATGCGAAACGCTCAAGGCGAGCAAAACCGCTCTCGAACTTACCCTTGAAAACGAGCGCAAGACCAAGATCGGAGCCGAGGTAGAAAAGCGTACCGACGAGATTTACGCCCAGATGGAACGAGCCGTGGCAGCCGCCTCGCTCAAATCGCTCTGGCTCCCCACTTTCGTGCAGGAGCTCAAGGAGCCCGCCGCCCTCATCAACGAGATTTCAGGCGGTCTGCGCGACAATTGCAGCAACACCCCGATCTCCACCATCGCGGAGCAAATCCAGCAAATCCATCGCCAAGCCGAGAAGCAGCTCACCACCTTGCAGGCCATTCTCGATCGCCAGCCGGCCGACATGAAAATCGACGCTCCTCGCCCGAGCGAAGAACCACAGGAAGTCGCCGCCCCCACCCGGAGCGAAGTCGCGGTGACCGAGGTCATCGCAGAGGTCGAAACCATGGAAGCGGAAGAGGAAACCGAAGAAAGCCTCGAAGCAGGTCACCGCGAAATCGGCCTCGCCGTACAGGAGAAAGCGGAAGCAGTCGAAAAGCAGGAGCCAGCGGAAAATCCCTACGCAGTCGAAACCGTTCTCCAGAGAATCATCGAAGAATTCTCTCCGAGCGCCATGGACGCGCACATGTCCTACACGGTTGACACCGACCTCGGGATCGAAATCGCGGACGAGAACCTAACCGCTCTCATGCGATCGCTGACGAAAGCTGCCGTAAACTCGGTCGAAGAGGGAGAAATCACCCTCGGGATCGAGCTCACCACCGAGCACCTCATTTTCGACGTCGCCTGCGAAGGCGACCTCACCTTCAGCGATCCCGCCTGCGTCGACAAAGCAAACCGCCTCGCGGACCAACTCGGCGGCCAGATCGACATCGACCGTCCAGGCGAAAAGGAGCTCCACTTCAGCTTCGCCTACCCCATCGGCGAAGATTCCGAAGCCAACGAAGAAGACGTCATCGAAATCCAATCACAGCTCATCGGCAACGACCCCTTGAACTAGCCCCCGTAGCGCGGAGCTTTCGCGTCTCGGCGAAGCTTCAGCGAAGACGGAAGCCCGCGACCACGCTGCAAGATCCACTCGCTACAGCCCCCACATACAAATTCAAAAAAAAGGCGCACCCGATCGGGTGCGCCTTTCTATTGCTGAAAAGCTGAACAACTACTGGCTGCGCGATTCGCTGCCGCCCGGAGTTACGATAGTCGGATTTTGGAAAAGCGAACCTGGCTGCACACCGCGAAGCGTCTGGCGTTTTGGCGAGCCACCTGGACTAACCATGTTGGCCGTCACGAATATAAGCAGGTTGCGCTTCGCCGAGCTCTCGCCTTCCGAGCGGAAGAGGCGACCGACAAAAGGAATATCGCCAAGGAACGGAATCTTGTCGTTCACCGTCACCACGTCTTCGCGCGTCATGCCACCCATAACGACAGTCGCCCCGTCCCAGATGGTTACCTTTGTCTCGACTTCGCGGACCGCAAAGATCGGCTGGTAGAAGCCAGACGGCGTCTTGACCGTGGTGCCTCCTGAAATCGCGATGCTGGGGCCGCCGTATTCGACAAAACCTTCGAATTCGGTGACGCGAGGATTGAGGTCGAGCGTGATGCTGTAGTCGTCCTCTTCCACAATCGGCGTCACGAAAAGCTCCACACCTACATTACGCGTTTCAAAATCTTCAGGCGTACCTGGAGTGATCGTTACACCGGCGCTCGCAGAGTCGCCTCGCGTACTTCCCACATCGCTCTCCGTATCGGAATAACGGGTTGGGTAACGGAACTCCTGGCTCACGTTGATCTTCGCCTGGTTGCCTGAAAGCACCGTGACCTTCGGAGCGCTGAGCAAGTCGGACCCGGACTTTTGCGAAAGAGCCCGGATCGCGACGTTCAGGTTAACGCCGTCGATGCTGCCCATCACGCTGGTAAACGGAACCGCACCCGCCCCCAAAAGCTTGGTACCGGGCAAGCTCGGCGGAGCCAAATCGTCCACTCGTGAGTAGGAATCCGAATCGATGGTGATCTGGCTTGAAGTGGTGCCCGGCGCCGCAGCGTTCGCAAGGGTGCGCATCGATCCTTGATACACCTCATCCGTCCACTGGCTCTGCGGCTGGCCCGCCGGGTTCTCGTTTACCAACCAATCGAAGCCGAGCTCTTCCAAAGCACCCTCTTGGATCTCCAAAAATTTCGCCTCGATCTCCACCTGCTTCACATCCGTGTAGCGATTGAGCAAATTGCGTATGCGCTCCAGATTGCGACGCGTCTGCGTCACGATCATGGCCGAGCCGTCGTAGGCGAGCGTGCTCCCCTCGACACCGGCGAAATCGACACCGGCTTGCTGAAGGAAGCCACGAATGGTTTGAGCGTCGTTCGCTACGCCCTGCTCCCGAACGCGGTCGCCAGAATCCGTGAAGAAAGGATCGTCGAAAACGCCGCTTCCGCCTGCCCCCGAACTACCGCCGGTCATACGAATCACCGTCGAACGGGAAATCGGGAAAAATTCCGTATCCAAATTCGTACGCTCGCCGCCGGGGCGAACAACGACCGCGTCTGCCTCGACCTCGTACTGGAAGCCGACCGAATCGACGATGAAGTCGAGGATACGCTTCAGCGACAGGTTTCGCAGCGTAATGTTGACCGTCGGGTTGGCCCGCTCCGGATCGATCAAGACGAGATTCACTCCTTTTATTCCGAGCCCCGTACCGTCGAACTGCTCCGAAATCGCGCTCAAGGTGTTCACCACCTTGCTCAATTCCACCTCGGTGAAATTGACGCTCGGGATGATGATGCGGTTCAGCTTTTCCGTAAGCGGGAGCGTTACCGTATCCACCACTTCGATACCTGGTCGCTCTTCGTAAATGCTTGGGCGCTGCCACGCGTTGGAAACTTCCTGCAGGAGTTGTTCGCGGGTTTTGAGCTTGTTGAGGTACCCCATCTCCTGACGCTCGCGAGCGATGCGGATGAGGAAGTTCTTCGCGACGTCGTTGTTGGGGTCCAGCGCTTCGATTTGCTTGAAGGTCGCCTCGGCGCCTTCGATGTCGCCCGCGAAAAATTGGCTGCGGCCGCGCAAGTTTAGCACTTCGATCTGCTGCTGCAGCTTAACGAAGTCGGGGCTCGCCTCGTGAACCGAAATGGAAGAGGGAGTTCCATTCGCCGTCGTCGCGGAATACTGGGACTTTTGACGGAGAAACTCCCGCTCGTCGCGCTTCAACTCTTCGATCAAAACCTGGGTCATCGGGTTTGGCTCGACGCCCGAGATCGCCCGAGAAATCGTGCGCAGCGCCGAGTCGTATTCGCCTCGGTTCGCCTGCCGACGGGCCACTTCCCGCATCTCGCGCGAGCTCTGCATGGATTTCTCGATACGCTCCGTTTCCAAGCTCGCCAAGTACTCAGCCTCCCTTTGCAACGCAGCATTCCGGTCTTCCGGGGAAGCGTCCGCTGCCGCGGAACTCGAACCTTGGTTTTCGATAAGTCGATCGACGCTGCTTAGGATTCGCTTCACCGACGCGTCGTTGGGAGCGATTTCGACGAGCTCCTCGAGCTTCGCCTTGGCTAGGGATAGATTACCCGAGTCGCGGGCCTGCAAGGCTTCCGTCATGAGTCGGATTTTCGTTTCCGTGTCGTCCTGCCCATACGAGCCGACGGCAAGCGCGAACGCGAACGCGAAACCGAGACTGCATAAACGAACGAAGGATCTGAGTTTTGGCGTCTTCTTAGTCATGTGGTTGGTGGATTTGAGCTAGCCTTCTTCGCATACCTCACCCTTGAGGCTTTTTACCTTGGAAACGGGGCCTGATTGCGAAGGGACTTTGAGGAGCAGACTCTTGGCGACTGCCGCGAGGTTGTATGTCGGAAACTGGAGCTGGGGTCAGAGTGCGGGATATACGGCGATCGCCGTCTTTTGAAACTTTTGTAATCATTGCCTCTTGTGGCTCTGCAGACAAGTCTTCGATGATATAATCTCCCGACTCCAGTTCGAGACGCGTTCCGACCTCCACATAGCGAATGGCTCCAGCAGGCAAAAGCCTGACTTTCGCCTCTAGCTCGGAAAACATTTTTGTCTCCAGATTTGTGAGACTCATCTTCTGCCCCGACGCGTAATCGGCAATCCGAGCAACCCCGACACTCTGCACGATCGGTGTATCGTCCTCTTCGCTGGTCGTTTCGATCTGCTGCTCTTGGAACGAAGTTAAACGCACCCCTAGCTCCACATTCTCCTGGCCTTCCTTCAACAAGAGAATAGCTCCTGTTGCGGTGTTTTCGAAATAGGCAACATAGCTCCCCTTTTCGCCTGCATAACCCACGAGCTGCAGCTTGTAAGGGCGTAGCCTCACCTCGATCAGCTCGATGTCGAACGCGGCCCATTCATTGTCCGGCGAATCGATCGGCTTCATACTAGGTGGAGTCACCGCAAACTCGCGCGAGCTAGGATCGTAGTAGATAACCGGTGGAGTGAAAACGTCGAAGACCCAGGCATCGCCGCGACTCTGGCTTTCCGCAGGCTTCCACGTCACGGCCTCCACTTTCGGAGCGGTAGCCTCGTAGATGGGCGCATTGACCTTGAGCTCCGAAAGCAATGGCCGGCTTTGCCCCGCAATGCTGTCAAGCTTACGCACCTCGAAAATCGCCGTAACGCCTACCCAGGTAAACAGCAGCATAGCAAGCAAGAGCACCAACTTGTCAAAGAGCTCGGAAATCCTAAACCTATGCATCCCCGCCTCCTTTCTCGACGCTCGCGACCCGAGGCTTCTCGAGCTCGACCGCCATTTGCAAAAACTCGATCGTCACGGCGAAAAGCGAGGTGTTGTCAGAAATTATGGGTACAGCCGAAGCGCCGCTTCGCGAGGTCGCGGCACTGTCAGAAAACGGATTTTCCGCAATGGTTTCAAGCCCTTGCTTCTCGCCACCTTCGCTCGACAGGTCCGCTTCGACACCGCGAACCACGAACGGAAATGGCGAGTTCGTCATCCGATTCAGGAAGGTACGCAGCGATATCGACTGCCCTCTAAACACCACCCTGAAAACGTAGCTGTCCAGCGTCCCTGGGACCGCAATGCTCTGGCTTGGCTCCACTGCGAAGTAGTCCCCTTCCGTATACAAACGATTGGACGGAATCCGCGAACTCGCGACCGCTTTGCCACGTTGCGGCTTGACCCCACGCTGGATAGTTTCGAACGACTTGATTCCCGAATCGAACAATGCTTCCAGCAAGTTGGACATGATCACGATCTGCTGGTGAACGCTTTCCATCTCATCCGTAGAAGGAGCACCTCCCGAAAAGTCCTTGATCCCAAACTCCGTATCTTCCGGTAAGGCAATCGAGTTGCTGAGCGCCGCGTAGCGAGCGTTTTCCTTGAAGCGATGCAGCTCGAAGGACCAATCCGCTCTGGATACCGGCGTCTCTCCATAGAAGGTTTCTTCATTGAACGTATTCAATTTCAAAGCGCCCAACGACTTCACATACACTTCGTAGAGTTCGTCGTAGTTGGCATCGATAGCTTCGAGATTCGATCGGGTCGGCGACGGCTTTGCCACCACGTATCGATCGTATTGAGACGCCTTCGTCTCGTAAGATGCCTTCAGCTCAGAAAGCTGGCCATTCAACTGCGCCAGGAACCAAAGCCCCGTGAAGCACGCCCCCAAGAGGATAAAGAGGATCGAATAGAAAACTGGGTTTTTACGATAAAAGCTCATCGCCTAAAGCGGTACCCCCTCTTTCACCACCAGGGTAAACTTGAATCCTAAAAATCCGGGGACCGAATAATCGAATTGCTCGTCTTCCAAGCTAGCCACAAAAGTGGCGTCACCCAAGCTCTCCAGCAAGGTCTTCACCCGCTCGTAGGAAGCGGGACTTACGCTCGAAACCGGATTATAAACATCGATCAAGCGCCCGGCCAAATGCACCCGCGTCATCCCATCGCTCTTGGCAACGCGAGCAACGCCCTTGCCCCTTGAAGCCTGAACTAGCGGACGTTCCAATCTCAGCTCGTCCAGCCAGACGTCTTCCACGTCCGCCAGTCGCTGCTGCAAATCATTCAAGATATCGAGCCACGCGGAACGAGCAGCCGTAACGCTCGCCGTCTTCTCGATCACATCGCGAATGCGCTTTATCTGTTCGCTGCGGTTGAAAATCTCCTTGTTGATCTGGCTGAGCGGACGAATCTGCACTTCGAGGTTTTGAATCTCCTGTTCGTAAGCTCGGATCTCCAGGGACGTATTCAAAATCGGCAGCCCCACCGCTCCGCAAGCAACCAGCCCCGCAAGCAAATAAAAGGGCTGCTGACGGCGAAACTTCCGATGCCAAACCAAGCTCCGAGGAGTCAGGTCAAGCGACGCGCCGTCCGGCATGAATCGTCCAACGCCAATCCCAATCGCATCTGCCAAAAACGAAGCCGAGGCAGCGACTTCCTCGCGTAACGAATCCTTGGATACCGTTAGATTTCTCAAGGGATCCAAATGCTCGACCGGCAACTTGAGCTTGGACGACAAAGCTTGATCAAGCTCCGGCAAAAGCGAACCACCTCCTGAAAGGTAGATCGATTTCGCCTCGAAGTCGAAGCCCTGCCGCTTCAAAACAGCCGACGTTCGCAAAACCTCCGTTCCCAAACGAGCTTCAAAGCTTCGCTTCGCATTCTCGTAGGCCGTGTACTCCTCGCTCGCCAAAGCCTCCTGCCTCGTCGCCGAAATCTTGATACGCTCGGCTTCGCTAACGGCAACTCCCAACGACTCAGCCATTTCCGAGCTAACCGACTGACCGCCAAAAGGAATGTTCCGGGAGTGGTAACGGGTACGATCTACAAAAACGAGGTCGGTCGATTTCGCGCCGACCGATACGATCAAAGCCCCGTCCTTAGCATCCGAGTAGTTGTAGCGAAAGACATTCACGAGCGAGGTCGTAGACGGCTCGATCCCGCGCAGATCTATCTCGGAGTCCCTGCTGTAGCGAGCGATCGTCTCCACAATCTCAGTGCGAGACGCGCCGATCACCGCATCGAAATCAAGACTGTCCTCTTCGATAACCGCAAAATCCCAAGTCACCTCTTCGATCGGATAGGGAATGTTCTGCTTCGCCTCGAAGGCCACGATCTTTCCCCGTTTCCCGCGCGAGACCTGCGGAATCTTCAAGTACTTGCAAAGCGCGATATGCCCCGGAATGGAAAACCCCGCCGGCATCTGGCTCCGAAAACGCAGGGCCACGGCATCGAGGTGCGAGGAGGTTGCCTTCAGCCAAAGCAGCGGATCGTTCGAAGAAAAGTCCACCGTATCGACTTGGAAGTCCAACAACTCGCAGCGACCGCTTGGATTCATCTTAAGATGCACCGAGCAGAGATAATTTGCTCCAAGGCTGATCGCTAAAAAGTGTGGGTTGGACATGAGGGGAAGCTTCAGGCGGGAAGTTACTTCATTCTTTTTTAACAAGTAGGCATTACAAGCTAAAACCTTTCGGAGCTAGGGACTTACGTAGCGTCCAAATCGCCCTGCTAAAAACCGCAAGGACCTAGCCGGCTACTGGGACGGGAAACGGGGATTCGGCGTATCCCTCGGATACAACCAAGCAAAGGGCGTCTTATGCTGCGGCACGAATGCGCTCCCCGCAGACTTGTTCGCTGCTAGTTGCGAATGAAACCGCTGCAACGCTGCCGGAGCCTGCAAATTCCTCGACACCAACGAATACCCAAGCCCGTCCGGAGACAAAATCTCGATCTCGTAGGCGAACGGCTCTCCCCGCACCCGATCCCGCTTCACGATCTCGGGCGGAAGATAAAAGCGGATCAGATGCTGCCCCACCTCTAGGGCAGGATACTCCACACGACTCGCGTAAAACTCGTAAACTCTTCCCCTGTCGCGATTTACCTCAGTCGCGAGAGCGATCGAAACCGTGATGTCGTCAGCGAACCGAGGATTCGCTCCTGGTTTCGCTTCGCCTTGCTCCACCGAAACGGCGATGGCGATTTCGTACCAGGGGTCGGGAGCCCCTTCCTGTTTCACCAAGTCGAAATCAACCCGGAGCACTTCAAGTTCAGAAGCGCCAGTGGCCCCAGTTCCCGCAAAAACGAGCCAAACGAACAGAAAACGTCGAAATCCCAGCATGCCCTAGCCTATCACCCGATAAAGCGATTGGAGCAAGCGAATCTCCGACTCCCGGCGCGATCCACAGCTATTCCGCTTGCCCCCAGCCCTTCGCTTCAACCTACTGCAGCCGCCTAAACCAACGATGCAGTACAAGATCAGCGCTCTCATATTCCTAAAAGACAAGGCCGGTCGCTTCCTCATGCTCAAGCGAGCCAAAGCGCCCAACGACGGGCTCTGGAGCCCCATCGGCGGAAAACTGGAAATGCCGCTCGGCGAGTCCCCCTTCGAGTGCGCCATCCGCGAATCCTACGAGGAAACCGGCATCAAGCTGGAGAACAAGGACTTGCACCTCTTTTGCATGGCCGCCGAAAAAGCCTACGAGGGAAAGGGCCACTGGCTGATGTTCCTCTTCGAATGCAGCAAGCCGCTTGAAGCGCTTCCGCCCGCTATCGACGAAGGCGAATTCGCCTTCTACACCCGCGAGGAAATCGAGACCCTGCCCATCCCCGAAACCGACCGCCAAGGGCTTTGGGACATCTACGACCAGTACCACGATCGCTTCGTCGCCCTCAAAGTCGACTGCCAGCCCGGCAAGCCGCTCGAATTCGAAATCGAAGGCCTCGTTCCCAGCGCTAAAACCGCTCATGCAATCCGGCAAAACGATTAATCAAACCGTTTTCCCAAACAATTAACCGACGCCATTCCTCCGCTTTGTTGTTGTCTCAAAGCGGCCAACACCTTGAATCCCCGCTTTCCAACGAATTTCCTTCTCAAAAACCGAGAACACGAGACAGTAAAGTGACCGCAAAAACCACGCCAAAGAAACGAGTTAAGCCAGAGACTTCAAATCTGGCAAAAGAAGCGAAACTACCTATCAACAAGGGCCTCTCCAAGGACGAGCAGATCGGATTCTACCGCGAAATGGTACGCATCCGCCGCTTCGAGGAACGTTCCCTCCGCGTCTACCAGCAAGGCAAGATCGGCGGTTTCCTCCACCTCTACATCGGTCAAGAATCCATCGCCGTGGCCTGCGCCTCCCTCATGGGAGAGCACGACCACATGATCACCGCCTACCGCAACCACGGCCACGCCCTCGCCGTCGGCATGAACATGAACGAATGTATGGCCGAGCTCCTCGGCAAGGCCACCGGTTGCTCCAAAGGCAAGGGCGGCTCCATGCACTTCTTCGCGCCGGACAAGAACTACTGGGGTGGCCACGGCATCGTCGGCGGACAGATCCCTCTCGGCGTCGGCCTCGCCTACGGCGTCAAGTACAAGGGCCAAAAAGGTTCCGCCATGGCCTTCATGGGCGATGGAGCGATCAACCAAGGCGCCGTGCACGAAGCCTACAACCTCGCAGCCCTCTGGGACTTGCCAGCCATCTTCATCATCGAGAACAACGGCTACTCCATGGGAACCTCCCAGGAGCGCTCCTCCTCCCACCCGAAGGAAGGCCTCGCCGCTCGCGCCGAAGCCTACGGCATGGCTTGGGAAAACATCAACGGCGAGTCCCTCTTCGCCATCCGCGACGGCGTCGGACGCGCCATCAAGCGGGCTCACGAGGAATCCAAGCCCACGATCCTCGAAATCCACACCTACCGATACCAAGGCCACTCCGTCGCAGACGCCAACGCCAAGAAGTACCGCACCAAGGAAGAGATCGACGACTACCGCAAGAACCACGATCCGCTCAACGTCTACCGCCTCTACCTCCTCGACCAGAAGATCATGAGCGAAGACGAAATGAAGGAGATCGACTCCGAGGCGAAACAGGAAGCCGAAGCAGCAGCCCAGTTCGCAGACGAAAGCGCCTTCCCAGCCGTCGAGTCCATCACCGAGGACGTCTACTGGGAAGCGGACAATCCAGACAAGCGCGCCTCCGAAGGACGCCTCTTCTTCAACGACTAATTTTCAAAAGAAACGGACACTAACATGCCAGAGATCTCCTACAGACAGGCAATCAAGGACGCGCTCGCCGAAGAAATCGAGCGCGACGAAAACGTCGTCATCATCGGCGAAGAAGTTGCCCAGTACAACGGCGCCTACAAGGTCACCGAAGGCCTCCTCGAGCGCTACGGGCCGAAGCGTATCGTCGACGCCCCCATCTCCGAAGCCGGCTTCATCGGCATGGGAATCGGCGCCTCCATGCTGGGCGTCCGCCCCGTCATGGAACTCATGTTTTGGAGCTTCGCCTACGTCGCTTGGGACCAGATGATCAACAACGCCGGCTGCGTACGCTACATGTCCGGCGGCCTCATCAACGTGCCCATCGTCATCCGCGGCCCCGCCAACGGCGGCACCAACGTCGGCGCCACCCACTCCCACACACCGGAAAACCTCATCGCCAACATGCCCGGCCTCAAGGTGGTTTGCCCAGCGACCCCTTACGACGCCAAGGGCCTCATGAAGGCCGCCATCCGCGACAACGACCCCGTCTACGTCATGGAGTCCACCCTTCTCTACGGAACCACCGGCGAAGTGCCCGAAGAGGACTACGTCATACCGCTCGGCAAGGCGGACATCAAACGCGAAGGCAAGGACGTCACCATCGTCTGCCACGGCCCCTCCGTTTCCGTGGCCATGACCGCAGCCCAAGTCCTCAAGGAAGAGCACGACATCGACGCCGAAGTCGTCGACCTCCGCTCCATCCGCCCGCTCGACGAGGAAACCATCATCGAGTCGGTCAAGAAGACCAACCGCGCCGTTCTCGTCGAAGAGAATCGCCCCTTCTGCGGCGTAGACGCCCAAATCGCCTACACCATCCAGAACAAGGCCTTCGACTACCTCGACGCGCCGATCCAGCGCGTTTCCACCATCGACGCGCCCGCCATGTACAGCCCCGCGCTCGAGCCAGAACAACTTCCCAAGGCGGCCACCGTCGTCGAGAAGGTTCTCGCCATCATGTAACCCTTCTCGCCTCTAACCTTACACCAACAAATTTAGAACTATGGCAACATTCATAGACATGCCGAAGCTCTCCGACACCATGACTGTCGGAACCGTCGCCAACTGGCTCAAGAACGAAGGCGACGCCATCGAAGCCGGCGACGTGATCGCGGAAATCGAAACCGACAAGGCGACCATGGAGCTGGAAGCCTTCGAAGACGGCATCCTACTCAAGCAGATCGCCAAGGCTGGAGAGCAAGTCGCCATCGGCGCCCCCATCGCAGCCATCGGCGAGGAAGGCGAAGAAGTCGAAGTTCCCGACGCGCCCAAAGCCCCATCCGGCTCAAGCGACGATAAGGACGACGGCAAGAAGGAAGAGAAAAGCGAAAAGGACGAAAGCCCATCCAAGAGCGAATCCTCCTCGAGCGGCAGCGACTCCCGCATCAAGGCCTCTCCCCTCGCCAAGAAGCTGGCCAAAGCCGAAGGCGTCGACCTCGCTTCCATCAAGGGCACCGGCCCCAACGGACGCATTGTCAAGGAAGACGTCCTCGACGCGAAAAAGTCCGGTGGCTCGAAGCCAGCCAAGTCCGAATCCAAGCCAGCCGCCTCCGTCACCCTTCCAGGTCTCGCCATCGCCGAAGATGCCGACCTTCCGGTCTCCAGCATGCGCGGGGTCATCGCCAAGCGCCTCGTCGAGTCCAAGGTCAACGCGCCTCACTTCTACCTGCAGATCGAAGTCAACGCAGCCAACCTGCTCGCCACTCGCGCCAAGATCAACGCGGACCTCGCCAACGTCCCAGCCGAACACGGCGGCGGCATCAAGCTGACTGTTAACGACTTCATCCTCAAAGCCTCCGCCGAGGCGCTGCGACGCGTTCCCACCATGAACCGCTCCTGGCAAGGCGACACCATCCGCCAAAACGGATCGGTCAACCTCGCCTTCGGCGTCGCCATCGAAGACGGCCTGCTCACTCCGGTTATCCGCAACGCGGAAAGCAAGACCCTCAAGCAGATCGCCATCGAAGCCAAGGAACTCATCGGCAAGGCCCGCAACAAGAAGCTCAGCCCTGCGGAAATGTCGGACAGCACCTTCACGGTCACCAACCTCGGCATGTTCGGCATCAGCAGCTTCTACGGCATCATCAACACGCCAAACGCGGGTATCCTCTCGGTCGGAGCCACCGAGAACAAGCCGATCGTCAACGACGCCGGCGAAATCGTTATCGGCCAAATGATGACTATCGGAGTCAGCTGCGACCACCGTGCCGTGGACGGAGCCGTGGGCGCCCAATACCTGCAAGCCCTCAAGACCTTGCTGGAAACGCCTGCCCTCTCGCTTATCTAAAGCGAAGTCGAAGCACAGCTTTCAACAAAGCCTCACGCCTACCGCGTGGGGCTTTTTTATCGGCAGGCACCTCTTCCCCAAGCGGACGCCCTTCCGATCGAGAGAAGCAGCCCCTAACAACAGACTCTTTGCTTCAAGCCCTGGATCGCGAGCTTCAGGTCAGAAATCCCAAAGGGCTTGGACAGGAAGCAACTGCAGTCATCAGCGTCCTCGAGGAACTCGCTCAACTCATCGCTGGAGTCGCCACTCATGCGAATGATCGGCAGATCTTCCATCGAGGCACGGATAGACGCGATAACCCCGTATCCATCAACCTCTGGCATCTGCAAATCGACCAACGCTAGATCAAACTCGGACTTACGTCGGGCAAAAGCGTCAATCGCCGCTGCGCCATCCTCCGCGACAACCACATCGTAGCCGAGCGATTCGAGCATGGTGCGTATCGCTAATCTCAACACGCCCTCGTCCTCCGCCAAAAGCACGAGCGATCGGCCTTTCCCTCCACTCCGATGCGTCGGTTTCGAGACGCCACACTCGAAGGCCATATTTAAATAACAATGCACTCCTTCTACGTCCGAGGATACCCGAACATGCGGTGTCTTCGACAGTGCGAGTAGTTCCGCCTTACTTACAGGCTCGCCCGTGTAGCTGAAACGCAGGACCGGACAATTCTTATTCTCCGAGCAACTCGCCCCTCTTTCGATCGTAAGATGGATTCGACTCCTGAAATCCTGAGTCACGTGCTCTGCCACGCAAACAAGAGCCTCCGTAAGAGCGAAAGTCAGCCCACGCTTGGACAAGCCATATAGCCGAATTTCCTCCAAAGCCTCCACATCCAACGCCACGCGAGGCGGCAATAAACTCTGCTGGGTAGCGTAAAGCGCCCGAACCTCAGTGCCGAGTTCGATCGCTTCGACTCCATGCCCACTCTTGTTTGCCTCGAGCTGCAGCACTTCGTTCAAGCAGGTAAAACTCGACGCGAGGCGCTCCAATTCCTGAATACGCTCCACAATGACAGAATCCCCCCTGAAATTAGAACGTATTTGAGAAGCATTCTTTTCCAGTTCCGCCACGATGCGCTCCATGCGGATGCTAAGCTTTTCGCTCAGCGACACCTCTATGCCCGGCCTTCCAATGCCCGGACTGCGGTCCGTAATATCGATATGCGAACCTAAAAGGCTGGAGAGCTTTCCAGACTTGTCCGGAAATATCTCAGCGCGGCAGATCATCCAGCGATACCCGCCATCCTTGTGCTGCATACGATACTTTAGCTCGATTTCGGAAATCTCGCCTCGCAGAGCCTGTCCGAAAACTTCCTCTACCTCCGCCACATCATCCGAGAACAAGTGGGACTTGAACGCATCCATTGTATTGGGAAACTCACTACTCGAATATCCCAATTGCTTCTTCCAGCGATCGCTAAAGTGCAATTGATTCGTCCGCAAGTCCCAAGACCAGAGCCCAATATTGGAAGCTTTCAGGGTAAGGTCCAAGCGCCTTTGACTTGCCTTGTAGGCTTCCTCAGCACGCTTGCGCTTAGATATGTTGCGAAGCGTGATAAGAGAGCAATCGCGCCCCTTCCACTCGACCGCCACGGACCGCAGCTCGGCGTTGGGAACCGCAGCGCTATCGGTCTGGATCTCCAATTCCACCGAATCAGCTTCCAAGACGGCATAATCGAAAAGCTCGCGTACCGTGTCTCCCAATCCCTTCGGAAACCAAGCCTCCGCAACCTTGTTGGCGAACAGAAGCTCCCCATCCGGACGCGATACCAAAAACAGGGCAAGGTCCAAGCAATGCAGCAACCCTCTAAAAATCCCCTTCCCTTCGGCAGAAGTACTTTGCTGCACCGACTTCAGCTCGCTCAAAAGCTCCCGCCTCTCAAACGCGTGGTGGATCGCCTCGATTAAGCGATCCGGGTTGAGGTCCTTGTAAAAAAGGTAGTCGTCGGCCGACGAATCCGGTGTATCCAAAATCACCGATTTCTCCTCGTCTTCTAGCAAGCAGAGAACCAAAGGCTCGTATTCGTTTTTCCGATATCGAGCAAGTATATCGACGTGAGCTGCGTCGTCCAAGATTCCCTTCGAGATGACTAAATCGATCTTGGCGCTGATCATCGTGCGCTTCGCGTCGCGAAGGCTCTCCGCATGGTAGCACAAGAAGTCGTAGCGATCGGACTTCTTGAGCGACTCGAGTATCTGCTCCGCTCTTTGAGGATCAGACTCAACTACCAAGCTGGTAATCGAAGGTAAAGGCATCTAGGGGAAAAGGATAGAGGGATGGAAAGGGGAACACCATCAACTCAAAGGAAAGACCGCAAGCCGAACAGCTAATATCAGTACAGATACTTAGTACACAGCCTTATTTCCAGCAGGAATCGATAATGAGAGCATGCTTCCCGCATCGTAGCATGGACTCAGCGCCCCGCTTGAGCCACCCTTTGCCACAATCCCCTCCGAATTGACGGACAGCTCGCCCCCCCATCAACCCGACCTCTAACCATGCTCCAAAAAACTGATACCCAGCCCATCATCCCAAGCGAAGGAACCTGGGCCGGACGCGTTTGGCTTCCTGCCTCGTTCGCCCCCAACAAACTCGCAGGACCCCGCGTAGTGAGCTG
>JBNKSG010000036.1:0-23622 GCA_050297195.1 Opitutaceae bacterium | reverse complement strand
GGCTTCAGGAGGCCTCGTATCGATGATCTCCCGAGAAGCCGCACCGGGAGCGCGTTCCTTCGAAGCAAGCCTCGGGACCTCGGATCGCTACGACTTGAAAGCCTACGTAGCGGAAGGCGTGAGCGCTAAGGCCGTATTCGATATTGGATTACATCATTTCGATACCGAGGGATTCCACACCTTGATCGAATCCCAGAGAGGCTACGTTGACGAACCGGCGAATTCGCGAGCCACCAGCCTCAACGCTCGTATTTCTTGGGCCACCACCGACCAATGGAAATCGCAGCTCAGCCTTCGCTTGCTCGACGAGACACGAAACAATGGCACCCCTGTCGCCCAAAACAGCACCGAGGCCCTCGACCTCTCGCTTATCTCCGAACGCGAGCTTCCAGAGCAGGACGCGACGCTCAACCTCAGCCTTTATTTTCAAGATCGAGCGTTCCAAAATGTGTTTTCCTCGGTCGCTGAAGACCGAAATTCCGAACGGCCCGCTCTCGACCAATACAAGGTCCCCGCCCAAGCTCTCGGCGGAGCCCTCGTTTACCGGAGGGAAGTCTCACCCGAACTCGCCTACTCCGCCGGCTTCGACTTTCGCCTGATCGATGGATCGGTTAACGAACGATTTCGCAACCTTGGTGCCGGCTTCACGCGCGAGCGTTACGCGGGAGGGAAGCAAGATTTCTTCGGACTCTTCGCCCAGTTGGAGTCGAAGCTCGGCGAAGCGGATGCCCTCTCATTCACCGGGCGTATCGAAAATGTGGATCGCAAGTCAGGGCAGCGCATTGAAACCGATACCGTAAACGACAGCCTTATTCTCGACGAACGTTACGCCAATTCCAGCGACACCGTCGTTAGCGGAAATCTCAATTGGACGCATCGGCTCACGAACTCGTCTTCGACTCAGCTCTCCCTGTTCAGCGGTTATCGAGCCCCCACCCTGAACGAACTCTACCGGCCCTACAGGGTTCGCAACGACATCACCGAAGCGAATCCCGACCTAGCGAACGAGCGACATCAAGGCCTCGAGCTATCCTTCCAGCAAAACGCGACCGACGGCCGCAGTAGCCTACGCTTCGCCGGCTTCCTTTACGAAGCCGACGAGATGATCGCAAACGCCCTTTTCACGACCGAAGCCGGCTTCGATCCGCGTTTTGGGTTCATCCCGGCGGGTGGATCCGGAAGCGCTCGCGTCAACTTAGATCGCAGCACAGTATCCGGCATTGAAATACACACGAAACGCGAACTCAGCGAATCGCTCTCCGCATCCCTCACCGCCGTGTATTCAAAAACCGAGATCCGCCGCGACGAACTCAGCGAATTGCTCGGAAACGAGTTTCCCCAGTCTGCACCTTGGAAAGCGGTGGCCAGCCTCGATTGGCAAGCCTCCAAAGCGTTCACGCTTTGGGCAAACTACCGCTGGTACGACCGCAGCTGGGAAAACCTCGGCAACACTCAACGCCTCGGCACCACGGCCGACCTCTCGCTCGGGGCACGCTATTCGCTGGACGAAAACCAGAGCCTAAGCCTCGCCGTTACCAACGCCCTCGACCGGGAGAACCTCACTGGCATCGCAACCAACGGGCTCCGCACGATCGACGAGCCACGCGAAATCCTGTTTACCTACAGCTGGAAAAAGTAGCGGATTGGGAACGTCGTGGTTGCAGCTTGGTCTTGTTAATATCACCCTCGATCTCCCCATGAAAGCCCTGTTACTCACGCTATCCATCCTCCTTCCCCTATCCCTGTCGGCCGACGACTACGAACCGCAGGTCGGGGACATCTACTTCCAATCATTGCCGCCATCTGCGCTCGTCATCGCGATCGAGGGCGTGACCGGGTCTCCCTACAGCCACTGTGGCATCTTGAACCAGGTCGATGGAGAATGGGTCATCCACGAAGCGATCGGTCCGGTTCGCGTCGTCGCTCTGGAGACATGGATCATGCAAGGCATGAGACAAGAGTACGACGTCTACCGCCTGAAGCCGGAATACCAGGACAAGGTTGGTGAACTCCTCGCGGCGACGGAGCCGTACATGGGTCGCCCCTACGATATTCAGTACGACTTCGACGACGAGAAGATCTACTGTTCCGAATTGATATTCAAAGCCTTCCAGACGGTCTACGGAGAGGACCTCGGAAAAGTCGTCCCGCTTGGCGAACTCAATTGGAAACCGCACGAAGCCTTCATCCGGCACATCGACCCCAGCCTCCCCTTGCAACGCAAGATGATCACCCCGCAACATCTCGCCGAGGCGCCCCAACTCGAGCAGGTCTTCGAAAGCCTCGAATAAAAGCGATCTTGCCAGATTTCGGAAGTTCCGCACTAAGGACAGCCACTTCCTCGGATAATGGCAGACACACAGGCAAATTTCGACTTTCGCTTCGGCGGCATCGGCAGGCTCTACGGAGCTGCGGCCCTAGAACGCTTTCGCCAAGCAAACGTCTGCGTCGTCGGAATTGGCGGGGTCGGGTCCTGGATCGTCGAAGCCTTGGCTCGCAGCGGGATTGGCAAGCTCACCCTTGTCGATTTGGACGATATTTGCGAAAGCAACATCAACCGCCAAATCCACGCCCTCGACGGCCTGATCGGCGCCTCCAAGATCGAAACCATGGCCGCCCGCTGCCGTGCCATCAATCCGCAATGCCAAGTCACCACGTTGCACACCTTCCTCACCGCCAAGAACGTCGACGAGATCCTCGCCCCGCGATTCGACTACGTCATCGACGCCATCGATAGCACCACCCACAAGGTTTCCATCATCGCTGCTTGCAAACGACTCGAGCTGCCGGTGCTCACCATCGTTGGAGCCGGCGGTCGCATCGATCCGACGCAAATTCAAATTTGCGACCTTGCCCGCTCCATCAACGACCAGCTGCTCAAGCGCGTCCGCAAGCAACTCCGCCAGCAGCACGGCTTTCCCCGCCAAAAGAAACGTAAATTCCACATCGACTGCGTTTTCTCGCCCGAAGAGCCGATGTATCCGGAATCATGCGACATCGAAGGCGAAGACTCCGGGCCTCGAAGCGTCCGGCTGGACTGCTCCAGCGGTTACGGAGCAGCCACGCACCTCACCGGCACCTTTGGCTTTTTCGCCGCATCCCACGTGCTGAAGTCCCTCGCGACGCCCCAAACTCCCGCAGAATAGCAGCCTTTCAAATGCCTTGACCGCGTCGGGGCTTTCCCTCTCCATCCTGCCCTTTTTCAGTCGGCATGAAAATCACGGACCTAAATCGAGAAGGAGGCATTGGCTCGAATTCGCTACTTGTGGAAGCGGGGAGCTACAACTTCGTCGTGGACGCCGGACTCCACCCTAAGCTTACCGGAAACGAAGCCATGCCCGACTTCGATCACATCGGCGACCGGGAAATCGATTTCGTCATCGTAACGCACTGCCACCTCGACCACATCGGTTCCCTCCCGGTCCTGCTTCGCAAGCACCCCAAGGCTCGCGTCTTCATGAGCTTGCCGAGCCAGATGCTAGTCGAACGCATGCTGCACAACTCCTGCAACGTCATGAAACGGCAAAAGGAGGAGAAACGAATTCCGGAGTATCCACTTTTCACTCACGACGACATCGACGGAATCTCCAGCCGCTTCGAACCGCTCAAGTACAAGGAACCCCTGCAGCTGAACCACAAGGGCGAGGCAATTACCATCACCCTCTACCAAGCTGGACACGTAGCGGGAGCTGGCGGTTTCCAAGTCGAGCACGGCGGCAAAACCGTTTTCTTCACTGGCGACGTTCTCTTCGACGATCAACGCGTTCTCAACGGGGCCCGATTTCCCAAGGCCAAGAAGTTCGACGCCATGCTGATCGAAACGACGCGCGGCGAAACGGAAAGAACCGAAGGCACCACCCGCGAGAGCGAAGTCAAACGCCTGCTCAAGCAAGTCGGCGAAACCATCCGTCGCGGCGGCTCCGTGCTCATCCCAGTCTTCGCACTCGGCCGCATGCAGGAGCTGCTCACGCTTCTCAACGACGCTCGCAAGGACGGCCGCTTGCCGCGTTGCCCAGTCTACGGGGCAGGCCTCGGACTCGATATCGCCGACTATTTCGACCATATTACCAAGCGCACCCAGCTCATCAGCTACACGCGCAAGGTCACCAAAGAGCTCCGTCTCAAGCGCCCACCGCGCAAGCTCACTCCCGGTAAAGAACCTAGCGAACCAGGCGTTTTTGTCCTTAGTAGCGGCATGCTCGTGGAGCGTACTCCGAGCTACCAGCTGGCCTCCACCATCCTTGCCGGCACGAAAAATTCAATCTGCTTCGTCGGCTACTGCGATCCCGATACGCCGGGCGGAAAATTGCTGGAAACCAAGCCGGGCGAGACCTTCCTCTTCGACGTGCTCGACTATCAGTGCCCCGTACTGGCCGAAGTGAGTCGCTACGAGATGAGCGGCCACGCGGATCGCGAGGAGATTTTGGAATTCGCCCTCGCGGCCGAACCCAAGTCAATCGTACTGACGCACGGAGATCCCGGAGCTCGGGATTGGTTCAGCCAAGCGCTGGAAGCGGCAGACCATCCGGTCAACGTCATCGACCCGGAGCCGCTGAAGGCCGTGGAGATCTAGCCTCTTCGGAGCTAGCCAGTGTAGGCGTGGGTCATAGCCACCGCCGCCGCGTCCGACTCGTCCAACGCCAAAAGGGCTCCATGCCCGAGCAAGGTGCGGACGGTCTTTGCAACCTGCTCCTTGCTAGCTCGCCCATTGCCCACCACCGCTTGCTTCACGCGTAGCGGAGGGTACTCGAAAACTTCCTTGCCCCGCATTGCAGCGGCCGCGATCGCCGCCCCGCGAGCAGCGCCAAGGATTTGAGCCGTTTGGTAATTCTGCACGTAGATCGTTTGCTCAAGCGCGACGACGTCAATTTCGTACGTATCCAAAAGTTGGAGCATCTTTTCGCAGATGTTGCCGAGGCACTGGGGCATGCTCACCTTTGACTTCTGCTTCAGGGTTTCGCTCCTCAGCAGCGTCTGGCGTCCGCCGGGGGCGAATTCCACGACGGCAAACCCCGAACCACGCAAACTTGGATCCACGCCCAAGATCGTGCCCACGTATTTCTTTTTGATCAACGAAGCCATGGCCCCGAGGTTCGAGTTCACTGGTTTGCCAGCGACCTTATCTTTCCACAAATCCCTTACACCTTTTCGTGCCATAGACTAAAATGAAATGTAGAGCATGTAGGCCACAGCGACCACTGTCAGCCAAAAGGCGATCCTTTCGAACCAGGCTTGGCTAATCTTCTTGGCGAAAAAATAGCCCGAGACGCTTCCTACCAAAACGAAAGGCAGTAACTTCAAGTTCGCCTCCAAGCTTCCCCAATTGACCAAACCTTGCTCGTGCAGAAAGGGAACCTTCAAGAGGTTTAGGAATGTGAAAAAGTAGACGGTTGTGCCCATGAACGCCATCTTCGGCAGACGCATGGCCAGCAAGAAAAGAATCATGATCGGCCCCGCCGCATTGGCCAAGGTCGAGACGAATGCCGCGATAACGCCGATCACCGCGGCAGCCCCGTAGCTATGCGGCAGCGCCGCGCTGGTGAGGAGCGGGTACTTTTCGCGGAGCACATGCAGGCCCAGCATCACGGCGAGCACGATGCTTATGACCAAGCGTGCCTGATTTTCGTGCATCGCCCCCAAGGTCATCCAACCAATAATCACTCCCGCTATCGCCCAGGGGAGCAGTCGAAAGATGTGCTTCCACTCAGCGTGCTTGCGGTAGATCACCAGCGAGCAAAGGTCGCCCGCGATCAGTAGCGGCAAGCCAAAGCCGACCGCTTCCTTGGATTCGAGCAGTATCTGAAAAATCGCTACATTCAGAATTCCAAGCCCAGGCACGCCGCTCTTGCTCAAACCAATGATCAAGGCCGCAAGCGCAAACATTGCCCAACGCCATAACTCGAAATCCATCCCATCGAAAGAGACCGATGCCCGTCGAAAGGCAAACGTAATTCTATAGATCTGCCGCTTCCAAGCTCGCCAATGCTTCGCCCAGTTCCAACATTTGTCTCCATGCAAAAACTACGCTGGGGAATCATGGCGACCGGAAACATTGCAGGCCGCTTCGCCGAGGGAATCGCTTCCTCCAACACCGGGGAACTCGCCGCCGTGTCGAGCCGATCGCTCGAGTCCGCCCAAGCGTTCGCCAATAAGTTCGGCGGAGGCGCCGCGTACGGCAGCCATGCGGAGCTACTTGCCCAAGACGAGATCGATGCCGTCTACATCGCCTCCCCCCACCCCTTTCACGCGGAGATGGCCATCGCCGCAGCTCGAGCCGGAAAACACATCCTCTGCGAAAAGCCGATCGCCATGAACATGGAGGAAGCCGAGGCTATCATCGCCGCCGCGCAAGAAGCCGGCGTGGTCTTGGTCGAAGCCTACATGTACCGCTGCCATCCGCAAACCGCCAAGGTCGCCCAATTGCTACGCGAGGGAGCGATCGGGGAGATCAAGCTGGTGCAAGCCGCTTTCGGCTTTCGCGCCCCTTACGATCCCCAAGGCAGGCTTTTCGCCAAGGAGTTGGGCGGTGGCGGCATCCTCGACGTCGGCGGCTACACTGCGTCCTTTGCCTGCATGGTCGCTGACATCGCGAACGGCGGAGAGGAAACGCAGGTGACCTGCAGCGGCGGGACCGGACAGATCGATGCCCAATGCGGGACCGATACGCTAGCCCTCGCCAACCTGACCTTCTCAAACGGCGTGCGCGCCCAACTCTCCTGCAGCCCCCAACTCGCCCAAGACAACCACGTGCGAATTTACGGGAGTAAAGGTTGGATCGACATCAGCGAGGCGTGGATCGTATCGCCCTTGGGCGGCGATTGGAGCTTCGACTTGCATCGCGCCGACGAACAGACGCCCGAGATCATCAGCGGGCATGAAAGCCGAGAGCTCTACGGAGTCGAGGCCGACACCTTCGCTCAACTGGTCGCCGGCGATGAGCCAGAGGCTCCTTACATGAGGATTTCCGACACCAGACGGGTCAACCAGATCCTGGCGGACTGGCTCCAACAGCTAGGGTAGCGGAAAGCGCGCGGCTAATTGCCGTTGCGGAACTGCTCGAGTGAAGAGTTCTTCTTATTCTTCGAACTCGAATCAGCTTCCTCGGGAACGTAGTTGTCAGGATTTCCCTTCAACCAACTCCCGCAGTAGTAGACCACGCCGTTGTCCTCGTAGGTTTCGAATTCAGTGAGGCGGTATCCGTCGTCCAAGTACGTCGAGTTCTTGTTGTAGAATTCGTCCGGAAGCAGGTCGAAGGCATACTGGCTCTTTTGCCACTCCTCGCGCTTCACCCACTCCGCCCCAAAAACGAGCTCTCCCTCGAACGGGTAGCCTTCCACGTCGAGGAGACGGAAACCAGCCTTGTCCAAGGAGGCCGCAACCGCGCCAAACCTCTCCTTTTCGATACCGCGGTAGAAGCGGACTTCGTGCCCCTCGTTTTTCATCCAAACGCCCGCGTGGCGAAACTTGCCGTTCGCTTCATAGGCTTCGAAATCGATAAGGCGATATCCCCGATCCGCCATTTCGCCGTAGCGATTTGAGAACGAAAGGCTCTCCATTCCTAAATAGAACTCTGTTTCAAGCCCTTCCAAGCCCTTCATCCACACACCCGAGAAATGCAAGGTGGCACCAAAGCGGTCCACTTCGAACTCGACCAGCGAGTAGCCATTTTCCACGTGCTCCTTATGCTTGTCCAAAAAGTCTGCGATCGGCATCGACATCTCAACTTGCCAAATTTCATCGTTGGCGAGCTTCGTCCAAATCGTCGATACGGTCGTCGAGCGTCCGCTGCGGTAGGTCTCAATGTCGGCGATGCGGTACCCTTCCTTGATCTTGGCATTGAAAGCCTTCGCAAAGGCAGCCTTGTCCAAGCCCGAATTGAATTCCCACTCGACCTCCGTCTCCTTGAAATCCGAGGCTTGGCTGACGGCCGCGCAAGCGAGCGCGATTGCCGGCACTGCAATGCGAGTAATGAGTCCAAAAGTCGTGGTCTGCGCTGTACGAACGAGCTGTTTCATAAATTCGATCCTCCAAGAGTTCTTTAATAGGATCGGCCCAAGGGATCCCTACTGTAGAGCGGATACCACTCAAAATCGAATAGGTTCTACCCACAGCTCGCCCGCATGCCCGGCGAAGCGCTCAGGACGCCTGCGGATTGCGGCTACGGTGCCACGCCAAAACGTCCTCGTAGGCGACCTGCCCGCCAAACACGTCCAAGGCGCTACCGATCGTCAGGTCCACCTTGCCGGAACCCAGCGACTCGACTCGCTCCAGGTCCTCCAAGGAACGGGCTCCACCCGCATAAGTCATTGGCAATTCACAACTTGAGCCAAGCATGCGCACGAGGTCCTCCTCGATCCCGCTCATGCGCCCTTCCACGTCGACCCCATGCACCAGAAACTCGCTACAATACTTTCCAAGCTCCGCGATCGTTTCGGAGTCGACGCAGGTATCGGTGAAATTCTGCCAGCGATCCGTCACCACCCAGTATTTCCCGTTGCGAACCCGGCAGCTCAAATCGAGCGCCAAGCGCTCTCTTCCGGTTTCGGAAACCAGTTTCTCCAAGCGACCGAAATCGACTTTTCCGTCGCGAAACACGTAGGAGGTCACGATCACGTGGGAAGCGCCGGCCTCCAGATACTCGCTCGCATTCTCGGCGGTGATGCCGCCGCCATACTGCAGCCCGCCCGGATAGGCGGCGAGGGCTGAAAGCGCTGCCTCCTTGTTGCCAGGCCCCAAGGCGATCACGTGTCCGCCGGTCAACTCGTCGCGCTGGTACATGCGGGCAAAATCCGCTGGGGCCATTTCGGACTCGAAGTTCGTCTCGACGCTCGATTCGGAGGAATCGGAAAGCGTGCCGCCCACGATTTGGACGACCTTGCCATTTCTAAGATCAATACAGGGACGAAAGCGCATGGGCTACTCAGATGTGGACTCTAGATACACTTGCAAACCTTCTTGAAGGGCTCGACCGCTTGGCGTCCCAGTTCGTCCAGTTCGACCTGCACCCTCTCCCTGAAACCCTCCAGTTCATCTTCGTCGGAGCGACGCGGCACTTCGATCAAATCGCCAACCGTGATCAGGATACGCGAAAAAGGCTTGGGAAACACCATGCGGTCCCACGAGCGGATCCTCCAGTAGTCGCTCGCCCAGCAAGATACCGGCAAAATCGGTTTCCCCGTCATCTTGGCCAAGGCTGCCACGCCCACTTTCGCCTCGTAGACCGGCCCTTTGGACCCATCCGGCAAAATGATGATGGAATGCTTGTCCTTAACGATCGCGCGGTAGAGCCCACGCAAACCGGAGGCGCCGCGCCGGGAGGAGGAGCCGCGCACGACCTTGGCTCCGGCATACTTGCCGATAGTGGCCCCGATCTCGCCGTCCTTCGAGTCGCTGGACATCATGGCGAGCTTGAACTGCTTGCGAAGCAAGTAGCGGTAAATGTAGGTCGCGAAGTAGAACATGCGGTTGTGCCAGCAAGCGACCACCACAGAATCGCCCCGATCGACAAGGCCAAGCAAGTGCTCCGGATGCCCCACCACCCGCAAGCGGTAGGTAAAGCTGAAAATCTTGATGGCCGTCAAGGTCAGGAAGGCGATCAGGCGCGTCTTGCGAGGAACGGTGCTAAGTGTTTCGTCAGTAGCCATGTAGAGGAGCGGCTACACTTCCAAACGTGCGCGCCCAACCGTCAAGGTTAGAGCGCGCAAAGGACGGCGAAGCGACCAAACGCTCCAAGCGTCCAAGCTCATCCCTCCGCCAGCGCCCGTCCCTGCGCAAAATAATATCAACGTTGATAAAATTTTGCGCGCCAGGGAGCCGGGCGGCCCTCGCCGTGGCACGCGCTTGTGCCCATCGCTGTGCCACCGCCCGTGGAGGCCCTCGTGGGGGCCCGACCTAGCGATTGTCCAGGCTATTGGCGGCGATCATGCCGCGCACTTTGTCCACGTAGGTCCAACGCTCTTGGGAATAGCGGACCAAGCCGGGGGCGAGATCGCGGCCGGAGGGTTCGACTCCGTTTTCGCGGTGGGCAGCCCGTATGTCGCGCAGGGCTTCGTAAGAGGAGCTGGTATTGAGATTGCGGAGGTAAGCGAGGAAGGATTCGCGGGGGCTACGGTAGACCGTGACTTCATGGGTCTTGCCCGGCGAACGACGCTTCGGGACCAAACCGCAGCCGGGTTCGTAGCACCACATGCCAAAGAGGTTGTTGCCTTGCCGAGCGAAGCGCGAAGTGCCCCACCCGCTCTCCAAGGCCGCTTGGGCAAGCGCGAGGGAGGTGGGAATGATATCGACGCGATTGAGCAATTCGTTGAAGGCGGATGCGGTCGCGGTTTCGACGGGATCGAGCTTGTAGGTCGCTCTCAGTTCGTTGAAGTCTTCGAGACGGCTGCTGCCGAGCCGGTTATAGCGTTCGAAGTAGGCTTGCAGCTTCAGGACCTCGGCCCGTTCTTCGAGGATGTCTTCATTCGCTTCCACCACGAAGGGCTCGAGGAAATCGAAAAAGGCTTGCTTGCGTTCCTTGGTCGAGGTGATGCCTGCGAAGTTGGGCATGTGCACCTCTTCGTAACGTTCCGAATCTTCGATGATGTTCTCTACGACGCTAAAAGCGGAGTAGAACGCTATGAGAAGGAGGCTCAAGCCCGCGGCGGCGAACATCCAAGTTTGATAGTCTCCCTTTTTCCCGAGGGTGACACCCTGCAAAAAGGACATGTTTGGCTTTCGGATTGGACTCATGTTTCCCTAGTACCCCTTGTGATTTGGCGACAGCTATCCTGTAGCAGAGCAGGCGGCAGCCTACTTGACGCGCTTCAAATGTAGAAAGACCTCTCCATCCATCCAGTATTCGATGTAGTTGGCAGAGGTGTTGACGAAGTCGGTCCAACCGTAAGGCGTCTTGCCTTGGTTGGCCGGCGAAACGAGCTCGTAGCCCCCGTGATTCCATTCGCGATAGTTAGCGAAGTAGTCGTTGGAGAGCTTCACGATGATTTCCTTCTCCTTGAAGGGAGGAAACAGTTGCAGATAGACGTTGTTCTCTTCTGCCACGTATCTCACGTCGCGAAGGATGGAGGCGTTGAAAGTGAGCGCTTCGAATGGGCCGAATTGCTTGCCGTTCGCAGCCTGTTCCGCCTCGCCTCCAGCAAAAAGCTGGTAAGCCGGGGCAACAAGCGCCAAGAGCAAGATTGATACGAAGAGTCGTTTCATAGTGTGAGGATCCAACACGAACAGCGGCGAGAAGTCAAAAACCTAGGGATCTGAACGTTTCGTAAGGGTTGGCCGGATGCCAGTAAGTAGTTTCGTCTATGCAGGGCATGAACGCTCAATACTATTTCTTGGAGTATCCTTTTTGCGGAAACTTTGTGGGTGACAGCCCATGATGAATCCTTTTGTTGCGTCCTCGGCGAATATACTGAATCGAAGAGGCATGCCAAACGTACGAAGCAAAGTCTCAAACATTAGATGATCAGCAAAATTGGAAGGCATAGCATACGCTTGGTGAGCGAACTCGGGGAACTTGCAGGGTTTTCGGCGAAAGCGACTGTCGCCCTCCCGGGGCAACGACACATCGCGGAGAAGCTGACGCGGTCGATTTTCGAGATCGGCGTGCGCTGCGTACCGATCACCTTGATCGTCGGACTCTTCACCGGATTGGTGCTGGGCCTGCAGCTCTATTATGTGCTGACCAAATTCAGTTCCGAGAGCCTGCTCGGGCAAGCCGTCGCCCTCTCCATTATCTTGGAAATCGGTCCGGTCTTCACAGCTATCATGATCGTCGGCCAAGCCGGCAGCGCCCTTTCCGCCGAAATCGGGATCCAACGAAACGCGGAGCAGATCGATGCCTTGCATACCATGCAGATCAACCCCATCGGCTTCCTAGTCTCGCCCCGGCTCTGGGCCGCTATCGTCGCCTTCCCGATCCTCACTACCTTTTTCGACCTAATCGGGATTTACGGAGGCTACCTCACAGGCGTGCAATTGCTCGGAGTCGATCCCGGCGCCTACTGGAACCGGATTTACGATGCCGTAAGCGTGCAGAACATATTCAACGGTCTGGAGAAGGCCCTCGTGTTTGGAATCGTCACGACTCTGATTTGCGCTTTCCAAGGCTACTTCACCCACCTCAAGTCCGACATTCCCGGGGCCCGCGGCGTATCGCAGACGACGACACGGGCCGTTGTCTACTCGAGCATCGCGATCCTGATGTTCGACTATCTGATAACCTCGTTCCAGATGAACTCATGAGCGACGCATCGACCTTGAAACTGCGCGGCCTCAAGAAGGCGTTTGGAACCCAAGTGGTCCTCGGAGGTATCGATCTCGATATCCCGCTCGGCAGCCATACCACTGTCATTGGCAAGAGCGGCACCGGCAAGTCGGTGCTTTTGAAGTGCATCTCCGGACTTCTGGCGGCGGACGCTGGAACCATCACTTCCGGCGACTCGAAGGGAGCCCCGCCCTGCAGCTACATGTTTCAGCAAAACGCCCTTTTCGATTCGATGACTGTGGAGGAAAACGTCGCTCTTCCGCTTCGTGAGAAAGGCAAAGCCAAAACAGCCGAGATCGAAACGCGCGTGGCGGACCTGCTCGAGCAGCTGGACCTCACCGCCGCCCGCAAAAAGTATCCAGCGGAAATTTCCGGCGGCATGAAGAAGCGAGTCGCCCTCGCTCGAGCCTTGATCACCAATCCCGAGATCATCCTGTTCGACGAGCCCACAACCGGGCTCGACCCACAGCGCAAGTACAGCGTGTTCGACATGATCCGCAGCTACCGCAAGCGCTTCGGGTTCACGGTCGTAATGGTCAGCCACGACGTACCGGAAGTATTCGAAATCTCTGACATGATCGCCTGGCTCGACGCCGGAGAGATCAAGTACTGGGGCAAGCCCGACGACTTGCTCGCGAATCCCCCCGAAGACCTAAAACCGTTCCTCAACCCACAGCTTTCTCCCGTTTAAGCCCCCTCTTCCTTTAGCAAAATGAATAGCAAGAAAATCGACTTTTCAGTTGGCCTCTTCGTCCTGGTAGGCCTCAGCTCTATCGTCTACATGGCGGTCCAAATTGGAGGCGGCCGCTTTTTTGGAAACGACAGCCAGAACGTAACCGCTATCTTTTCGAACATCGGCGGCCTCAGCTCCGGCAGCAACATCACGATCGCCGGTGTAAAAATCGGCACCGTCGGTCCGATCACCCTCAACGCGGAAACCTTGAAGGCGGAAGTCACGCTTATGATCGACAAGGATATCAAGCTCTGGGACGACTCCAGCGCCGCGATCAAGACCAACGGCCTCATTGGGGACAAGTACATCTCCATCTATCCCGGCACCGAAATCCCGGGAATCAGCATGCCGCTCGGAGGGAAAATCGTCGATACCGAACCCGCTATCGACATCGAAGGCCTGATAAGTCGTTTCGCTTTCGGCTCCGTCACCGAAGAGGAATAATTTCCTCTCAGTCAGGTCGAGCCCACACCCGTCTTTCAACAAACTACAAACTACGATGAAATTCAAAACCCTCTTCAGCGCCATCGCTGCAGTAATCGTCTCATGCATGAGCGCCACCGTCCTCCACGCAGAGGAACCACCGGAGGTCATGCTCGAGAAAACCATCGCGGAAGTGCTGGACTTGTTGCACACCGACGAGCACGTGCTCACCACGGAAGCCAAGCGCACGAAAATCCTGTCGCTCCTCACCGAACGCTTTTCCTTCGACATCATCATTCGACGAGCGCTCGGCAGAAATTGGAACCAGCTTTCGCAGAATCAGCAGGAGCAGATCACGAACCTGATCTCGGACTTGCTGATTCGCGCCTACACCAAGGAGCTAAACAACGGTCCCAAGCCAAACATTTCCATCGTCAAGACAGAGGAGCTCAGTTCCAACAAAATAGAGATCGTAACCAGCGTCCGCTACAAGAGTAATTTCGTCTCGGTCAGCTACCGGCTCGCCAACGTGAAAGGTCGCGGTTGGCAGGTCTACGACGTTCTTATCGAAGGCGTCAGCATGGTTTCAAACTACCGCAAGCAATTCGACGAACACTTCCAAACGAAGTCAGCATCCGACCTGCTCGAACTCCTCCGACACAAGCTCGAGGGCTAACGCAACTCAACTGAAATGAAGTTCCAACGCTTACCTAGCCTCCTGCTGCTAGCAACTGCCCTAGCCTCATCGGCGGGTGCCCAAGACGATGGAATCGATATCGACGACCTCTTCGAAGACGACTTCGAACAACATTCGACCGTTTCCATCCACGACCCCCTCGAGGGGATGAACCGCGCCATCTTCAAGTTCAACGACGGCGTCTACAACAAGATCGCCCGACCGCTGGCGCGCACTTACTCGAAGGTAGTGCCGGACCGCGTCGAACGCGGCATCAGCAACGTGTTTATCAACATCAAGTTCCCTTCCCGATTTGTCGGAAACGTGCTCCAAGGGCGCTTCGGCCAAGCCGCCAAGGAAACCGGCAAGTTCGCCTTGAACACGACCATCGGCATCGGAGGGATATTTCGCCCGAGCGACGACTACGACGGCTTGCAAACCACCAACGAAGATATCGGTCAGGCATTCGGTCGCTGGGGAATCGGCCATGGCTTCTACCTTGTGGTTCCCTTCATGGGTCCAACCAGCTTGCGCGACTTCGTCGGAGATTTCGCCGACGATGCTGTCGAGCCTCTGAAGACTCCTTGGAGCCAAATAGACGACGATGCCCTCCGGCTCTCGCTGCGAGCCTTAGAGATCACCAACAGGTTGCCTGCCTTGATGGAGCTCTACGATTCGATGCGACGTTCCGCCATCGATCCGTATTCATCCGTGCGCGACGCCTACGCCCAGCGGAGAGCCAGAGACGTATCGAAGTAGCGAATACCGGACATATCAGGACAATCTCATACGCCACCTCGATTTACGGGGTGGCGTTTTTTTCGCTTTCCTTGGTTACCACCTTCTCGACTTCCATCGCGGAACAGATCCCCAACACTTCCGCGACGAACGCGACTTTCGTCTCAGGGTGCACCTCGACCGTTACCGATTCGAGCGATCCAGCGTTTCGCGCATTGGCAATGGCATAGCGGACGCCATCCGCCCCAATTTCCTTCTCGCCCAAGTACACGGCACCTCCCTTCGTGATCCTGAGTACAAAGGGTTCCGTATCGATGTCCGGCTTCACAGGCGACGGAACCGGCGTCTCGATATCCAAACCGCTCTCTTCCACGAAGACCGTGGTAACGATGAAGAAGATCAGCAAAATGAATACCATGTCGATCAACGGCGAAATATTGATATCCGTAACCTCATCCTCCCCTTTCATACTTCTCGCTCTCATATCCTACATTTGTAGGACTTAATTCGAAAAGTCAAACGCAGCGTGCAATTCGGCAAACCTAGACCGTGCGCTTCGCTTTGTTCTATTGCTTTGAAGCGGGCGGCAGCAGCTTCGCCTCCCTCGAACACGATTAGAAGGAGCCGGTTTTGAAGTTGAGAGCCTTTGCCGCTGCCATGCGAGTTTCGAGCGAGTGATGAATATCTGCGCTCTCCACCTTTAGCGCCGCATCCTAGCATTGAAAACGATCACGAACCCGCCCCCAGTTGAAGCTACCTGCTCGTTCAATCCTCACGCGTATCCAGGTTTTGATACGGCAAACCAAATGCCTCCGCCACCGGTTTGTAGACGATCGCCCCTTCCGCAATATTGACCCCCTTAGCGATCGCTCGGGATTGCCGACAGGCCTTCTTCCAGCCCCTTCCCGCGATCTGCAGCAGGTACGGAAGCGTGGCATTGGTCAGCGCCAGAGTGGAAGTCATCGGCATCGCTCCCGGCATGTTAGTGACGCAATAGTGCACGATGCCGTCCACTTCGTAGATTGGACTCACGTGATTCGTGGGACGGGAGGTTTCGGTCGACCCGCCTTGGTCGATGGCGACATCCACGATCACCGCTCCCTTTTTCATCAAGGCCAAGTGCGACCGCTTGACCAGCTTCGGCGACTTGGCTCCGGGAATCAGGATGCTCGAAACCACCACGTCCGCTTCCCGAAGCGCTTCGCGGATGTTGACCGGATTGGACATGAGCGTGACCACGTTCGGTGGCAATACGTCGGAAAGGTAGCGGAGCTTCTGCAGGTTCACGTCAAGTATAGAGACGCGAGCGCCCAGACCGGCAGCCATCTTCGCCGCGTTGGTCCCCACAACTCCCGCCCCGATCACTACGACGTTCGCCGGAGCGACTCCAGGCACCCCACCCAACAGCACACCACGGCCGCCATGCTCCCGCTCCAGATACTTGGCAGCTTGCTGGATCGCCATTCGGCCAGCGACCTCGCTCATGGGTGTGAGCAATGGCAAACTCCCGTCTGCTTCCTGGATCGTCTCGTAGGCGATCGCGATGGAGCCTGAATCCAGCACCGCCTGCGTCAGCTCCAGCGAAGCCGCAAAATGGAAGTAGGCGAAAAGGACCTGCCCGCACCGCATCAAAGCATACTCCTCGGGCAAGGGCTCCTTCACCTTCGTGACCAGCTCGCTGCCCGCCCAAACCGCTTCGTAGCTTTCCTTCAGCTCTGCTCCGGCTTCCTTGTAGTCCTTGTCGCCGAAACCGCTGGCCTCTCCTGAGCTCCCTTCCACCCAAACCTGATGCCCTGCAGCGACCAGTGCCTCCACGCCCGCCGGAGTCAACGCGACCCGATTCTCTTCCGTTTTTCTCTCCCGAACGACCCCGATTACCATTCCGCAAAGTACGCCACCCCGACCGCTTTCGCAAGTTGCCGACTGTAAGGTGATATACCTGCTTAGGGGGGGCTGCGCATAAGCCTCATAGAGTGACTTGCTCACCCGTTGGCGTGAATGAGTGTTTTTCGCATCAAACGAGTGTTTTTCCTCATTTTTTCGATATTAACAAAACGTTTTCGCTACGGAAAAAAGGGGATCTGCCGTTATTTAAGGGAGAGTGCGAGTTATCCCTTGCCTTCGAAAAAATCCCAAAATCCCAAATTCGATAGAAGATCAACTACCATGAAGAAATTTAAGAATGCGATATATGCCTTCCTGATTGCGGCGCTAGCCTTTGCCCTCCTTCCCGCTGCCAATGCAGCTGATTGGGACGAGCAACCATCAGTTAAGAAGAGCGTCGCACCGGACAACCCGAACAAGCTAGAGGGCATGGTCATGGCGACGATCAACATCGACGAAAAGGGATTCGTGGTGGGCGCCGAGATCGCCAAGTCTACAGACGCCGCTCTCGACTCCGAAGTACTCGAAGCCGTCAAGCAATGGCGCTTCAATCCCGCCAAGAAGGGCGGAGCCGCAATCGCCTGCAAGATCAACGTACCTTTCAAGTTCAAGGGATAAGGGATCAATCTTCCCAACTATTTTTGGCGTCTTCCAAGCGGGAGACGCCTTTTTTTGCGTCCCCCCCTGCCCGGGCGAGCTAGCCCTGGACCGGACGGCCCGTCCTCCGCAAGGTCACATACATCGCGGCAACGATCACGATAGAGATGAACACCAGCGAGGACCCGACGATCGCCGTATTCGTGGCTCCCATACCCGAAATGAGATAGAACCCCAAGAAAGGGGCAAGGATTCCGCGAAACCCAGTGGTAAAGGTATGCACGCTCATGTACGACGAGGCACGCTCCGGTTTCGCGAACTTAGTGACCCAGAGGCTCCAGGAAATGTTCGCTCCCGCCATCGCCGTTCCCAGCACCGCCGCCGAGCTATAGATCATCCACATGTTCGAAGTCGTCAGAAACAGGATGATCGAGAGCATGATCATCGCGTTCAGCACAATGCGCAGCAGCATGAAATCCAACTGATCAAAGAGGTATCCCCAAATCCGCGAAGTCAAGAAGCGAAAAGCCGCCGGGATGCCGATGGTCACCATCATAACCGTCAGCTTGCTCGCCACGATTCCATACTCCGGCTGCAGCAAGTACTCCACCCGCAGCGGAAGCACCATGAGGTTCCCAAATCCCAAAAACATCCAGCTCACCAGCAAGATCCCGAATTTCTTGTCCTCGATAGCGTAGCCAAGATTTCGCAAGGGATTCTCGGCAGATCCTTTTTTCACCGGTGGCGACGGTATTCGAGAAACGGCGACGCCGGTCAGCAGGTAGGCGATCGAAATGCCAAGAAACACCCAGCGATAGGAATAGATATCTGCATCCAGTATCCATCCTCCAATTACACTAAAAGCGAAAGCCGCAGCGACATTCACCATCATGCTGATGGAGAGGTAGGCGCCTCGTTTGTTCGACGGGTAGTTGTAGGTCCAAACCTGAACCAGCAAAGGCATCGCCTGCGCCGCCAGCGCAAACGCGAAGCAAGCTGGAATCAGGAAGCCGATCAGGCTTCCGGCAAAGCTCGCCACTAAGAACGAGATCCCGGAGGCGTAGGCAATCCACGACGTCAGCTGGCTCGCCGTAAACCCCGTCCGCGAAAACAGACTGAGGCTGACCGGATTGAAGAGCAGCCCCAGCGGTCCTGCCGCGGCAATGATGCCCTTCACCGTATCCGGAGCCTGAAAGACGCCAATAGCCACGATCAAAGCGAAACCACCGTAACCCGTTTCCACTATCCCCGACAGGCCTCCCCTCACGCAATCCCAGCGGAAGGTTTGTTTTACGGTATCAGCGTCTATGGGCATTTCGCAGACCCTAGGCGAACGGACAGCTTGCAAAAGCAAATTCGCCTATTCCGCTAAATGAACAAACCTCATTGGTCGTTGTAAATTTCTGGTTTCCAGCCAACTTATAGAGTCGTTTAGCTCTCCTTTCCTTCAACCGCCGAGGGTGCCTCACCTTTCTCCTAAAATAGCGAACGAAATGTCATTATGAAACTATCGCATCCAAGAGGATCTTCCATCGCCTGCGGAGAACCGATTTAACCGATCTCGGAAATAACGACATCTCGAAACGCCTTTTCCGCTGCGTCTTAACTCTATCTACCCCATGAAACGCTTGCCCATTGTGTCCTTGCTTATCGGTGCTCTAAGCGTCGCTGCTCACCAAGCGATTGCCGAACCGGAAATGCCCCCGGCCATTCCAGCGCCACCGTCGCCAGTCCACACCCCAAAAGATCTTGGGTCCGTGGACCTCGCTCCGTGGGTACCCGAGCAAATCCTCCGCCTTGCGGCCACAAGCGGTCCGGTAAACGCTTGGATCGAAAAGGCGGAATCGACGGACGAAGTCATCATCCAACAAAGCTCTAGCAACCCTTACTCCTGGCTGCAGTCGGACACGGTAGCGGAAGGGACCTCGGCGTTCCTCCTAGCCAACGTAGGGGGGAGCGACATTTCCGTAACTCTCTCGCCCACCATCACGATACAAAGCGGCACCAAGCTCTTCTTCCAGAGCCAACTTGGATTCGCGACTTCGAACCAAGTCGCTCGTGTGCAGGTACTAGCGAATGGAACGCCCACCGAGATGTGGTCGCTGGCTGGAAACAGTACAGGATCCGCCCCCACTCAAGGCGGGTTCGAACTCGTGGAGATCGATTTGGCTAACTTTGTCGGACAGACTGTTTCGATTCGGTTCTTCTACGAATTCACCACCGGAACCCTCTTCCCCCAATCAAACCTCGGCTGGGTGATAGACAACATCCAAATCGGCACCAGCATCCAAACCGACCCCTACAATGAGGTAGGCGAGCCAAGCGACGATGAAGTGCTGATTATTGAGATGATCAATCGGGCGCGAGCGGATGCCGTTGCCGAAGCGACGCGACTGCGAAACCTCACGGATCCCTATGTCGTGAACGCCATAAGCGGTGCCGAGGTCGATCTCGATTTGATGGAGGAGCAATTCGCGACCTTGCAGCGAACGACGCAACCGCTCGCCATCAATCAACGTCTCACAGCGACCACGCGTCTCCATAGTTTGGATATGCTAGAAAACGATTTCCAAGGGCACGACTCGTCCGCTTCGCCTCCCAGCCCGTATTCCCCTGGAGATGGACCAGGGCAGCGGACAAGCAAAAACGGATTCGTAGGTAGCGTCGGCGAAAACGTATACGCCTACGCAAAGTCCTACGAGCACATGCATGCCGGATTCGAAATCGATTGGGGCACAAACGCTAGCACAGGGAGGAGCCTCGGCGGAATGCAAGATCCTCCGGGACACCGCAACAATCTGCACGAACCGGACCATCGCGAAATCGGTGTCGGTATCGTCCATGGAAGCAACAACAAGGTGGGGCCGATGATCGTCACCCAGAATCTCGGTACGCGCAGCGGTTTCGATTCACCCTTTCTGGTCGGTGTCACGATCATCGATAGTGACGAAGACGCTTTTTATGATATTGGAGAGGGACTCGACGGAGTGCGAATAGATGTGGATGGAGCCCTATTCTACACCCTCAGCTCTACGCATGGAGCCTACGCCGTACCACTCCCCGGGGATGGAGCGTACAGCGTGACCTTTAGCAAAACGGGCTTTGCCTCTCAGACCATCGCATTCGCCGTGAGCGAAGGGACCAGCGTCAAAATCGACTATCTCGCCACCATCGCAGAGCTTGTAAACCAGGTCGAGATGCTGAGCGTTGACCTTGTCGGCAATACAACGCTGCGCATGCAAGTCAGCTATGCTGGTTCTCCCGACGACTTAATCGCCCAACACTCGAACACCTTGGCGAGCCTAGACTGGACAGACGTAGATTCTATAGTGACAGACCTTGGACAAGACAAATACCAGATTGACGTCGCTCGCGGGGTCTCGCCTTACTTCATACGAATCAAAGCCGCCCAAGATTCGTCACCGCAAAACGAATACATATACGAGCAAAGCCAATAGCCCAAGGGTGACGATCATCCCGAGGACTCGACTGTTCTCCGGGGCACGCTCATCGAGTTCGCCCGGCAAGTCGATCCCGTCGTACAAGGCATCCTCGTTCCAGCCCGTCTCCGGGCAGCTCCCGCAGCTGTCGCAAGCGGAGGCCCCCTTCTCCACATATTCCCCACAGTTCGGGCAATAGCCTGGAGGCTCGAAGCTCATTGGGGCTTGGCAACGATCGTTATTTCCAAATCGGCGACTTGTACCCGATTTCCGGCTACCAATTTCCGGCGAACTCGCGTTTCCACTTCGCCATCTACCATAACCAGGCCAGAGCCGATAACCTGCTTCGCTTCGCCGCCACTCATGACGATATTCTCGAATTTCAGCAGCTTGTTAAGCTCCACGTAATCTTCGCGCAAAGCGACTTCGCGCCGCTCGTTAATTGACTCTTTGGACATGCCGGAAACCTACGCGCCCCTCGCCTAGCAACAACCAAAAAACGCCGCTCAACTAGCCGATGTTTCCACCCTCTTCTTGCCAATCACGCTTACCAGCAAGACGAAGAAACAAAGCACCAACTGAAACAGCGGAAGCTGCAGCGGGCTCGGCATCGAATAGATAAACGCCGTACCCGGAATCCAAACCACCCAAATCGCCACCAGTACACCCAGCACTTCCAGAAGGAAAAAGTCCCGGTCGAGCTCGCGCTTGAAACGCCGCCACGAAAAGCCGCAATCCTTCCATCGATAAAGCAAGGCCGTCACCGGAGCCGACCAGATCGGGCAAAATACGAATTGGTCGAACATCACTTTCTTCACCACCGTCATCGTCTGGTTATCGCTGCCAAACATCAGCGCCTGCATGCGGTAGAGGAAATCGATTTCGATCCCCTTCCAGCTCCAGGCTCCCAGAAAGAACGCCCCTACCACCCAAAAGTCGGAGCGCTCCACCTTGCCCACCGAAGCGAGGTAAAGAAACGGCACCAAGCCCCCGAACACCCCGGTCGTGATCGCCGAATACCAATAGCTGTACTCCTGCTTCACTTCCGCGATCCAGTCGTAGGCGCCTCGAGCCTCGGGCAGCAGATAGTACACGCCGACCACCACGCAAGCGATCGCCTGCAGGACCAGCCCCGGCAAGAAGTTTACCTTCACACCTTCCGTGCAACGCTTCAGCAATCTGTTCATACTTCAAATGAGCTTGGCCACGTAAACTGCCCCGCAGGATTCGCCTTTGGTGACAGGATTAGCGAATACAACCTTATGAGCCTCCACTTCACCAAAAACCTTACCTAAATGTTGAGTAAAGCCTTCCTCAGGCTCGCCGTCCGCCCAAAGCGCGAACACTCCGCGCGGCTTGAGGTGCGTCGCCATTTCGCGCAGCCCCTCCTCCGTATAGAACCGAGTGTTGGTCTGGTGCAGGACGTTGGTTGGCGTGTGGTCGATGTCCAACAAGATGGCATCATGCTTCTTTTCTGGATACAGCGGATCGACGCTCTTGTCCACCTCCCGCGACAGTCCGAAGAAGTCCGCGTGCACCAAACGGCAACGCTCGTCCAAGTTCAAGGTCTCGCCCATGGGAACCAAGCCCTTCTGGTGCCACTCGATAACCGGCTTCAAGTAATCGACCACCACCAGCGACTTCAACCGGCTATCCTCGAGAGCCGAAACCGCAGTGTATCCAAGCCCGAGCCCACCCACCACGACATCCAAATCGTCGCCCTCCGTCGCCGCCAGACCGAGTTTAGACAGCTGCCACTCCGCTTCATGGTAGAGCGAGGACATGAGGAAATAGTCACCCAGCTTAACCTCGAAAATATCGAGGTCGCCCAGTTGCGGCAGGCGACGCCGACGCAGCATCAAGTCGCCCAATTCAGTCGGCTGGTAGTCCAATTCCTCGTAGTCAAAACTCATAGCGGCACCACAAGGCCCGCTCCGTCGACACAAGCCAACCCAAAAATAAACCTTGCTCTTTCTTGATTCCCTGTCATCGACCGCACCTTCACATCGTGAGCTGGGGCTACTTGTTGGGACAAATTAAGGCTGCCGGCTTATAATCAGATCGTTTTGAGCGACGCACGACGCGTTTGCCGCTTCGGTCAATTAGCCAAAAGCAGACCATGTCTGAACAAGAAATCGAACAGAAAAACTCTGTCCGCTTTGCGGATCTATCTCTAAGCCAACCGGTACAAGACGCCCTCGTCGAAATCGGTTACGAAACGCCATCGCCAATCCAGGCAAAGGCAATTCCCGTGGTCCTCTCCGGACGCGACCTCATCGGCCAAGCTCAGACTGGCACTGGAAAGACCGCAGCCTTCGCGCTGCCGCTTCTCTCTATGCTGGACGCCAAGGACGAGGGGCCCAAGGCCATCATCCTCGCTCCGACCCGCGAACTCGCCTTGCAGGTTTCCGAGGCGATCTCGAACTACGGCCGCAATGTCAAGAAGCTCGGGGTCACTGCCATCTATGGCGGCACCGATTTCACACGCCAATTCCGCGCCCTCGAGCGCAAACCGGCCATCGTAGTCGGAACTCCCGGCCGCATCATGGACCACATCCGCCGCGGCAGCCTCGACCTGTCACGCATCTCGCATGTCATTCTCGACGAAGCGGACGAAATGCTTCGCATGGGCTTCATCGAAGACGTCGAGTGGATCCTCGAGCACACGCCGGACACCCGCCAAACCGCCCTCTTTTCGGCTACCATGCCGCCGCGCATCGCAGCCATCGCTAAGAAGCAGCTCAAGGAGCCCGTCACCGTAGCGATCAAGACCAGCACCGCCACAGTTTCCACCGTTCGCCAGCGCTTCATCAAATGCAACGGCATGCGCCACAAGATCGAAGTTTTGGGCAACTTGCTCGAAACCGAAGAACGC
>JBNKSG010000035.1:0-24442 GCA_050297195.1 Opitutaceae bacterium | reverse complement strand
GTCTTCGCTCGGCAAGCGAGCTACGCCCTGTCATGAGCACGCTCCCACAGAGGGTTGTGATTTTGGTGTAAGCGACTAACTAAACGAATAATGCAGGCTAAAGGCGTTGGGATAGTTCGCGGTAGAGTTCCTCGAATCGGGCGAAGTAGTTGAGCACTGCATTCTCGAAGAGGAACGCGTAGAGCAGGGCTCCGCTGGCGAGCATCGGGCCGAAGGGGATGTGGCCTTCGAATTCCTCGTCTTCGTTCTCGTTCGAGTCGGAGGCCTTGGGAGCTGGCTTGGATTTCGCGGGTTGGGGACGAAGCTTTTTGATTATGCTCCAGACGATTAGGCCGACGCAGCCGATCAGCGCCCCGCCGAAGATCGAGAAGATGGCGCCTTGCCAGCCAAGGAAGGCGCCGATGCCGCCGAGCAATTTGACGTCGCCGAAGCCCATGGCCTCTTTTCGAAGTACCGCTTCGGCGAGCAAGGCGATCCAGAGTATGGTGCCCGACCCGATGAGAATGCCGATCGCTGATCTCAGGCCTGCATTGACGCTTGGTAGGGCGTATTCCGAGCGGTTGAAATCGTGTAGTTCGGGAACGAATACTGATAGGGAGAATCCGATGACGGCCAGTCCGATCGAGAAGCGATCTGGAATCTCCATGTGATCGAAGTCGATGAAGCTGGCGCAGACCAGCAGCGCGGCGAAGAGCATGAGGCAAAGTGCCTTGAGCGGAGATTGCGAAGTCCAGGCTGCGAGAAAGAAAACCCCGGTGAGGGCTTCGACGAAGGGATAGCGAAAGCTGTAGGAAGCTCCGCAGCAGCGGGCCCGTCCGCGGAGTATGAACCAACTGAGGATGGGAATGTTATCGTACCATTTGATAGGCTGGCCGCAGGCGCAGGTCGAGCCTGGGCTCACTACGGATTTGCCTGCGGGTATTCGATAGATACATACGTTGAGGAAACTTCCCACGATGGCGCCCATGAGGAACGCGACGCATGGCATGAACCAGGGGAGTTCTCTTTCGATAAACTGTAGTGTATCCATCTTTTTGAGGCTAGTGGCTGGCTAGCGCTTGGTCGGCTGCTTGCTGCATGATGTCTGCGGGCGCCTTGGTATCGGTCCAGATTGAAAGGGATTTCGCTCCTTGATGGACGAGCATCGCCAAGCCGTTGCATGCTGGGTCGCCGTTGGCTATGACGGCTTTCATGAGGGCGGTGGTCGGTGGGTTGTAGATCATGTCGAAGCAGCTCGCGTTTTGCGGAATCTTATCCACGGGTATCGGCGTGGGGTCGTCTGGCTTGAGCCCGAGGGAGGTCGCGTTTACGAGCAAGCAGTGTTCGGGGAACCCGTCGAGGTTGGTAGGGGCGAGGGCTGTTAGCGGAATGCTTGCGGCATCCGCGATGGGTTGGAGCTCGGAGATGAGGCGGCTGAGCCGCTCTTGATTTCGATTTACGATGGTGAGGTGGCTGCAGCGAGATTGGAGGGCTTGAATGGCTGCGGCTCGCGCGGCGCCGCCGGCGCCGAGCAGTACGAACTCCGATCCTTCTATTTCGCGGCCGAGCTGGATCTTGATGCCTTGAGCGAGGCCGTATCCATCGGTGTTGTAACCGGTGTATCCGTTCTCTTGTCGCTTGAGGGTGTTGACGGCTCCGATCGGTTGGGCGGCTGGGTCGATTGCCGTGGCTGCGGGAAATGCTATTTCCTTGTGCGGTACGGTGAGGTTCAGGCCTGCGAATCCTTTGGCGTGGAAGAGGGGTAGTGCTGCTAGGAGTTGCTCGGGCTGGATTTCGAAACGGAAGTAGCGCCACTGCGCGAGTTCGGGTCGCGTTTGCGCGAGTTTCGAGATCGCGGCGTTGTGCATCTGCGGACTGATGGAGTGGCGTACTGGTTGTCCCAATACAGCGAGGCTGGTTCCGGGAAATTGCCAGTTGCGTAGATCGTCCAGGGTGTAGGTTTGGTCGGCTGAGTAGCTGAGCATCGGAGCTATCGTTGCGGGCCAGCTTTCTCAGGCGAGAAAAATCTTAGCCAGGCTTACTTGCTGGGCGAAGTGGTATGGGCCGTTTGGAAGTCTTGTACGAAACTTGCGAAGAGCTGGGCTTGGCTGTCTTGGCTGCGGGCGGCGTAGTGGTTGGCCAAGTTTTGGCAGCAACGGGTGAGCACTTCGCGGATCGGGCTGGGGGCGAGGTTGCCCAGCTGGGAGATGGAGAGGTAGCCGCTGGAGTAGTCGAGAAGCTGGCCTGGGGCGATGAAGCGCCCGCGCTTGAAGGTATCTATATAGAAGGGAAGGTCTTCCTCGAAGGAGCCGACAAGGAAATGGCCCGGATAGGAGATGGGGTCGAGGTCCGCTCCGACCCGCTGGGCAACGAGGAGGTAGAGGATGGACAGGGATATTGGCAGTCCCTTTTTCGTTTCGAGCACCCGATTGAGGAAGCTGTTTTCCGGGTTTTCGTAATCCTCGGCGTTTCCGCGGAATCCGTACTCGTGGAAAAGCACGCGGTTGATCATGACGCAGCGTTCGCGGGGTGAAATCGGGTTTGCGATCAATTCGCGGCAGCGATCCGAGATGGCGTCGATTTGCGTGCAGATTTCTGCGGCGGTGACGGAGGGGTAGGCCACGCGGCAGAGCATGATGGCTCCGGTTTCGAGCTCGTAGTTTTGGGAGCGGATGAACTTGCGGAACTCTTCGCTTGGATTGGCGTTTTCCACCTCGGTAAGCACGCGCCTCGCGTGCAGGGCGAGCATGCGGTTGCTTCCCTTCACTATTTCGTCCAGGAAGTGGCATGCTTCGGTGCCGATTCTCGAAAGTTCTTCGACGAGAGCCTTTTGGACGAGGGGGCTGGGGTCGTCGAGGAGGCTTCGGAAAGCGTCACGTCTTTCTTCTGATAACTCGGTGGATGGCACGAGTGTAAGTGTGGCGATATGCTGTGGCTTGGCAATCGGTTTGGAACGGGATTCCGAGAAAATCGGGATTTTGGCGGTGGGCGCCTGCCTCCCGCTCCCAGGTGACGCTTAAGGTGGATGTAGTGTTGGTGGGGCCTTTTCCCGTGGTGGTATTCAGCATCTGGATGATCGATTGCTAAAAAAGCGCGAAATCGATTCTTCCGATTTAAGTGAAGGTCGTAGACACCGTTGGACGTAGTGGGGATTAATGAAAAGTCCTCTCCAGAAAGGATTCTGAAAAACACAATACGAGCATGGAACAGCTCTATCCAAGAAACATTTTAGAAAGGCACTATCCGATCTTGCGCGAGCAGCGTGAGAAGGAAGAGCGCGAAGAGGAGGAGGAGTATCAGTCATCGGCTGATAGGACTTCTTACTTTAGTCCGCGCGAAGCCGCTCTGCACGAAAACGAACCGCTTCGTGGCGGGACGGTCGGGCGCATGCTCAATACAATCGCGTAGCGATCGCGTTGGCTTGCGACTAGCTTTCTAGCCCTGATTGAACGGTTTCGATGAGCTCGCTCGTCGAAAAGGGTTTCGAAATGAGACCGGCTATGCGTCTGCCTCCGAGACGTTCCATTATCTCTTCACCGAAGATTCCGCTCATTGCGAACACCTTCAAGTCCGGGGAAATCTGGACGAGCTTGTCGTAAAGGTCTTCCCCGTAGCTGTCTTCCAGGTTCATGTCCAGCATGCAGGCGGCGATGGAGTCCTTGTTTTCCGCGAGCATGGCGAGGGCGGTTTTCGCATCGGAAGCGTCTAGGGTTTCGATATCGATGCTGTTTAGGATCGCGTGCAGTACGGCGCGAATACCTTCTTCGTCATCGATTATCAAAATTGCTCCCTGGGATCCGGATTGCATACTTGTTTTGTTCGGTTAAAAACTCGTCAAGTAAAGCCCTTAACGGCGAGTTTCTTCGATTTTGGCGAAAACGCCTAGGCTCCTCTTTCATGAAAACCCTTACGTCACCATCTGGTGAATACGGATGATTCAAATAGGGTCGCGAATTGGCCGAGGGGAGTCGATGGAGGGTTTGGTTGCGCACCTGCGATAGTTTGGTTGCCTTCCCCTTTTTCGTGTAGATGTTCGGGGTGGATGACGCGATTTCAGTTTAAGTTATTGTTCGTTTTAGCAGCGGTGCTGGTCGGGGGGCTCGTGGCGGCCTTACTGTGGCAGTTTAGGGAATACTTGAATCGCGAGCAGCTGCTGCGATTGGTTGAGTCGTTTGCGGCGATGGGGCCGTGGGTGTTCTTCAGCTTGATGGCGGTGCTGCCTTTGTTTTGGATGCCGTTGTCACCCTTCCTGATTCTGGCTCCAGCGTTCGGGATCGAAACCGCGATTCTGGGTTCGGCGAGCGCCTTGACCTTTAACGTCGTGATCTCGTGGTTTGTATCCGGAAAATGGTTTCGTCCGATTTTCGAGAGATTGGTGAATCGCTTTGGGTATTCCGTGCCGGAAATCCCAGCGAGGAAGATGCTTGGGTTTGCTTTATTGCTGCGAATCACGCCGGGGGTTCCCTTTCCCTTGCAAAACTATTTGCTGGGTTTGGCTCGCATGCCGTTGGGGCGATACCTTGCCGTCTCGCTGCCTATCATTTGGATAATCTCCTCGAGCCTTATCCTGTTGGGCGAATCGATCATGAGCGGCAATGGGCGTCTGGCGATTATTGGGATCTTTGTCGCGGTACTTGTGGCTTTGGCTTTCCGGTATTGGCGCGGTCGGTTGGAAGCGAAAGCGGAGTTGGTGAATGGCGACACGGAAGCTTGAAGAGATGTTTGACGATGTGCCGCGGGTTTCGGTCAGCAAGTACACGGCGGCGATCAAGAAGACGCTGGAAGGGCGTATCCCTCCGGCTTGGGTGATTGGAGAGATTTCGAATTTGCGTAGCCAGAGTTCTGGGCATCTCTATTTCTCGCTCAAGGATCCGGGGGCGCAGGTGCCTGCGGTGATGTTTCGCGGTCAGGCTTCCCAACTGAGTTTCATTCCCAAGGAGGGGATGCAAGTGTTGGCGTTTGGAGAGATCAGCGTTTACGAGCCGCATGGCCGTTATCAGCTGATTGTCGGTGAATTGCAGGAGAGTGGAGAAGGGCGGCTCTTCAAGGAGTTTGAGCGTTTGAAGCGAAAGCTGGAGGCGGAAGGGCTTTTTGAGTCGGAGCGGAAGCGGCCGTTGCCGACCCTGCCGACGAAAGTGGCGATCATTACCTCCCCGACAGGGGCAGCCCTGCAAGACTTCATGAGGATCCTGAAGCGCCGATCCTGGGGCGGTCTTTTGCATATTTTTCCAGTTAAGGTTCAGGGGGCTGGTTCCGCCCAGGAAATCGAAGAAGCGATTCGATACGTGAATGAACTTGGTGGATACGATCTGCTGGTAGTCGCTCGAGGCGGGGGAAGCATCGAAGACTTGTGGTCCTTCAATGAAGAACAGGTAGCCCGTGCGGTATTGAATAGTTCGATACCGGTGATTTCTGGAGTCGGGCATGAAATCGATTTCACTTTGGCTGACTTCGCTGCGGATGTCCGGGCGGAAACGCCGTCTGCGGCTGCCGAGATCATCAGCAGCGCCTACATCGAAGCGGTGGATCGGTTCGAGGTTGCGCGGCAAAGCTTGCTGGAGGCGGTCGAGGATGGGGTAGCAGCGTTTCGCCGGGATCTCGACCGGCAAGCTCGCTCCTTGAAATCGTTGTCTCCGGTATCTGCCTTGGAGCGAGCGTTCTTGCGAATGGACGAGCTGAGCTCTCGTTTTGGCTCGTCGTTTCGATCGGCGGTTTACGAGCGAAGAAGCGAGCTTCGCGATTTGGAGGCGCGGCTGAGGGATCAGGATGTGGCGAATCGAATTTCGCGGCTTCGCGAACGGCTTGATCGGGGGGGGCGGCGACTGGATCGCGGCTTGGTCGACACGGTTGTTTCTTTGCGGTCCCGATTGAATGTTGCGGGAGCGACCTTGCGGGCGATCAGTCCCGAAGCTACCTTGAAGCGGGGCTTTGCCATTGTGCGGGACGCTGAAGGCAATACCCTCAGTTCGGTCGCTACCATAAGGAAGGGCGCCAAGTTGAGCGCAGCCTTGAGCGACGGTCGCTTGTCTGTGTCGGTGGACGAAGTGGAAGGACCTTCGGACTAGGCTGGTTTCCGAGCGCGGCAGCGCTAGGCTGCGACTTGGATTTCGTCGAGAACGCGTGTGGCGAGGTGGATGTTGGACACCTTGAGGATGAGGCGCGATCCGCCGCCTTCCTCGTCTACGCTGGCGTACATGTAGTCGATGTTTATGCCGCCGTCGAATAGGGCTTTGGTGAGGAAGGCGAGCTTTCCTTTGCTGTCTTGAGTGCGGATGGAAAGGACTTCGTCGACTTCGACGGAGTAGCCTGCGGACTCGAGTGAACGCTTGGCGGCAACCGGATCGCAAGCGGTGAAGCGGAACCGGCCTCGATCGGCTCCTTCTGCGATGGTGAGGGCGTTGAGGCTGACATCGTGCTGGGCGAGGGTATCGCTAAGCGCGGCGATGGCTCCGGGGGAGTTTTCGATCGAAATACTAAGCTGAGTCTTAACTTCGTAATTCATGAGTCTGGGATGCTTGTGAAAGAAATGGGGAGAGCGTTTCCTGGGGTGAGGCAAAAAGAAAACCGGAGCGGTTGCTCCGGTTCGAAAAAGCTAGGATGAAATTCTTAGCTCAGTCAAGGGGAGAACCGAAGGACAGTCCTCGTCGCGTAAAGTAGCGGGCGACTCGATCATGGCGCACGAGGCGCTGGAGTTGTGGGCGCTGGAAGTTCGCGGCTTGGGTGGGAGCGTCTCCGTTCGATTCAGGAAGAGTGAAAATGCGGAGGGGTGGGTTGAAGAGAGTTCTGTCTGGTTTGAGGTCGTTCATTTGAGGTAATTACAATTTGAAGTGAAGGAGACAGTAGGCACTGGAAAAGGTTCTGTAAATGGCGCTTGGCGGAGTTCGTTTCCACTTGCAGCGATTCATCCATTTTTGACTAATTTAATGTGAAGAGATTGCGTGGGGTTAGTGAAAACTACTTATCTTGACATTTCTCTGTGTTCCTCGTGTTTTGTTCCGTAGAATCTGCAGAATTAGAACTATGGATTTACGCACCCCAACCAAGCTCATTCTCCTGCCCCTACTTTCGGCCTTTGTATGGGGCTGCGCCTCGAGTCCAAGCTCTGCCACGCGCTATCCGGTAACGCACTCGGGAGCGATTCAGAAGGTAGAGGACGGGACGGTTGTGGGAGTCCGACAGGTTAAGATCGACGGGGTGGCGACCAATATGGGCCGGCTTGTCGGGGCGGGTATTGGCGGTGCGGTGGGCGCCCTCGCTGTCCCGGTGGAATCGGAAGTTTCGATTCAGCAGACGTCGCCGGATTCGGTCAGCATCTACGAGACCAGCAACCGGCACGAAAACCAGGCGGCGATGGCCGTGGGTGGCGCTGTCGGCATGGTGGTCGGTCAGAAGGTGGAGAAAGCCTTGACGGCTAAGAGAGCCCAGGAGTTGACGATCGCGTTGGATAGTGGCGAAACGGTTTTGGTGGTGCAGGTCTACCGCGAACCGGCATTTTATGAAGACGAGCGGGTGAAGCTGTGCACGACGCGAGCGGGCGATTCAGTCGTCTACCACTCGGGTGAGGATCCGACGATGGATCCGGACACCAACGCTTATTTGATTTCCGATATTGAAGAGGTCGAAGAGGAGTTCGAACCAGTCACTTGGTAGGGCTTCAATTTGCTGAATCCGCTCGCTCGAGGGATTCGTATCTTTATAGCGATGGACAAGAACATCGCAAAAGCGACGCGTCTGTTGGCGCGAGTATCGATAGGAATGGCCATGATCCTGTTTTTGCAGGGCTGCGCCTCAAACTCCTATCAGACTGTTCCTCGCACTTCGTCCGGAAAAATCCAGACGGTTAACGCCGGTACGGTCGTGGCAACGCGTACGGTCGTGATCGAAGGGGAGGCCGGGTATCTCGGCCGCACCAGCGGCGCGATCATGGGTTCTGCGATTGGACAAACGGCGGGAGACGGATCTGGGCGAACTCTGGCGGCTGCAGGTGGGGCTGTAGTTGGGGGGATCGTCGGTGGAATGGTCGAGAAAGAGCTTAGCAAAAAGATAGCTCAAGAGTTGACGGTGGATTTGGACGACGGTCACACGGTTGTCGTTGTACAAGAGACAAAGGATGTTGGTTTCGTGGAGGGAGATCGCGTGAGCGTGACTCACACGCCTTCTGGCGAGGCCCTTGTTTCTCACGCTCACTACGAAACGGACGGGATCTATTGAAAGCGTTCGAATGTAGTGGGGCATGGTGGGAACTGCTAAACTCTAGGCAAGCGGAGACAGGTGTGAGGCCTGCCTCCGCTTTTCGTTTTGAAGGACCGTCAGAATCAGGTCGCTTGAAGGCGTTTGGCATTCTGTTTCGTTCCCATTGATGAGATGAGTTTAAAGGTTGGAGAGAAGGCGCCGGATTTTTGTTTGGAGAGCACGGGAGGTAAGCGGGTCTCGCTTGCTGATTTTCAAGGAAGGAAGCTCGTTCTCTATTTTTATCCGAAGGACTTTACTTCGGTTTGCACCGCGCAGGCTTGTTCCTTTCGGGACCAATTTGCTCACTTGCGTGACTTGGGGGTTCCGGTGTTGGGGATCAGTCGCGATTCCTTGGATACGCACCGACGATTTAAAGAAGAGTACGAACTACCCTTCGACTTGCTAGCAGACGTAGACGGCGCGATTGCAAAGGCCTACAAGGCTCGCATCCCGATCCTTGGGGTGAACAAGCGCATCACCTACCTTATTGACGCAGAGCAGAATATTGCAGCAGTACATGAGGAGCTGCTCGGCGATGCGTCGCATGTGAAGGCCATTCTGAACGTATTGAACGATTAGGTCAGCTCCGCATTTTGAACGATCGGGCCTCCTCCATTCAGGCGACTGTGAAATGGGACACGCTCTCTTCAAGCCCGCCTGGGCGATTGCGTCTCAGCCAATAGTCTTTGAAGGCTTCGAGGTATTCTTCAGGAATGCCGTTTGGCCTTTGGTCAGATAGGAGGTCGAGTCCTTTCTGGGCTGCGCAGTGAAGGAGCCGCCGAGCGAGTTCGAGCTCGCCGCTGGCTGAATGGGACTGGAGCCCCTCTAGGGCGCTCTCGAGCTCTGCTTGTTTGAGTTGCTTTGCGAGCTCTCTGTAGTCCTGTGGTTTTGCGAACAGGATTTTATTGAGCCAACTTTGATTGTGGAGATAGCTCGAGAATCCTGCCGCAATCTCGCTGAGCGTTTCGATCGAGTTGTATTCAGATTCTGATAACGGATTGGGGATAAGTTGGGTCGCGGTTTCTTTTAAGAAGAGGGGGCGGGATGTGTCGCTGTTCCACGAACGTTCGGCTGCTTGCAAAAGGGGAAGGATGCTCAGGAGGTGAGATTGATGGTGCCCGTTGTCTCCCCAATCCGTGAGGAGGAGGCCTTTTGCGGAGAAGCGTTTTGCGTTGTCGGCTGCTTGGTCGATATTGGGTAAGGCGGTGTAGAGGCGCCCTCCGATACTGTTCCAGGTCGAGGTGCCAGGGACTACGACGAAATTCGCCCCAGCCCGATTCATGGCCTCGCAATGGTCGCTGAAAGGGTGATCGACTTCGTAGCCCCAGAGGAGAGCTGTGATGTCGGGGCCGAGCTCCGCGGCGAGTTTAGGTTGGTTAATGATGATGTCTCCCCAGAACTGCATCTTGAAACCGCGAGCTTGTACCTTATTTTGGATACGCAAGAGGTGATCGAGGTAAACGCGCGTTTTGCCCTGCTTTTCGACTTCGGCTTTTGAGAAGCCTTGGCCGAGTTCCCATGGTTCGTCGCCACCGACGTTTAGCTGGTTGCTCGTAAAGTTGGGCAAGAGTTCCGCAAAAAGGCTATCGACGAACGCTGCGGACTCGTGGGTCGGTTTGAGGGTGCTACCGTACTTTTTCCATCCGGCGAGCGGGTGCTCGAAGCCTTCGGGACTTTCGGCGAGGTGGTGGTAGGCAGGGTGGCGCAGCCATCGCTCCATGTGGCCGAAGCTGTTTTGGTTGGGCACCAGCTCGATGAAGCGTTCGCGGCAATAGGCGTCGAGCTCTTGGATGTCGCCAGGGGTGAGCGGGGAGGCGTCCCGCCAAACGCGTTCGTGTTTCTGGTAGGCGAAAGTGTGTTCGGTGTAGAGTTGGAGTTGGTTGTACTTGAGGGAGGCGAGCAGGTCGATCAGCTCGAACAGAGATTTTTGGGTGGGGACTTTGCAGCGGGAAATATCGAGCATGTAGCCGCGCTCCTCGAGGTCGGGCCAGTCTTCGATTTCGAGGCAAGGGATAGAGCCTTGCGGATACTGGGAGAGTATTTGGGCAAGGGTGGCTTTCGCGTGAAAGGCGGCTGCTTGGTTGGCGGCGGAAATTTCGATGCCGTCGGGCTGGATCGACAGGGTGTATCCGTTTTTTTGTGTTGGTCGGGATTGAGTGAGGTTGGGGGCGGAAGACGCTTCCAGATGGCCAGGGTGGATCTGGAGGCGTTTAGGAAAAGGGAGGAGATCTATTTTTTGGTTCATCCGCAAAAGCAGTGGAGATTGCTATTTGGTGCTTTAGTATCGAAGTAGGGCTGCCGCTTGCGGCATGCCGCATTGCAGGAGAAAGCAACGATTCGGGAACTGCGGCGTGGCGCGAGCGCCAGCCCTACCATTCGCGGATTCCACTGCATTTGGTGGTGGGTCTTTTTTTTACCACGGATGGCACAGATTTTTTTGGATGTTGTGGAAAGGGGTTGTCAGAAGGAAGAGATAAGGTCGGGTAGTTGTTTTATGGATGCGAGCTCGTGGAATCTGGAATGGCCGTTGGGCGAGGATTCGACGCGTTCGTGTTCCCAGGTGAGGTGATAGGGGATGTGCACGCCGTGGCCTCCCAGTTCGAGAATAGGAAGGATGTCGGATTTGAGGGAATTGCCGACCATGAGGAGCTGGGTGGGATCGATTGCTTGCTGGCGGAAGATGCGGGCGTAGTCCTCGGTCTCTTTGTTAGAGACGATTTCGATGTGCTTGAAATACGATGAGAGACCGGATTTTTCGATTTTTCGTTCTTGGTCGCGGAGATCACCTTTGGTGATGAGCATGAGCTCGTGGGTTTTGCTGAGCGTTTCCACGACTGAAGCTGCTCCCTCTAGCAGCTCGACAGGGTGGGCCAGCATGTCCTTGCCGAAGTCGATGATACGGCGGAGTTCCTCGGCCGGTATGGCTCCGTCGGTGAGCTTGATCGCGGTTTCGATACTGGAGAGCGTGAAGCTTTTCACTCCGTAACCGTAGAGCTCCAAATTGCGCATCTCGGTGCGGAAGAGGGTGCTCTCCACGGTTTGGGCGTCGTGGTACTCGGAGAGGAGTTGGCAGTACTTGCGATGGTGTTCCTCGAAGAGGTTCTCGTTGTGCCAGAGGGTGTCGTCGGCGTCGAATGCAATGGTTTGGATGCGGCTCATGGTGTGGCGAGAGATTTAGGTTTTGAGGACGAATTGCAAATAGTCCTCGCTAGGTATGCAACGGAAGAATAACGATGTCGTTTTGCTGCTTGATACTACGTTATCTTACTTCAAATTCATCCGCATTCCTATGATAAGCCCTAACGTTTCTGCCCTGTATTCCTTGCTCTTCTTGCTGCTTTTCGCATCCGTGCCAGTGAGTTTGAACGCCGAGGGAATTGATCCCGCAGCTGTCCTTCTTTTCGAGGAAGATTTTGAGTCGGGTGCGTTGGGTGACGGTTGGGTCGTCGACGGTGGCGATCAGTCGAGAGCGCGTGTTCTGTTGGTGAACGGAAGTTATCAACTCGTTTTGGACGATTCGATGGACGATGATCAGTTCACTCAAACCAGAGCAACGTCTATAGTGGAAGGGGGCGGATATGGGTCGTTGATCATTTCTTTTGAAGCAACGAATCACAACGACGAGTTTCAGACTTCTGATGTGGGCCTTGATTTAGTCGATTTCATCGTGGCGTACTCTCCTGTAGCGACTTTCCGACTCCACGATTATCTCACCCAAGATTCGAATACGGTAAAGATCGAGTATGAAGTGAAACTTGATGGCGGCTATGCGCCGACCTTTGGGTTTAGGTTCTGGCAATATGGGAGTAAGCCTTATCCGAATGACGGCTGGAGCTTCGATAATCTGAAGGTTTACGGAGTACCGTATCGCTTGGAGCAAGTTCAACCGAGTCCGTTAAGTACCGGTCAATTTGATTTGGACCTAAGGAAGGAGACGATTCCATCAGCTGTCTACGGAATTGGTAATGGTGAGTATTTGTTTTCTGGAGACTTTGATTGGTTTGACGGTGATCCGAGCGATTCCGTCGTTATCATGGATGCTGCGGGACAGTTTCGGTCCATTGGTCTCGATTTGGGGTTGAAGGGAGTGGTTGTAGACGATGCGGTTCGCAATTCGGATGGAAGTCTATCCCTTTTTGTGACTTACTTGGGGGAAACTGTGGGAAGTCGGTACGTTGTCGTGTCGAAGGAAGGAGAGCTTCTTTCTTTTTCGGAAGTTTTGCCTCGGGTTGCTTTGCTGCCCGATGGTCGTTTTGCCTCGATTGAGCTAGGTACTTATGAAAACGATCTCGGATATCCTAGGAATCGATTCCGATTGCGTTTCAAACATATTGAGCCGGATGGAACGGTCGTAACGGAGGCGTTTGCCTCGGAGTGGGTCAATGGCGATTTTGGTACTTTGCATCGTCTGGCTGATGGAAGTTTCTTGGCGATTGGCAATTTGTTAGATCAAACAGAGACGAATCGCGGTCACTTAGCACGGTTTACGTCAAGCGGGAATTTGTATCCAGATTTTAACCGCTATGGGTATCTTGACGAGGGAGGAAACCTTATTGACTGGCAGGTCTTCAGTTTACCGACTGGGGAGCTTTTCGTGATCAACAAGCACTCAAGCGAGGGGCTTAAGAAGATACTCCCCTCTGGTAATATAGATGAAACATTCGAATTGGATCAGTCTTTGGTCGAAGGCTGGACGATGGCTATCTACCCGGGGCCTGGGAGTTCGTTTTATCTCTCAGGCGCGTCTTTGGCATCTTCCTTTTCTCCCTCGGTCTTCCTGTTGAAAGCCGATGGATCGCTGGACTCGAGTTTCAACTTTCCCGGTGATGGGGCTCCTTCTGGCTACGATAGCTTCGCTTGGTTTCCCAAAGGAAGCGCTGGCGGGATTGCATTTGCGATTTCTGATGCGGATGCGGTTGACGTTTTCGATCTGAATGGTGACGGGAGTTTCCAGTATCGGGAAGCGTCACCTTTCGAAAAAAATGGTTCTTTGCTCGTTCATTGGCTGCCCGGTGGGGAAATCCTCGTCACGGAATACGCCGCAGGCGATAAGGCGCGACTTTCGATAGCCCGCGCGGACGGGAGCATCCGAGTCCGTTCGGTCGTCTTTGATAGATCCGACGTACTTCTGTCGTTGAACGAAGGAGGATTCATCGACTCGTTTGGAAAGCGCTACGACGAATCGCTTTTGCCTTTAGCTCCGCTTGGTTTGTTGCCGTTCACGGAACTGGTCGAAGTGTTGCCTGATGGCGGCTTTTTAGCCCGTTCGTCCGAAGACCGTTTTGGTTCTGGAGAGGCGTTCATCAAACTTAAACCGGACGGTAGCGTGGATTCAGGTTTTCCGAAATTGCCTAAAAGTAGTCGTTTTCTGGATATAAATAGCGACTACATCTATTACGCAGTCGGTGCATTGAATTCGGATGAAAGCAAGATATTGCGTCGCGTGAGTCTCGCGGGAGTTGAAGATGAATCTTTTGCCTTTGAACCGGAAGGTGTGCTGCTAGACAACATGGTTGCAACGGATACTCACCTTTATTTCGCGAGGGATGACCAACCTGTCAGCGAATACTCTAAGAATTGGCGTGGCATCAAAATGACTCTCGATGGTGTCGTTGATTCGAGCTACGATCCGAATTCGAAGTTTAACGCAGGTGGCTCTGTTGATGTTGTTTTTCTATCTGACGGGAGTTCTATCCAATCGGGGAGCTTGGTGGATAGTGCCGACACGTTAGCTGGGGATCGTTTGTATTACGTTAGTCCAACGGGAGATGTCACTGCTCTGGACGCGGGTATTCGATGGTCCTCGCCCCAAATTGAAATATCGGATCGCGATGATATCTTGGTTTCGGGGGTTGGCCATTCTTCTGATTCAGGTCGGCTGGATATCGTTAAGCGATATGATCGCCGAGCTGTGGGCTACTCTATTCCACGGAAACGGTACGTGGTTCTGCCCGAAGGCGAAGGGATCGTGGTAGATGCAGGGGTGCATGCTTCTGGGAACGCGAGCTTCCAGTGGCTCAAGGATGGAATTGAACTCGATGGAGAAACGCAGACTCGTTTGGAGTTGCCGGCTGGTTCGAGCGGTCGCTTCGAGTTGGGAATAAATGAGGATGGCGAGACGTACGCTGGACCAGCATTTCAGGCCATTCTTGCCCGAAAGCCGGAGATTTCGTTGGCTCCGCAAGGCAAGGAAGCTCTCTTTGGGGCGAACGTTGGGCTTGAAGCGCGGGCGAGTAGTTCTCTAGAGACAGAACTACAATGGTTCTTTAACGACGCGCCTCTTGAAGGAGAAACGAGTCCGTTTCTTAGTATTTCCGATTTGGATTTGAGTAAGCTGGGGTCCTATAAGCTTCGGGCTCGCAATACTATTGGTGATACGTGGTCCGGAGTCGCTTACATTACCGGGAAGGGCCCTGTTCCAGCTATTCGCGAAACGATCGAATTGGTGAAGTATTCAGATTTTCCTGCCAAGCGATTGATCCCTCGAGAAGATGGTTCTGTATGGATTGTCTATCGTGAATATCAACCGGGGAATGATTTTGATAATTTTCGTTTGGTTAAAGCGAACGGCGATATCGAACCAGATTTCGTGGGGAAAGTTTCAATGCAAAGTGGGGACCGAGTGGCTGTTTGTCCTTTGAGCGGGACTCCGTTTCATATAGCGACAGAGCCTAGGACGGGTGAGGGAATAAAGCGCCACACCATTAGCCGATTGAAACTGGATGGAAGCGTTGACGATGGCTTTAGCCCGCTAGTCCTTGATGGAGATTGGTCAGCTGAAGTTGAGCTATGGCAGCGTTCGAATGGTGAATTGCTTATCCGGATCGGGGAGGACGCTTATTCTAGAGGCATCGATGGCGTCGTAGCTGTTTATCCATCAGGAGATTTGCAGAACTTTCTCAAGCGCTTCGAAAAACGTAATATTGCATCTGGGCAAGAGTTCGTAGGAGTTTGGGGAGATGGAGCAGAACTTGAACTTTTTCCAGACGTTCAGGAATTGAGGGCCAAGTCTAGTGATGGAACTCATTTGTGGACTTTTGATTTGGGTGATTTCTATTTGCCGAGCGTGTTTTTCGATCCGTTCGGATTAACGGATTTCGAGTATGCTCGATCACGGACGAGTGAGGACGGAAACCGAATCTATGTTCGAATCTATGAGAATTCGGATTTCGGAAGCGCTTTTCGTTTAGCCTGGTTCGAACGAGATGGGACTACGAATTTAGATATGGCTGCGTCTTGGGGGGGCGGTTTGATTCCTCAATCGTTCGCATTGAGTTCCAATGGTAACCTATTTGCTGCGGGGAGCGAAGTTTCTGCCGAGACGGGCAAGTCGAATTTCGTGGTTAGAACCGCTCTGGCTGGCACTTCGCCGAAGCAAAGCGTTCGATTGGTTAAGGCTGTTCAGCTTGGGATGGCTAAGGTAATAGGTGATGAAGATGACGAATCGCTTTATCTTTTTCACGATGGAGATGCATTTCTAGATGGTGCACCAGCGGCATCATTGCTTCGCGTGAATAGTATCGGAGAACTGGATACTCGTTTTTCACCGGGTCTTGCTCTGCGTGGGATGAACGCAGTCGTTACAATCAAGTCCTTGAGTGATGGCTCGGCTGTTGTTGTGGCACGGTTTGGTGGTGAGTATGAGGTCCGTTTGTTGAACCCGGACGGCGAGTTGGTAGAGACATTTACGCTAATGTCCCCGCTTTCGACCCCGATGGTAGCCAGCGGGGAGGACGGTTCCTTTTATCTGCTCGAAATCGCTCAAGACCTGCAGGCTAAGCATTTGCGGAAGTACGATTCCTCCGGTAATATGGATTCTGCTTATGCCACGCAGTTACTTGGTGTCGATTCGATGCTAGAGGGTGTCGATTCGTTAGGGCGTGTTTACTATGCGGAGTCGACTGGCGAAGGGGGGCTCGCGGTAAAGAGACGAGATGCGAATGGACAGCTCGATGCCGGATACGAAGTATCGTCAGTCTCTTTTGAGGCCTGCCTAGATGGCAGAGATCGGCTCCTGCGGGTATCGCTGGAGCAGGGTGGCGATATCGTTCTCGAGCGCTTCCTTGCTGATGGAAACGTGGACCCATCGTTTTCGAAGAAGATAATACAACAGGATACGGTTGACGATTTCTTTGATCTACTGGGAGATCGCGTGTTGGTGGGAGACGTTGTTTTGGATTCCTCGGGTTCCGTTGCTCTCGATTTGGCCGATTTTGATCCCGAATGGAAGCAAGTCCTTGGTAGCGTTTCAACGCGTGGAGGCTTTGCCTCGGTGAAGGTCCTTCCGGATATTCAAGGACTTTTGCTAAACAAATGGTTGCTTACGGATGGATTCGATCTGCGATACTCACCACGGGATGTTCGAGTGGACCTCGATTCGAGGGCTCAGCTTTCTTTTGATTTAAGAGGTTTCGACTCCCCTCAGTTCTCTTGGTATCGCAATGGAGTAGAGCTGGCGGGGCATGCTAGCGCGTCATTGGAGCTGGCCCCACCTATCCGGGGGAGCAGAGATTTGATCGAGGTATATTTTGATTGGGATGGGCTACCAATCCGAATCGGGCAAGTGTCGGTGGAAGGCAACTGGCCTCCTCTTATTCAGTTCTCTTTCAGTGCAAATAGTGTTTTAGCCTTTTGGGAGTCGTCGGAAACTAGAGACTGGAGTCTACAACGTTATTTTCCGGGGCAGGGATGGAAATCAGTAGAATCGGAGTATTGGCTGGAAGCGGATACAGTGAAGGCAGCAGACTTTCCATCAAGTTTGGACGCTTCAGTGCTCCTGCTCCGACTCGTTTCGGAAGAGGCGTTCTAGCGGAAACGTCATCTGTTTGCTTGCATTCTGTAGTTCACTTTCAACTTCAAGTGAATGGGTAGGCTTTTAACGCTTTCTCCTAGGAGGCAGTGGATGGGGCTCCGTGGAATTATCGCCTGCATTGTGGTGAAGCGATGCGGGGGCTAAGGAAAGGATAGTCCTGTCCTGTTGAGGGCTTGTTGAAATGAGTCTTCGAGGGGGCAGTCGATGGTTACGGTTTTGCTTTCGAAGGGGTGGGGGAATTCGATGTGGGTGGCCGCGAGGAGGAGTCGGTGGATGCCGAAGTTGGCTCGGGCGAGCTTGTTGGCTTTGTTGCAGCCGTGGCGGACGTCGCCGATGATGGGGTGGCGGATGTGGGCGAGGTGGCGGCGGATTTGGTGGCGGCGGCCGGTGTGAGGATAGAGCTCCACTAGCGAATAGCGAGTGGTGTCGTATCTTTCGGTTGGATACGGGAGTTCGGTGGTGGCGAGGCGTTTGTAGGCGGTCTCGGCTTCTTGGGTTTCCGAGCTTTTTTTGTGGCCGTCTTGATCCTCGTACTTGTGGAGAGGGGAGTCGATGAGTCCGGATTCGGGGATGTGTCCGCGCACGACGGCGAGGTAGGTTTTCTGGACTTTGCGCTCTTGGAAAAGGATGGAGAGGGCAGCGCCTGCTTCTTCGTCGAGACCGAAGAGGAGGATGCCGGAGGTGGGGCGGTCGATGCGGTGGGCGGGGTAGACGTGTTGGCCGACTTGGTCGCGTAGGATTTGGATGGCGAAGCGGGTCTCGCGTCGGTCGATGGGGCTGCGGTGGACGAGGAGGCCGGAGGGCTTGTGAATGGCGATGTAACGCTCGTCTCGATACAGGATCTCGAGGGGAGGTTCGGGAGCGGGAGGAGTGAATGGTGAGGAGTTGATGGTGAGAGTGACGTTTTAGGTGGATAGGTGAGTGAGTCTTTATCTTGCCCACGAAGCTCACGAAGTTGCACGAAGGAAATTTGGGTTTTGGCTGATGAAGGTGAATCGGGGCGTCCTTTCGAGGGGCGAAAAAGCCCGCATCGAAAGATGCGGGCTTCCCTCCTACCATCTGCTGAGCGGTGCCCAGCGATGTCTATTTTTTGACCGTACTAAATTTGGCTGCTGGCTGCTGGCTGCTGGCTGCTGGGTATTGGGTTCCAGGCGATTGGCTTAGATTTCTTTGATGTCCACGCGACCGCCGCTGGTGGTCATCTTCACGAGCGGGCCTCCTCCGTTGATGTTTCCTTCGATCTTTTTCTTGTTGAGGGTGCCTTGGAAGCTGCCTCCGTGGTTGAGGGAAACATTTCCGCCGTTTGACTTGGCGTAGATTTCGAAGGCTTGATCGTGAGGGAGCTCGATGCTGACGGAGCCGCCGGACGTTTTGAGCTCTGCGGGGGCTTGTATTCCGGCTGAGAGGATGGCGTGAACGTTGCCGCCGGAGGTTCCGAGCTCGAGGGGTTCGAGAACGGGGCTGTGAAGGTCGGCTTTGATGTGACCGCCGGAGGTGTGAGCCTTGAGAGCGGAGATGTTACCTTCGATGTTGATATTGCCGCCTGAGGTGTGGAGGTCGACGGCGCCGACGAGGCCTTCGACGTTTATGTTGCCTCCCGAGGTGTGAGCGTGCGTATCGCCCTGGATTTGCGTGAGGCGGATATTTCCACCGGAGGTGTTGACGTCGAGCGGGCCTGATATGTCGGCGGCCGAAATGTTTCCTCCCGAGGTTCGGAGGTGGAGCTCGGAGCTCATGGCTTCGGCGTTTACGTTGCCTCCTGAGGTTTTGACCTGAGCGGCGAGGTCAGCGGGCAGGTGAAGGATCGCTTGCTTGTAGCCTTTGGTTTTGTCGCCCGAAGAGAACCAGCCGCCCTCGTCCTTTTCGTATTCAATTTTTATGACAAGAGTGTCGCCTTCGCGAGTAGTGGTCTGGCTGACTTTGTCGGCATCGAACCCGCTGAAAGGCTTTTCGAGTTCGAGCTCGAGGTCATTGCGATCCGAGCCGATGAGAGTGACGTTCGCCTTGGAAATATAGAAATCGACCCGTGCGATGCCGTCGAGGTCGTGGTGTTGAACTTCGTCAGCGGCGGAAGCCGATGCCACGAAGGCGAGTGTCGCTGCGAGGAGCGGTAGGGAAAAGGTTTTTGAGTTCATAGGCCAGATGCTTGGTTCTGAACTCTGTATACGCGGGCGAGAGGGTGGAGGTTACTTCCTTTTTTGAGAGAGGGGATCTTGCAGGGGGGCTTGCTCTTCGATTGCGGTGCCGGATTTGAGGCGCTGGGTGCCGTCGTCTATCTCGCTCCACGAGTAGAGGGTGCTGGCGCCTTTCTTGAGGGACTTCCAGAGTTGCTTGTCGTCGCGTTTTTGCAGCTCGAGGTCGCGCAGGCCGGCTGTGTCGCAGGAAAGGAGGCGGGTGTAGCCTTTGAATTGGCGAGGGCGTCCGATCAACCGCGAGGCGTTGGGAGGTAGAGCATTCGCGAGCGAGGTCGCTCCAACCTTCTTTTGCAGGACGAGGAAACTGTAGGGCAGGCTGCGGAGGTCGATCTCCATGTTTTGGGCGAAGCGGGCCCAGAAGCCGTCGGTGAAGGCTTCGATGGGGGGCTTGCCGAAGAAGTGACACCAATGGCGCTGGTTTTCTTCTGCCAGCATGGGGCAGGTTTCGCACTGGGTGCAGGGGGCGGCGATTTGAAAGTCGCCGCGCAATGCTTCGCGTTGGGCGATGAGCTTGCGGCTGGCGGTGTGGTCGCCGGGCTCGACGTAAAGGATCTGGGCGGCGGGACGAAGTTGGTCGGCGAGGGCTTGCTGGGCTTCGTAGCCGAGTTCGTTGAGAGCGTGGCTGACGAGCACGATGGTGTCGTTGGGAATCGGAGAATTACTGGTGGGGGCGGGTGCGATTTCGACCGTAAGCGCGGGGTAGGCTTCGCGGATCATCTTTTGGGCGAAGCGGCAGGCGAGGGCGGAGTGGTCCCAGAGTTGAATCTCGTCAAAGGCGTCGACTCCGAAGCGCTCGATAAGGCGAAGGGTGGCGATGCCGGAGCCGCAGCCCCAGTCGAAGACTTTGCGAGCTTGCGGCTGGAATCCGGCTTGGGTGGCGAGCTCGAGGGCGCTGTCCCACTTCCAGCCGATGCGGGCGGCGAAGGTGGCGTGGTAGTGGGCGAGGTCGTCTTCGCTTTGCCAATAGACGCTGGCGTTATTTGCGCTGTCGAGGAAGCGGGTGCGTAGGCGGTCGAGGGTTTCCCAATTGATGTCGGTCTCTTGCATTTGATGAAAGTGGGAGCTTTGTGCTCCGGCCGGAGCCTGACAAGCGATCATTTCAGGAGAGTAGAAACCGGCGCGAAACAGCGGCCCAAGCTGGTTTCCGCTCAGCAGATCGGCCAGGTTCGGCGGCCAAGGCACGGGATCGGGTCGCGGAAGCGCACGGTGGGAAGGTTGTTCGCTCCACTCCATCGCCGCTGCGCTCTAGGGGCGGGTGGGGAGTTCTCGGTCGGGCGGCTAGGGCGTTTGGAATTGGCGGTTGATCGATAATCACTGAGTCCCTGCGCGAGCGTTACTCGAGGGTGTCTGGGAAAAGTATTTGAAGAGTAAATACGTAGGGTAAATTTCTCCACCTTTGAAATTTAAAGGATTCTTACGCTTCAAGCGGCTGAATTTATGCAACTCGTATGAAGCGGAACGATGTAGGCCCTCATGTGGGGAGAACCTGTGCCTATCGAATCCAAAATCGGCCTAGGTCTAGGTGAGGAGAGTCCCTCTCGACAGCTGGTACGTATTGGAAAAGCGGAGGGACGTAAGTCCTCAGCTCCATTTTTCAGCCATTTTTCGTTCTTCGTAAAACGGCCATTAATCCCGAATCAGGCGTCTAAGACCTCCTGCGAAGGCGACGTTTCATCCCTGTACAAGCACATGACTTCGCAGATGGATAACAAGGGAAAAAAGGGAAATGGATATCGGGGCATCGCGGTCCTGTATTCAATACATGAATTCAAAACGGTTACGGCAGCGACACGTCTTGCACGGCATCTACTACTTGGGTGCGGCCTAGCGGGCAGCCTGTCTGCTGTGACTGCGAGCCAGATTGAGTTGAGCTGGCAGGACGAGTCCGACAACGAGCACGGCTTCTCTATAGAGCGTTCCATCGACGGCGCTGGCTTTGAGGAGATCAGCACCACCGAGGCAAACCTAGCCAGGTTCGTCGACTCTGGCGTGCAAGCTGGCAATCTGTACGAGTACCGTGTGCGTGCCTACAACCAATTTGGATATTCTGGCTACTCTAACACGGTTTTGGCCGAGGTGGTAGAGGATGTCGCCTCGGAGGAAGGGGTGGAATTGGTCAACCAGCTTTCCAATGGCGACTTCGCTGATGGCAAGGCCGACTGGCGTTTCTACACCAGCGGCATGGGCACGTACCGCATCCTGCCGGGCGAGGAAGGTCAAACCGGCAAGACCGTGCAGGTCGAGATCTACTCTCGGGCCAACAACATTCAGCTTTTCCAGAATGGAATCACGCTTGAGGGGGATACGGAATACGAGATCCACTTCGATGCGTATTCAAACTCCGGACACGATTTGCGAGTAAGCGTGGCCAAGCACTCTTCGCCGTACACGAATTACGGCGTGCGCCGGGAGATTGTGGACCTCGGCACCGACTGGCAGCGTCATACGATCCGCTTCCGCTCCGAGAACATCGGAAGCTCGGTCAGCAATGCGCGACTCTTCTTCTGGTTCGCGGATGACGCGACCGGCGGCGACCGCTATTTGATCCGCAATGTTATATTGGCGAAAGCAGGCCAAGTGGTGAGCCCTGATCCTATACCGGACTCGACTCTGTTGACGGAGGAAGGTGACGCTATCGTGCTAGACCCGACTGACAATCTCGGTGACGCTGTCGATGTAATCGTCGACGGGGAGGGAGGCCTGCTAGATCAGGTTGACCAGCTCACCGACGAGCAGCTTGCCGGCTTGCTCGAGCAGCTGGCGGGCGGAAGTCCAGGCGACAACGTGCTCAAGAATGGCGGTTTCGAGTCCGGCATGGACGACTGGAGATTCTACAGCAATAGCAAGTGCGACGCGACGATTGTGCAGTCCGCCGGCAGCGGCAGCGCGGTCGAGGTGGCGATTCACCGGGTTGGCTCTAACATCCAGCTCTACCAAAACGGGATCACGCTTAAGCCGAACACCGCCTACCAGCTGAGTTTTTCCGCCTACTCGAACGTGGGACGCGACCTGTCGGTATCCCTCAATAAGCATTCCACTCCATTTACGAACTACGGCCTGCAAAACGTGCAGATCGACCTCGGGAAGGACTGGGACACTTACACCGTCACATTCACGACGCGCAACTTCGACCGGCAAGTCAGCGATGGCCGCCTGTACTTCTGGTTCGCCGATCGCATCTGGGGCGGAGAGCGCTTCTACATCGACGATGTGGTGCTCACGCCGCTCGGAGGCTCCGAAGGCCCAGAAGCGCCGACCGGCGTCCAGGCGCAGCGCATTGACTCGACGAAGGTGGATCTCACCTGGAGCCCGGTGACGGTTGAGAGCGGATTGGTTGGCTACCTGATCTACCGTGACGGAGTGGACATCGGCTACAGCTTGACCTCGAGCTTCTCGGACTCCGACGCAGCTGGACTCCATGTCTACACCGTGACCGCTTTTGACGAGTCCCCGCATGAATCTGCTCCCTCGGCACCGGTCGAGGTGCAGCGCTAGAAGTATCTTCGAACCAGCAAAGAGCTTGTTTGGAGACACGCGCTAGGGCTCGAGGAATCTTATTCATCATGCGAAAGGAGGCGGGCGTTTGCCCCCCTCTTTTTTGTGTTTCGCGAGCGATCCGGGATGAGGCTTGATTTGCCAAAGCAGGCTGTCTGTATCGAAGGCGAATGAAGACGATTTGGAGAGTTTCGAGCTACTTGTTCCGCTACAAGCTGATGTTTTGGGGCACCATCGCCCTCGCGGTGGGCAGCACGCTGTTCTTCTTGGCTGTGCCGGAAATCGCAGGGGGAATTGTGGATCGGCTCACCGAAGACGCTCCCTTGGTGGACTACTGGAAGTGGGTTGCGGTCTTGGTTGGCTGTTACGGGATGCGAGAGTTTTTGAATTCGATGCGTATTCGTTTGAACAACGTGCTGGAGCAAAAGGTGTTGATCGACCTGCGCCACGACTTGCATGCCAAGCTGCTCGATTTGCCGGTGCGCTATTTCGACAGTCGCAAATCCGGGGATATCGCCTCCCGCGTGATCGAGGACGTGCAAAACGTGGAACGGGTAATCCTCGACGGGACGGAGCAGGGAAGCACCGCGTTTCTCCTCCTGTTTGGAGCCTCTTTCATGATGTTTTCTTCGGAGCCTCGATTGGCGGCTCTGATGGTTTTGCCGATTCCGATTATCATTCTGCTTTCCCGCCTGCACTTTAAGCGTCAGAGCGTGAACTGGCGCAAGGTGCGCAAGGCGTCCGGGGAGCTGAGCTCGCTCCTGATCGAGGACATTCAAGGTAACCGCCTGATCAATTCCTTTGCCTTGAAAGATCGGGAGAAGAAGCGCTTCAACGAAAAAGCGGAGGAGCTTCGACGTTACACTTTGAAGGGGATGTTTCGCTGGTCGATCCAGGGGCCGCTCAATGGCTTCATCGTGAGTATGGGAACGGTGGCGGTGATTGGTTACGGCGGGTACCTGACTGCTACTGAACCGGAGACTTTCGAAACGGGGGATTTGGTTACCTTTCTCCTCTACTGCTACATGCTTTACATGCCGCTGACGCAAATTTCGTCGCTCAATAACATGTTTGCCACGGGTAAGGCTTCCGCAGAGCGCGTCTTCGATTTGCTGGACTACGAAATCGATATTCAGGATCCGGATACGCCGAAGCCGTTCCCTGCCGCACCGCTGAAAATCCAGTTCGACTCGGTAGACTTCAAGTACTCGGAGCGAGCGAACTTGCTCTCCGACTTTTCGTTGATCATGCCCGAAGGTAAGGTGACGGCCTTGGTTGGACACACCGGCGCGGGAAAGTCGACAGTGGCGAACCTGCTGCAACGTTATTATGACGTGAGCGAGGGCTCCGTCTCGATCGGAGGCGTGGATGTGCGCGAGCTCACCTTAAACTCGCTGCGTTCCAACATCGGAATGGTCGCTCAGGATCCCTTCCTCTTTGACGGTTCGGTGCGGGATAACCTTCTACTGGCCCGTGAAGACGCGACGGAGGACGATTTGATTCAGGCTCTGGAGGGCGCTTGCGCTTGGGAGTTTGTATCCAAACTTCCAGACGGAATGGATACCTTGATAGGCGAGCGTGGTATTCGCCTGAGCATGGGAGAGAAGCAACGGCTTACGATTGCTCGTGTGATTTTGAGGAACCCGCCGCTAGTGATACTCGATGAAGCGACATCTGCGGTAGATACCTTAACCGAGGCCAAGATACAGGCAGCGGTAGATCATCTCGT
>JBNKSG010000034.1:0-24599 GCA_050297195.1 Opitutaceae bacterium | reverse complement strand
CGTTATCGGCGGGTATTCCTTTTTGGCTTCAGCTTGGGTGGCAATGTGGTCCTGAAGTACGTGGGAGAGGATCCGTCGCGGGTGAACCCCATCGTCAAGGGCTGTGTCGCGGTTTCGGCTCCGGTTGATCTGGAGGGCTCTGCCTTGAAGATTGGGGAGCGGAAAAATCGTATCTACATGCGCCGTTTTATCCGAATGTTGAGCGAAAAGGTGGAAGCCAAGGCTCGTGTGTATCCAGAAGAGTTGGACGCGTCGGGAGTGCGAGACTTGCAAAGCTTCGAAGCGTTCGATGGCAGGTACACGGCTCCGCTCAATGGTTTCTTGAGCGCGGAAGACTATTGGCGAAAGTGCAGCGCCTTGAACTGGCTGGCTGATATTCGAGTGCCCTCTCTCTTGATCAACGCTCGCAACGATCCGTTTTTGTCGGAGGCATGCTTCCCGGAGACGGTCTCTGGGGCGAGCGACGCATTGTATTCGGTTTTTCCTGACAGGGGTGGGCACTTAGGGTTTCCTGCATGGAGGTGTGCCGGACGGGCGTGGCACGAGAGGGCAAGCCTTGGCTTTTTGGAAGGGCTCTAAGCGTCGGGGAGGCGTGCGCTTGCTGCGGGAGCTACAGCCCGAGGTCGAGTTGGGGAACAGGTTTCGTGTCAGGCGCGACGAGGCACTTGGGCCCCTCGCTTCGGTTGTTGTTCACGATCGGGTTTGCGAGGTGGCAACTCATGCGTTCCGACTCGATGGGAGCGAAGAGTTCGTGGCGCGCTGCGGCGCTGAGAGTGGGCAGGCTAGGCTCGAGCCATTGTTGCAAGCGTTCGCCGGATAGGATGACGGGCATGCGCTCGTGGTACTTGGCCATGAGCGAATTGGCGTGGGTAGTTAGGATGGTGTAGCTGTCGAAGTGTTGATTGTGCTCTCCGACCCACGTTTCCCAAATTCCCGCCATCAGGAATACGGAGTCGTCGGCCATGCTGAAAAAGTAGGGCTGGTTGACGCCTTTAGACTTTTTCCACTCGTAGAAACCGTCGGCTGGGATGAGGCAGCGGCGTCGTTGGAACGCGGCGCGGAAGGATGGCTTTTCGGCTACCGTTTCGGAGCGGGCGTTGATCATGGGGGCTTGCGTTTGCGGTGTCTTCGACCAGCTCGGGACAAGGCCCCAGCGCAGGTAGGCGGCCCGCAGGCGATCCGGATTCTCGAAGGATTTGCGCAGGACCAGATTGTTCTGGGGCGGGGCGATGTTGTAGCGAGCTCCGATGTTGCTGGCGCTGTCCGGTGAGGTTTCAAGCAGGTCGCTGACTAGTTGTTCCGCAACATTGCTCAGTCCTTTTCTCAGAGTGTAACGCCCGCACATGTTCAGTTGTGACAATGCGGCGAATGCAAGTCCTTTACAATGCGGAAATTGAGTTAAAAAGGAGATTCACCCTCTTGAGGCTCGATTGTAGTTCCGTCTAGCTTGATGACGATTGGAGCGGGGTTCACGAAATTCAGGTAGGGGAAAAAACCGTCTACGCTGACATTGTAGAACCAAAAGTATGTTGATTCGGGGGCGCTCTCGTCTTCGCTTTCCAATTCGTAAGACTGAAGTGTTATCCTAGCATTTTCCCAAAAGTCCTTCTCTCTCAGGTCGGTTTGCGAGTAGTATTTCTCAAACGCGATTTTGAGGGCTTCGCGGATTTCGAGCTTGGGATTATCTTCACGAGGCGAGAATTGCTCGGCTTGATAAATATCCCTCCGCGTCATCGGATAAACCAGATATTTTGCGTTTGAACCCGTGAAATGGCTCGTGCTGTAGATTTGTTCGACGGTATCGAGTGGGTCTTCTGGTTTGTCTGGTTCTTTGAATTCAGGAAACGTATTTTCTATTTCGGCTTCAATCTCACCCATTCGTTTCTGAATCATGATGTTAAGTTCTGTGGAATGCTGCATGGATTGGCGCTGGATGAAGCTCAACACGCCGATCGCTATTTCTTCTCGTTTTTCGAGTTGTTTTTGGCCAGCAGCGGTTTTGTTGAAAGCAATGAGACCCTCTATATCTTCTTCGGTATAGGAAGAGCAAATTAGCTCTACGTAACTTTCCTCGAAAAGGTTCCAATCGAGATAGGTTGCGTACCACTTTTTGAATACATCCTCGAATCGTGCGAGCTGCGGATTCTGCTGTATTTGCTGTTGCATGCCTGTGTCCAAGCTGCTCTCGAAGGCTTCTCGACCGCCCTCTTGGCTGATAAGCTGGCGAGCTAGCTCGCAATGCTGCTCGGAGAACTCCTTTGCTGAGAGATGAGTCGCAGTATTTGCCGTGAGGAGGATGAGTGAGGCTTGAAAGAGGAGGGATAATCTCATTCCAGAACACTGGAACCTCTGCAGTGCCAAGAAAAGCAAATTAGGCAGGAGGGAAGGGATGGGAGTCGCCCGTCGGGTCCGTGACTAATTGAACGTCCCTAGTTGAGTTCGGCTTCGTCGATCAGTTTTTGGATACGCGGTTCGGGGCGCCGGTTTTGGCGTTTGGAACGTTTGGCGGCGATGTCGAGCGCGGCGATGCGGTAGGCTTCGCCGAGGGTTGGAAAGTTGAGGATGTTCTCGAGGAAGATGTCGATGTCGTTTCCGTTGAGGATGGCCATCTCGCCGACGTGCACGAGGTCGGTGGCGCCTTCGGCGACGATGTGGACGCCGAGCAGCTTCTTGCCTTGCGGGTCGGCGATCATCTTGAGCATGCCGTCTTGGATGCCGGCGATCTGGCCGCGGGCCACTTCTTCGAAGTTGGCGCGGCCGATGATGATGTTTTCGCCGTACTTCTCGCGGGCTTGCTCCTCGGAAAGTCCGACGGAGGAGAGTTCGGGGACGGCGTAGATGCCGATGGGAACGAGCTCGATGGCGTGGTGGGAGTCCTTGCCGAGGATGTGGTGAACGGCGCGGCGCCCTTGCTCCATGGATACGGAGGCGAGGGAGGGAGGGCCGATTACGTCGCCCACGGCGTAGATGTTGGATACGGAGGTCTGGTAGTTTTCGTCGACAGAGATGACGTTGTTGCGGCCTTGGGCGATTTTGACGGATTGAAGATTGAGGGGTTCGACGTTGGCCAATCGACCTTGGGCGACGAGCATCTTATCGCTGAGCAGCTCCTCGCCGTTGTCGAGGAGGGTGCGCACTTGAAGGCCGTTCCACTCGACGCTTTTCGCTTTGACGTTGCCGACGTAGGTGCCGCCGTTTCGAGTGAAGTTGTCCAGGAATTTGGCGGTGAGCTCTGGCTCCATGAACATGAGCGGCCGCGGGGTGCGGTCGATCATGGTGACTTTGACTCCGAGTAGTGAAAAAATGGATGCGTATTCGGAAGCGATGACGCCAGCTCCGATAACCGTGAGGGAGCGGGGGAGGTAGATCATGCTCAGGATCGAGTCGCTATCGAGGATGTGCTCGTGGTCGACGGGAATCTCGGGTGGGGTGCGGGGGCGGGATCCGGAAGCGATGACGACGTACTTTGCGCCCAGCACGGTCTTGCTGCCTTTTACGGAGGTGACGAGTACGGTGTTGGCGTCGATGAAGCTGGCTCGCCCGAGGAACACTTTTCCTCCGCTGGAGCCGATGTGGCTGGAGATGAAGGAGGTGTAGGATTGCAGCACCGAGTCCAAGCGTTTCATCAAGGTGGAAACTTCCATGTCGTCCTTGAGCTTGAAGTCGAAGACGTCCGCGTTTCGCTTGAGGGTGGTGATGGTGAGGGCGGCTTCTCGGAGGGTCTTGCTCGGGATGGTGCCGAGGTGGACGCAGGTGCCGCCCACGGCGCGTTCGCGTTCGACGATGGCGACTTTGAGGCCTGACTTGGCGGCTTGGTCGGCCGCTTTCTGGCCGCCGGGGCCGGAGCCGATTACGATGAGGTCGAAGGTTTCGTCTGGGGTCATAGTTCCATGGCGGATACGACCGCTTTGACGTCTTCCTTTTTGGTGAGGAGTTCCTGGAAGTCGTCCTGGTATAGATTGAGGTATTCGACGACGGGGTCTTTCCCGAGTTCGATGATGTTCGTGCCGATGGGATTGACGATCCAGTTGGCGAATCGCTGGGACAGGTAGGTCGCGGCGCATTCGTCGCGGAAGGAGGGCGCGGAGGCGTACTTTTGATAGTAGACGGTGGTGATCTGCAGCTGCTTGGGGAGCTTCCAGTCGATGGCGACCTTGGTAGCGACCTTCGGGCTGAGTCCGGCGAGGATCTGTTCGAGTTCCTGGTCTTCGAGTTCGATGCCGAGCTGTTGCTGGACCTTGGCGATGAGTTGCAGGCAGATGGGGCGACCGACGGAGTGGAGCAGTCCGCAGAGGAATTGGCCTTCCACGTTGCGGCGGCGCTTGCGGGCGATCTCGCGTCCGTAGGCTCCGGCGGCGAGGGCGTGCCTGAGCAGGCTTTTGATTTGTTCCTCGAATCCTGGGGCCTTGAAAATGTCGCTTTGGATGGAGACGGCGATCGCTATTTCTCCGAGCAGTTTCATTCCGAGGCGGGTGACGGCTTGCTGGAGGGAGACGATGGGCTCGCCGCTGGCGTATCCTGCTGAGTTGGCGATACGGAGGGTTTGGGAGGCGATGGACTGGTCTCCGTGGATGAGCTTGGATAGATCCGCCATGTCGGCGTTCGGGTCGTTCGTGAGGGCGAGGATCTTGCTCGCGACTGCGGGCATCACGGGAAGCTCGAGTTTTCCTGCCTTGATTCCGAGGGCGGTAGCGTTCGCTACCGTTTGCGCGTGAGAAGTGGTTTCTGTCTGGTCAGGCATGGCGGAGGCGACTGCGATGAATGGTGTTCAGAGGTGTTTCGAAGGTTATCAATTGGTTCATACACCTTACATCCTTTTCGGCGCGGTTGGGTGGGATATTAAGTAAAATCCTCTTTCTCCCTCCATGGTGAGCGCGGTTTTCGGCTGGGGTGAACATTTCCTGGAAGCGGGTGTTTCTGCGCGTGTTGAGTGTTTTTACGCAGGTTGTTCGGTGGAAATGTTCAGAAGTGTGCATGGTAGCCGATTAGAGCTAGTACCGCTGAATAATCGAAATCCACCGAGCGAAGTACCCACCCAATGAATCAAATCATGCCTACTGAAAACATACCGACGGAGCGTTTGGACAATCTAGCAAGGGAGGCGGTCGTGACCGTTTTTGATTCCATGGTCGGGGAAGCCGTGACCTGGAAGAGGCACTCGTGCCTTATCGAGAATGGCGCCGGGGATTTGCTTACTTCACTTCCGATCTCGGAGGGGCTTTATGCTATCGTGGTGAGCTGGGTGGGCGATGCTTCGGGGAAGGTGATGCTGGTGCTTCCTAAGGCGGCGGCGGAGCGGTTTGCTCTCAAGCTTTTTGACCTGCCGAGCCTCGATTGGCTGGAAGGGGATAGCGAGGAAGCCCTGCAGGATACGCTCGGCGAACTTGGAAACATGCTGGTGGGCTTGGTGAAAGGCGGGTTGACGAAGTGGTACCCGAACTTGGCTCTGACGACCCCGAAGGTGCTGAAGAATAGGCGCATGAAGGTAGACACTTCCGCGATGAGCTTCCGTCGCCAATACGTGTTCGAAGGATTCGGCAGCGAGCTGATGATCGATTTTTGCTGCGAGTAGGAGGTCTCGCTTGCTGCAGGGCCTGTTTGCCCGGCGCGAGAGTCGAAATCGGATTTGACGAAGAAGGGGATTAGGCACACCTATTTCGTGACCGATGCGGATTTTTACAAATGAAGTGGCGACGGTGAACGCTCTAGAAAGGGCGGACGACCGTGTGAAGGCGTTTGCGTGGCAGGACCCGCTGGCGTTTGGCCGCTTGTTGGCAGGCAACGATTTGGATGCTTTTGCCAACGCCCGCTCCTTCGCCTACGCGGCGGCTCACTGGGACGAGGACAATATCGTCGAGGAAGACTTTAAGCTGCGAAACATGGAGCTGAGCTCGGCCTTTGAGTCGGGTGAAGACGTCTGCTTGCTCTTTGGCGGAAGTTTGACCGACCAGCTGCAGCTGGCCCAAATCTTGGGATGGCTGAGCGAGCGTCCGATTCCGGAGCAGGCCAAGGCGAAGCTGATGCAGGTCGATGGTCCGCTTTCGGTTTTTGGGGACGGGGCGCTGCTCGAGATTGCCAAGGTGGCGGAGACGATTCCTGCGGGGATTCATGCGATCTACGCGATCGCTTGGGACGCGGTGTCCGGCTCGGATCCGTTTGCGGTGGAGGCGGCGTTGGAACGCGCTTTGAGCGAAGGCTTGGAGTCCTTGGCGGCGGGCTTGGCCCGTTGGCTTCAGGAGTTGCCCAGCCAGGAGAACGGGCTCTCGATCTCCCAATTGCAGACCTTGGACGCGGTGAGACTAGGCGTGACCTCGCCGCGAGCGCTTTTTGCAGCGGTGCAAGCGACTGAAGCGACGCCGTTTCGCATCAATTGGGAATTTTGGGCGGTCGTGGATGGGCTTTGTTCGGGCAGCGATCCGCTTTTGAGAACGGTATCGGGAAACCCTTTCCTTTGTCCTCCGCGCGATCTGGCCTTTGAGTCGTTCGATGCGCAGGTGCTCGAGCTGACCGAGCGTGGCGAAGCGTTGCTGGAAGGTCGCGGCAACTATTTGGGCGGTTCGTTTCCCGAGCGCTGGCTAGGCGGCTTCAAGATCGATGCGGAGTCCGGCGTGTTCTGGGACTACGCGACGCGTCGGGTCGTCGGAGCTGCTCGCGTTTGAGCTAGCCGCGCATTTCCGTCGTCGGCTCGAGGCAGAGCGAGTCGACCAGATCTACGATTTGGCGGACGTCCGGCTTGGCCAGCTGGGCATCGGCTCCCACGGATACGCATTTGAGCGCCATCTCCTTGTTGATTAGGGAGGAGTAGACGATGACTTTGGGCGGGTGATCGGAGCAGACTTCGGTCTTCACGCGGCGGCAAAGGGTGAGCCCGTCCATCTTGGGCATTTCGATGTCGGTGAGCACCAGGTCGTAGGGGCCAGCTCCGTCGAAATCCTTTTCGCGAATGCGCTTTTGGAGGAACTGGTAGGCGTCTTCTCCGTTTTCGAAGGAGTCGACTTGGAGGTAGCCGGAGCTATTGAGAATGTCTTGGGTGATGCCGCGAACCATCTTGGAGTCCTCCGCGTAGAGGATGCGCACCGCTTCGCGCTCCGGTCGCGATTCGACGGTTTCCAAGACACCGACGTTTCCGTGGGAGTTGGGGAAGAGGGCGAGCATCAGGCGCTCGAGGTCGAGGATGACGATGATGTTGTCGTCGAAGGTGACGGTACCGGTCGAATAGCCGCCGGCGCCTTCGCTGGTGACGTTTTCGTTGAGCGGTTCGAAGCTCTCCCAGGAGGTGCGATGGATTTTGGAGATGCCGTCGATGAGGAAGGCGGTGGTCTGCTTGTTGAAAGTGGTGACGAGGATGAGCTGTCGCTCGAGGTCGATCGATTCGGGATCGAAGGGGATGCCTAGCGACATCTTCAGGTCCATGAGCATGATGGGCTGATCCTGGATATGGATCATGCCGATGGCTCCGTACGGGGCTTGGGCGACGCCGGTGATTTCCACGCTGGTGCGGGCTAACACTCTTTGGACTTTGGAAACGTTGATTCCGTAGCTGACCGAACCGAGGTAGAACTCGATGAACTCGACCTCGTTGGTGCCTGATTCGAGGAGGATCGAATCGCGTGAGCTGTTGAGTGTTGCCATTTGCTAGGTGCGTTGGAGGGAGGTTTTGGGGATTGCCCGAGGGCGTCGAGTTGGGAGACCTCATTGCTTCCATCGGCCGCAAATCGGATTTTTTAAGGGAGAATGTCTCAAATCTGGGGTTATGTCCCTGTTTGCGGCGCGTATTTCACGTCATCGCGTTGCAAGAATTCGCAAGTTGGTGGATTTCGCATAGATTTTTCGGATGTTTCACGCAAGCTACCCCGCCGAATGAACAAGTACGTAGAAGGTCAGCGATTTGTGAGCGAACCCGAGCCGGAGCTCGGTTTGGGAATTGTGGAGGAGGTAGATGGTTTCCGCGTAACCTTGGGCTTTCCCGCGTCCGGCGAACGCCGTATCTATGCTGCTGGCGCTTCCGTGCTCAAGCGGGTGCTTTTTCGCGAGGGGGAGCGGGTCAATTCCAAGTCCGGCGCGAGCTTCACGGTCGAGGAATTGGAGGAGGTAGACGGCTTGGTGACCTACAAGGGCGAGGGCCAATCCATTAGCGAGGCGGAGCTGGTTGCGGCGGGCAGCTTCAACCATCCGCAAGACCGGCTGATGGCAGGGCAGGTGGACGACAACGAAGTCTTCGATTTACGCCAACGCGCCTTGCTGCTGCAAAACGAGCTGCGCAGCTCCGAGCTGAGGGGATTTTTCGGGGGGCGTCTCGATCTGATCCCGCACCAGTACTATATATTGAAGGAGGTTTCCTCCCGCCAGCTGCCGCGCGTGCTCCTCTCCGACGAGGTGGGGCTCGGCAAGACGATCGAAGCCTGCTTGATCCTGCAGCGTTTGCGGGCGGTGGGCCGCGCCCAGCGCGCCCTGATTTTAGTGCCGGAGCCGCTCGTCCACCAATGGTTCGTGGAGTTGCTGCGTCGTTTCGGGCTCTGGTTTGGCATTTTCGATGAAGCGCGTTGCCGCGCTTTGGAAGCGAGCAATGGAGGCGAAAATCCATTCCTGGACGAGCAGCTGGTTCTGTGCAGCGTCGACTACCTGGCTCATAGCGAGGTGCGCAGCGCCCAGGCGATCGATGCGGGCTGGGATATCGTAATCGTAGATGAGGCCCACCATCTCGAGTGGTCCCCCGAGGAAGCGAGCTCCGAATACCAACTGGTGGAAGCCTTGGGCAAAAAGAGCCCCGGTTTGCTGCTTTTGACCGCGACTCCTACTCAGCTCGGTCTTGCGGGTCACTTTGCCCGCTTGCGTCTACTGGATCCGGATCGGTATTCGGATTTGGATACATTTAAGGAAGAGGTGGCGGATTTCGGCCGGGTTGCGGAGATCGCCGGCAAGATCATCGATCGCGAAAAATTGGAGCCTGCGGATGAAACGGCTTTGCAGGAAATTTTTCACCGAGACCAGGCAGGCCTGAAGAAGCGTCTCCAAGATCTCGCTACAGGCAAAAAGGATGCCCGCGAATCATTGCTGAAAGCCTTGCTCGACGAGCATGGCACGGGACGCGTGGTTTTTCGCAATACGCGGGCGAACATGAAGGGATTTCCCAAGCGCATGTACTGTCCGGCTCCGCTCAAGAGCGGGGGAGACAAGGTCTTGCTCGCGAAGCTGGTGCGGGAGCTCGAAGCCGAATCGTCCGATAGCGAATCGGACATTCGCTACAATTTTAAAGGCGACCCTCGACTAACGTGGCTGGTGTCTTTCCTCAAGGCCCGCAAGGGGGCCAAGACGCTGCTTATTTGCAAGTCCCGCCAGAAGGCGATTGCTCTCGATGCGGCTTTGAAGGAAGTGCTCAACATCAATGTGGGCCTCTTCCATGAGGAGTTGCAGCTCGTGCAGCGCGACCGCAATGCGGCTTGGTTTGCGGAGGAAGACGGAGCCCAGTTGCTCATCTGTTCGGAGATCGGGAGCGAGGGGCGCAACTTCCAGTTCGCCCACCACCTGGTTCTCTTCGATCTCCCTATCAATCCCGGGCTGCTGGAACAGCGAATCGGTCGTTTGGACCGTATTGGACAAACCAGTACGATTCAAATCCATGTTCCTTATGTCGTGGGTTCGGCCCAGGAGTGCATTGCGGAGTGGTGCCATCAGGGGATCGACGGTTTCGAGAGCTGCGTGCATGGCGGCGCGGAATACCTGGCGAAGTTCGGCGAGTCGCTGGTGTCGTTGGCTGTTGAATACGGCTCGGCCAAGAAGGCGAACCGCGATAAGTTGGAGGCTTTCATCGAGGATACCCAGCGTTTTCGGGAGGAGATCTCCTCTCGTTTGGCGAAGGGGCGTGACCGCTTGCTGGAGTTGAACTCGTTCGATGCTGCGGTTGCGGACGAGGTGGTGCGCAAGGTCCGCGCTGCGGAGCATTATTCGAAGCTAAAGGCGTTTCTCTACGACCTCATGGATTTTTACGGAGTGCGCGTTGACGAGCAGGAGGACGGGGACGTGATCCTCGATCCGTCCCATGCGTACGTGGAGTCGTTTCCGTCGCTTCCGCCGGAAGGGGCCTTGGCGACCTTCGAGCGCCAAAGGGCGATTACCCGCGAGGACATGATGTTCATCACTCCCGACCATTCGGTGGTTGGCGATTCGATCGACCTCTTGGTCAATTCCGAAAAAGGGGTATCAGCTTTTTCGTTACATGAGAGCGATGAGCCGGGCTTGAGCGTGGAAGTCGTTTTTGTGGTCGAGACCGTGGCCTTGTCCCACTTGCATGTAGACCGTTTTCTGTCGCCCACGCCGATTCGCGTGGTGGTGGATATCCGTGGCAGCGACCTGTCTGAGGAGCGTCCGATCGAATGGGCGGAAGAGAACCTGGAGCCCGGCGATATCAATCGCTTCCTCGAGCGCCCCGGTTTCAGCCGCGAGTTCTTGGAGGCTATGATTGGCGGAGCGGAGGAGATCGCGGATAAGCGAGCGAAGAGCTTGAAGGCGACGGCAAAGTCGAAGGCCAAGAAGGTGCTGCAGCACGAGATCGAACGTCTCGTAGACTTGCAGAAGATCAACGACAACGTCAGCGAGGAGGAAATCGCCATCGCCAAGGCCGAGCTGGCTGGCGTGCGGGAAGCGATCGACGAGGCGAGGCTGCGCCTGGATTCCCTGCGTCTGGTTGTGGAAGGAGAAGTCGACGGTTTGCAACCGTCCTGACGAGTTGCCAGAGGGGTGCGGCCGCGCTAGCATTTTTTTTCTATTCAAATCGAAAAGCGATGAAACGAATTGTGATGATTGGTGATGAGGTTTGCGCGGACTATTGTCCTGTGTTGACCGCTCTGCTCAAAGGGGAAGCTGAGCTCTGGCTCGCTCCCAAGGTGGTCGGGACCACGGTGGAACAATTGGTTGGGGTTCGAGAGTGGGTTTTGCCGCGGCAGCCGGAAGTTGCGGTTTTTGCCTCTGGAATCCTGGAAACGCGCAAGATCTGTTATGGAGAGAACGAGCGCTTGGTGCCGCTCACCGCCTTTGCCCGAAACGTGCGTTGCATTTTGAAGATCGTGATCGAGCAGACTACCTCGACTCCGGTGTGGGCGACCATGCCACCGGTGGACGTGCGTCGGGTGCAGGGCGAGGAGGCTTTTGGATACGATAACGAAACCATTTCCGTCTATAACGAAGAGGCCAAAGCGGTTGCTCGTATGTTGGGGGTGGCGGTGATTGACCTCTATGGAATTGTGAAAGCGGCCTCTCGGGCGGACTCCAGCCGTCCCGACGGGATTCGTTTCGATGAGCGAGGCCGCGACTACATGGCCAACGCGGTTGCCAAGCGGCTGCGCGAGATTTGCTCGGGATCCTAGGGTTTACACTAGCGTTTTGGCTGCCTTAGCGGTTGGAACCTAAGAAAACTTAGTTAATTGAGCGCTATACTCTATTGTTTTGCTGAGCGGATGCGCTAAAACAGTGGGTAGATGTCTTTTGATAGCGCCATTCCAGTGAACCGTGTTGCTTATGGGCGAAACGAGAGTTTCGGCCATGAATCGCGTGGGCGCGGCGCTTACGAATCTGGAGAAAACAGCTCACGGAGCCGCCAGTCGGTAAACATCTCGCCTGACACCTTGCTCAAGGTCGCCCGAGCCAAGCTCAATCGCATGGTGGACCATCGGCGCGGATACAATCAGCAGGGTGCGATCAAGGGGGAGGCATCGGTCGGTAGCCTCTTGTCTGTTAAGGTTTAGCGGAGTAAATTCGCATTGGCAAAAGCGCTTGGAGTAGACAGCTTTTGCCTCGATGGATTTTATCAATAGCCTCCTCTACGCTACCGGACTTTCCGGATTCTTCGCCTCTCGAGCTTTTCTACCCGCTTTCGCCGCAGCCTTCGCCATGAAGTATGGGCACATGGTGCCTTGGCTGGGGAGCATCGAGTTCGTGCAGAAGATGGCTGATGCGCCGACTTGGTTTACGCATCCGGCGGTGGTTTGGGGCTTGGGCGCCTTGGCGGTGGCGGAGATGTTGGCCGAGCGTTCTCCGGAGATCCGCGAGCTTTTGGACGAGGGGCTGGTCTATGCGAAGACGGGGCTTTCGGCGGCGACCAGCTACGGCCTGCTGAGCGCTGCGGATGCTCAGGTGGTGGGGGACCTTGTTTCGCATGCGGGATTTCTCGACTCCATCCCAGCGGCGATTTCCGGTGGCCTGACCTTTTTTCTCACCATGACTCGCAATGGGGTGGTGGGAATCATCAGTGAGGCGGACGAGGACGATTCGCTGGGAATGCGAAAGTTTATCAGCTGGTGCGAGGAGATCTGGGCGACTTTTGGCGTCTGGGTGCTTTTGGCGATTCCGGCGGCGGTGTTGTTGCTCAATGGCATCGTGTTCGGCGTTCTCTTCCTTATCCGTAAGCGTCATGAAGGCAAGATGGAGGCAGCTCGCGTGGAGTGCCCGAAGTGCCAAACCCGTATCCATTGTTTCGCGACCGCGTGTTTGAGTTGCGATGCGCCAAACGAAAATCCGGTGGCTCTGGGATTTTTAGGCGGTATGCTCGAGGCGCGCGAGAGCGACCTCACGGCCCAGAAGGTGAGGCTGATCGAGCTGAAGCGCTCGCCGAAGTCGGGCGAGAAGGTGAAAGGTCGCGGCGCGGATATCGTTTGCAAGGAGGACGGGGTCGCGGTTTTTGGGGACAAGGAGGTAAACGAGCAATATTTCAAGACGGTCGACGCGCGGCTCCCGAAGGTGCTTATGGTGTCGGCGGCATTGGGTTTCGTGCCGATCCTCGGTTTGATCGCTGGCGTCATTTATTACCGCCTGCAGTTGGTGGCGCCGTATCGTCGCTACTTGCCTTGGAGCAAGGGGTTCTTGACCAAGTGGCTGGTGCGCTTGGTGCTGTTGGTTTTGGCCGCGCTTCAGATTGTGGGCTTCGGTATCTTCGCGGTGCCGCTGATGGCTTTGATCAACCACTGGATGTACCGGGGCGCGTTCCGATCAGGCTTGAAGAAGAAGGAGCTTATTTAAGGCGCGATTCGCTTCCAGGCTAGGGCGGCTGGCCCGGTTTTCGGAAATGGTGGCTTCCTATCGCTTGCCGTAGATTTGCGCGGCGAGGGCGAGGTAGGGATTGGGGCGCGATTCGGAGTTTTCTTCCTCCTCCTGCCCATTTTGGCTGTCGTTCGGTGTGGCCGCGAAGACTTGCCGGGAGGAGCTTATCTCACCGGCGGGCTCGTCGTCGGAGCTTTTCGCGGACTTCAAGCCCGACTTCTGGGAATCCTTTTCCGATTTCCCCGCTTCTTTGGAGGCGGATTCGACTTCCATGCTGGAAGCGGCTGCGGCGACCTTGAGGTCTTGGGCGGAGGGGTCGGCCGGAGCGAGGGCGGCGGCGCGGATTTGCTGCGCTTTTTGAGCCGTCTCCTCTGGGGTGCGCCCGGGCGAGGTGTCGATCTTTACGTCGCCGCCGATGGCGTATTGGCGTCCGTCTGGACCCGTCTGAAAAACGTAGCTGGGACCGCCCATGGCGAGGCTTCCGGCCGTGGCCATATGGGCTTGCTCGTGAGCCCGCACTTCGGCGTCGCGTTGCTTGAGCTCTTCGACTTGCCTCTTTTCGTCCTCGTCGAGCTTTTGGGGGTTGGAGAACTTCTCCTTTTCCTCCCTTTCTTCTTTTTCGCTCTTGAGAGTGTTCTTGGGATCGAGCTCGTCCTTTTCGGATTCGCGCGCGCCTGCAGGGCGCTCACCTTGTGGGTGGCGCTGCAGGCCGTAGTGGGCGAAGCTGAGGTTGCTGACGGAACCGATCATTTTCGAATATTCGCAAGGCACGTGGCCTCGGGTGAGTAATCGACCCGCCCCATGAGAATATTAGCTAAATTCGCGGAGCGCGGAGCCTCTGGAATTGCAAAGCCCCCAGCGGTGAGGCTGAGGGCTTTGGTTCTTGGCGGGATTGTGGTCCCTCGTTTTTATTCAATTCGATTCAGGCTATCTTAGGCGTGCGAGCGTTTCTTCATCTGGCGTGGTTTCAAACGGGAGCCAGTCCCCCGGCGCAGCTCAAGCGCTCCTAGGAATCCGAGCGCTACGATAACCGCAGTGCTCGCAGTTAGCATTTCCGAACCGCTGTAGAGGTTCAGAATTCCCAGACCGGCTACGAAGGCGATCAAGGCTGCTACGATTATGTGTCTGGTGTAGTGTGTGTTCATTGTTGGATGCTGGTGTTGCCAGCGTGTGTACTATATCGGATTTCATTTATAAGTTGAAATACTTATAAATTATGCAATCCATAGGAAACGACTATGGAATTACATCAGCTCAGGTACTTTTTGGCGGTAGCGGAGGAGGGAAACTTCACGCGAGCGGCGGAGAAATGCTTCGTGTCTCAGCCTTCGTTGAGCGCCCAGATCATCAAGTTGGAGGGGGAGCTCGGGCAGAAGCTTTTCAATCGCTTGGGGCGTCGCGCCGAATTGACGCGGGCGGGGGAGTTTTTGGAGAAGCGGGCTCGCAACATCTTGATGGAGGTGGAGAACGCCGAGCGACAGATCAAGGAGAACGAGGAGGATATTTCGGGAATCGTGAAAGTCGGGGTGACGCCCTCGGTGACGCCTTACTTCATCCCTCCGATCATTCGCATGTGTCGCGAGCGCTTTCCGAACTTGGAGGTTCATGTGCAGGAGAGCTTGCGGAGACGTTTGATCGACGACGTTTCGAGTGGACTGATCGAAGTCGCGATTTCCTCGTACACAGGGGACACGCCTACGATCGACGCGGAGCCGATTTTGCGGGAGGACCTAGTGTTGGCGGTTTCCAAGAACCATCGCTTGGCGACCCAGGAGTCGAAGGTTTCGATCGATGACTTCAAGGACGAGCCCTTGGTGATGCTCGGGGAGTCGGCGACCTTGGGTGACAAGGTTTTCGACTTCTTCGATCGCATGAATATCGAGCCGAAGGTGGTAGGGCTTTGCTCCCAGGTGCGTTCGGTGAAGGAAATGGTCAACCTTGGCATGGGGGTGGCGATCCTGCCGGCCATGGCGAAGGAGGAGCACTTGCCGTTCGATATCGTCTACCGCTCCCTTGTCTCGGAACGCATGACGCGTTTGCTCTTCGCCCTGACGCACTCGCGGCGGTACTTGACGCCTGGAGCTCGCGTATTCTTGGATTTGACGCGTGAGGTGGCTTACTCGATTGACGCGAAGTAGGTGGCTGCGAATGGGTTGGACACAAAATAAGCCGAGCATTCCGCTCGGCTTATGAGAGTTGTTTTTATGGGCTCGGGTTCGCTTATCCGAGATCTACCTTAGTCCAGGCGTTGTTGTTGTGATGGGAGGTAACGGCGGCATCGATGAAAGCGAGTCCCATGCGACCGTCTTCTACGTTGGCGTAGCGGCTACCATCGCAGTTCCACTCCTCTCCATTTTGCCACGCTCGTACGTCCTTTTCGAATTCGCGGTGGATACGAGCGAAGGCGTCATGCAGGCCTTCGACGTGTCCGGATGGAATTTGAGGTTCGTCGAGAAGCGACTGTGGAACGTCGCCCAGGAAGCCGTCGTTCGGAGTCACGGCTCCACGCCAGTAGGTGCGGTCGGGTTGACCTGGGAGGCTGATGGTTACTGCTTCTGCGTCTTCTTGATTCCATTTGAGCAGGCCTTTCGTGCCGGCAATTACGATCCCGAGGTCGTTCTTGAATCCGTGGCAGATCTGAGAGGCGCGCACCATGCACTTGCCGCCATTGGAGAGTTTTCCATAGGCGGTGAAGTGGTCGTCGATGGGACGGCCGGGCACCATGCATTCGCAGTGCGCAGACACTTCCGTGACGTCGAGTCCTGTGACGAAGCGAAGCTGCTCCAACGCGTGGATACCAATATCTCCACCAGCGCCGGATGCTCCGGCTCGTTTGGGATCGGTACGCCACGCTGCTTGCATTTGCCCACTGTCTTCCAGCTTGTCGGCGAGCCAGCCTTGGAGGTAGTAGCTGTCGACCCAACGGATCTCGCCGAGCAAGCCGCTTTGGACGATGAAACGGCTGAACCAGCTGCTCCAGAGGCCGACGTAGGTGTGGGCGACTCCGAAGGGGATATTCTTCTCCTTGGCCTTGGCGACTAGCTTGTCGGACTCCTCGAGGTTCACGGTGAGCGGCTTTTCGCACATGACTGGGATGCCGGCTTCGAGAGCTTTCATAGCTGGGTCGAAGTGTACGAAGTTTGGAGTAACCACGAGGATGTAGTCGAGACGCTCTTCTGCAGGGAGGTCCTTTTGGGCGTCGATCATCGCATCGTAGCTTTCGTATCCTTTAACAGGATACTTCCAGTTGTTCGCTTCGTTCATCGCGATCGTTGGATCTGGATGGAGGGCGACCGAGTGTACTCTGCGCGTGCCGTCTGAGTGAATCGCTTTTTGGTGAGGGTTTGCGATGAAGGCTCCGCCGCCGCCGCCGACCATTCCTACTTTGAGGGGTTGTTTTGATGCCATAATGATTTTGATTGGTTTTGGTAGGAGCGTTGCTGCTCCGTCCCGTTTTGGTTTATCAATATAGAGGTTCTTGTGTGACGCCTTCTGAGATCAGCGGGCGTTTTTCATTCGGTGTATCGCTCTATTGCTTTTCCTTGTCGAAGGCAGCGTCGAAGGCGACGTTGCTGGGGGGGAAGTCGACGGAGCGAACGAAGTCGGACGCTTCCGAACCGCCATGGACGCGGTCCATGCGGATGTCTTCCCATTCGACGGAGAGTGGGCCTTGGTAGGCGATGTCATTGAGGGCGACGATGATTTCCTCGAAGTTGATGTCGCCGTGGCCGAGGGAGCGGAAGTCCCAGTAGCGCTTGGGGTCGCCGAAGTCTGTGTGTCCGCCGAAGACGCCTACGGAGCCGTCGCCGTGGCCCCACCATGCGTCCTTCATGTGGACGTGGTAGATGCGGTCGGAGAATTCGCGGATGAAGCGAACGTAGTCGACGCCTTGGTAGCCGAGGTGCGAGGGGTCGTAGTTGAAGCCGAAGCGCTTGTGTCCCTTGACGGCCTTGATGGCGCGACGCGCGGAGGCGGTGTCGAAGGCGATTTCGGTGGGGTGGACTTCGAGGCCGAAGTTTACGTTCACCTTATCGAATGCGTTGAGGATGGGGATCCAACGTTTTGCGAAGTCGTCGAAGCCCTTGTCGAGGAAGGCTTGGTCCGTTGGCGGGAAGGCGTAGAGGGCGTGCCAGATGGAGGAGCCGGTGAAGCCGTTGACGCAGACGGGGAAGTCGTCGGTCTTGCCGCGGCCTGGCTTGCAGTCGAAGAACTTGCGGGCGGCCTTAGCGGTGTTGATCATTTCTTTGGCGGCCCGCTTGCGAACGCCTTCTGGATCGCCGTCGCCCCAGATTTCAGGGGAAAGGATTGCCTTGTGGCGTTCGTCGATGTTGTCGCAGACGGCTTGTCCTACGAGGTGATTGGAAACGGAGAAGCAGGTAAGCCCGTTTTCGGTGAGCAATGCCCAGAGGTCTTGGCAGTACTTTTTGCTTTTGGCTGCTTGGCCCACGTCGAAGTGGTCGCCCCAGCACGCGAGCTCGAGGCCATCGTAGCCCATTTTTTTTGCGAGCGGCGCGAGTTCCGCGATTGAAAGGTCGGCCCATTGGCCGGTGAAGAGTGTGACGGGTCTTGGCATCTCTTATTTTGGTTTTGGGTGATGGGTAGTGGGTTCTAAGGTTAACGTAGTTAGATTTTCCGATTCGCCGGAGCAATTCGAAAGGCAGTTCGAGGGTACTTCCATTAGAGCGATTCTTAGGAGGAGGGTTCTGAACTTATCAGAAAAGCGGATACGTGTCACCTAGTCGAATGACTAGTCGTAGAGCCAGTAGCGTCGGCTTTCGATTTGGAATTGCTTGGCTTGTCGTTGCCAGAGGGTGATGTAGCCGTCGACGTTGGCGTGGGCGCCTTTGGCGACGAGTTCGTTCCACCAGCTGGTGGAGCCGGTGTGCTTGTTGAAGAGGTTGCTTTGGGAGTCGGTGGCGTTGGCGAAGGGGTTGCTGCCTTCGAATTTGGGAGTGAGCCGCATCATATAGAAGCTAAGCTCGGTCGGTCGCCATTTTTGCCAGTCGGTGACGCGGACGTAGAGGCCGGTGCCTTGGTTGGTTTTCTTTTTGGTGAAGGCGATTCCCGGGATGTGGCAGGCTTCGAGTTCGGCGAGCAGCTTGTCGATATCGACTCCGTTGTAGCGCAGGCAGCGGAAGGGATACTCGGATCCGATACCATGCTTGAATCCGCCGAGCTGGGCGCCGAGTCCGGTCATGGGGTAGCCGACGACCGCTTCGAAGTCCGGGATGAATGGGGAGGTGGGTACCCACTTGAGTCCGGTTTGCGGCCAGCTCATGTAGCGGTTCCAGTTTTCCATGGTGATGACCTTGAGGACGCCGGCCCGTCTTTGGTCGTCGGTGATGTTGAGTATTCCTGGGTTGGATACGGCCATGCGGGCGAGTTCGCCGATGGTGAGGCCGTGGACGTAGGGAACGCGGAAGGAACCCACGTAGCTCTGCCATTGGGCTTCGAGCGGGGGACCGTCGACTTTTAGGCCGCCTAGAGGGTTGGGACGGTCGAGGATGATGACTTCCTTGCCGTTTTCGAAGCAGGCCTCGAGGGCTAGCTTCATGCAGCTGACGAAGGTGTAGCTGCGGGTGCCGACGTCTTGCAGGTCGATGACCAGCGTGTCGATGTTGGCGAGCATCTGGGGCGTCGGCTTGCGATACTTGCCGTAGAGCGAGTAGACGGGTAGGCCGGTGCGGGAGTCGATCTTGTCCAGCACGGGCACGTCCGCTTCTTCGTTTCCGTAGATTCCGTGTTCGGGGCCGAAGAGGGTGGTCAGGTTGACGGAGCGGGCGGAGTGCAGGATGTGGATGGTGCTGATCCCGTTTTGGTTCACGCCGGCGGGATGGGTGAGGAGTCCGACCCGTTTGCCCTTCAGTTCGGCGAAGCGATTTGCCTCGAGGATGTCGATCCCGAGCTGGGTTTTGCTTCCAGTATTGGAATGTTGGATATGCTGGGCCATCGCTGCAGACTGCAGGAAAAAGAAGGCCAGCAAGGCAAGTAGGGCGTGGGTAAAGGGGGCGGGCCCCCGTTTCTTAGTTGGTTCGCTCCGCATGAAGGTGGCGAAATTGTAGCGCCGTTTCGGTTTGGGCAAACCTAACTTTTAAGCATCCGCTTTACGTTTACGCTCTTGTTGAGACGGCGGAATACCCAGAAGCGGAAAATGAGATCGACGATGAATCCGAAGATGACGCCGACGACGAGCCCGCCGACGATGAGTTCGTAGGCTCCCTTGGAAATGCCGGAGTGCAGCGAGGGCAGTCCCCAGATGTCGACGAGCCAGGCTCCGAACATTTTAGTGAGCAGGTAAATGGGGGCGAAGGTGATGGGGTTCGTCACCAGCTGCACGGAAAGGATGACCAGCAAGTTCGCTCTGAGGGCGAGGGCGACGAGGAAGGCGACTGCGAACTGGGCGCCGAAGATGGGGAGGAAGGCGATGATGCTTCCCATGTAGATCGCCATGCGCACTTCTCTTTCGCCGAACCTCCAGAGGTGGGGCGTTTTGCGGGCCGCTTTGGCGAACCACTTGATGATGGGCCAGCGGTGGAGGTTGGCGCGGCGCGGCAGGGGCCGAAGAAACCTCTTGGTGCGTCGAATGCGAGAGTGTACGCGAGAGCGATGCTCTTCATCGTGACGTTTCTCGGTTTCGACATTATTCATCATGCAGGGGGGGAGGTTTTGTTTCAGAGGCTCGGTACTATCAAGGAAATCCTCGACTGTTCCCTTGAATTTAACCTAGCGGGATAAACTCAAGTTCTCATGTCGATGGCCAATAGACTCGACGTTTGGCGTCGCGGCTTGATTGGTCGGGGCCGCTTTTGCGTAATATTGACGCCTTGGCGGTACGGTTACGGCGAAAATTCGGACGTCACGGTGGCTCGAATGTTTTGTTCGGTTTCCGCGAGGGCCTGAGCCAATGGCATGCCGGGAGGAGAGATAGCCCGAGCCTTTGAGGCGAGCGTGGGATCGGGCAATGTCCCGAGACTCCCCGCGAGGATCAATAGTTCCTTGTTTTGGGCGAGGCAAAGAGTGGCGAGCGAGCCGGGGCCTTTGCCTTGGAGGGAGGAGGCGTCGAAACGGCCTTCGCCGGTGATCACGATGTCGGCCGTGGACAGTTTGGAATGGAGGTCTGACCAATCGAAAACCAGCTCCGCTCCCTGCACCAATCGTCCTCCGAGCCCGATCATCAGCCCGAAGGCAGCTCCACCCGCGGCCCCGCTTCCCGGGCAGGTCATGCTGGACAGGTCGGTGGCGGTGGCTTCGCAGAGAAGGGTGGCGAGGCGTTTCATTTCGGCTTCCAAGGTTTCGAAGTCTTCGGGCTTGAGTCCCTTTTGCGGGCCGAAGATGGCGGTGGCCCCGTTTTCGCCGAGAAGCGGGTTTTCGACGTCGCAGGCGATGCGGAGCGGAAGGGGATCGCGCGCATCCGGCGCTTGGATACGCGTGATGGTCTTCCAGTTTTCCGGTGTTACGGCGGTTTCGACGATACGGTTTTCGCTGTCCCAGAAAGTGTAGCCGCTCGCTTGCAGGGCTCCGAGGGCGAGGTCGTTGGTGGCGGATCCGCCGAGCCCGATGAGGATGGCTTCCGCTCCGTGTTCTCTGGCGTGGGCTAAGGTTTGCCCGAGTCCGTAGCTGGTGGTGGTCCAGGGGGAGCGTCGCTCGCTGGGTACGAGGGCGATTCCGCTGGATTGGGCGAATTCGATGATGGCGAGCGTTTTTAGTCCCTTGGCTATGCCAAGGCGAGCGGCGGCGGGCCGCGAGATTTTTTGGGTATCGACCAGACCGTAGCGGGCGGTGGTTTTTTCTCCGAGCGGGCCGGTCACGAGGCACTCGCGGAAGCTGCCGTCGCAAAGGCGAGTGAGGGTATCGCAAAATCCGTCGCCCCCGTCGGCGAGCGGGGAGGTGGCGATGTTCCAGTCGGGTTGGACTGCGGCGAGGGCGGAGGCGGCGGCTTGGCAGGCTTGGTGGGCGCTGAGCGCGTCCTTGAACTTATCGAAAGCGATGAGGGCGTTTTTCATGGAAGAGGGATGTCGTTTGCGTCGAGCAAGGACTGTTCCAACCCCTGATCTTATTCCGCGATGCTCAAAGTCTCTTCCACGCCGTCCACGCCTTTGGTGAATACGGCGATTTCGATGGCGAGTTTTTTGGTGGCCTCCGAATCGACGGTGCCGGAGAGGGTTACGATATTGTCCTTCACGGAAATCTTGATGGCGTCGGAGTTGATGCGTCGTTCCAGCTTGTACTGGGCGCGGATGCCGGCGGCGATCGTCATGTCGATGCCTTCTTCGATGATGGGCTGCGCCTCTTTGGCGACTTCCTTGGCTTTTTCCGCAACGGTATCGGCGATTTCTTCCGCCTTTTTCGTTCCCTGCTCGATCAGCTCCTCGGAGCGCGATTTTGCGGCGGGTGGGTTTTCCGCTTCAGGCTTGGCGGCTTCGCTCAGGGGAACGGCTGGAGGTTCCGCTTCGGAGGTGGGATCGACGTCGGGAACTTGGGGCTCGGGAGCTTTTTCTTCGATCGCTGCTGCGTCTTCTTTGCTGGTTTCAGCTGCTGGGGAATTGGTATTGGGAGTGGGCTTGGGAAGGGGAAGCGGGGCGGAGCTAGGCTCCTCGGTTTCCTGGTTCTCTTCGAGCTTACCGCTGCCGACGTCGAAGCGGGCGGGCTCCGAGGAAAGGCTTTCCTCCGGCGTGTTCGCTGGCATTTCTTCGGTCGAATCCTGGGCGAAGAGGCGGGCCTTTGCTTCCTTGAGGTGTTGGTAGGCTTCGGGATCGGCGAAGTAGTTGGTGATGATCGAGCCAACGAAGATTCCGAGGATGAGGGCGAGGAAGAAGGTTTTCATTGAAGGTGGGCGTATCTGGGAACGCTTCTTGGTTAGAATCGGAGATGAAGGACGCTTGTTCAACCCCTACCTGTGTGAGTCCCGATATTTGTGGCGCGGTTCCGCTAGGTCGGACTGGGAGGGGAGCGCGTTTGCGGAACGGTGGGTGGAAGTCGGGGCCGCGTTTCGCCTTGCTAAGAGACGGCGAGCGCGTGTGTTTTTAGCCCGTTGAAAAACGAGCAGTCAGATTCACCGTGGGGACGCAAGGGGCCGAGCGAAGAGCGAGGTCCTCGGGAGCGTCGTGACTTCAAGAAAAGCCGCCGTCCCGATGGCGATTCAAGGGGGCGTTCGAAGGAGCGCCCGAAGCGGACCGGTCGGCCGCCGGCCAAGAGGGAGCCGGTCAAGCCGGAGATCATCCGCACGGCTCAAGGCGAGCAATGGCTGGAGCCGGTCTGCGGCGTGCACGCGGTTGGCAGCTTGTTTCACTGCAAGCCCTTCATCGTCGAGCGTCTCTATTTCGATGCGGAGCTGGCTCCCATGTTTGGCGATATCTGCAAGTTTATGGCGGGGGAGAAGAAGCCGTACAACCAGGTCGAGTTTGACGAGTTGTGCCGCCAAGCCGGTACTTCCCAGCACGGAGGCGTGGTGGCCATCGCTCGCCGTCGCCAGCCTGAGCTGGCGACAACCAAGGCGGCCGAATTTTGGGCGAAGGAAGGCATGCCGCTTCTGATTCTCGATGGCGTGAGCGATTCGGAGAGTTTGGGGCGACTGGCTCGGACCTCCGCTTACTTTGGCGTGGAGAAATTCTTGATCGCGGCGTCGCGCAAGCAGGCTCGCCCCAATGAGCTCGCGTACCGGATGGCTCGCGGCGGTTTGGACATGGTGGACCTTCGCCTTGTGGACAACGTTCCCAGTTTCCTGAAAGGGGCGCGCAAGACGCACTTCGTGATCGGCGTGGACCTCGAAGGCCCGCCGTTGCCCGAGCACATGGCGATTTGCCCGGAGGAAGACATCGACAAGCCGATCGCGATCGTGATCGGAAACGAGGAGACGGGGCTGCTCGATTCGACGAAGCAGGAATGCGCGGCGCTCGTGGGGATTCCTGGCAGCGGAGCGATCGATCGTCTCGACGTGGCGACGGAGGCGGCTTTGCTGCTGCAGAAATACCTCGTAGAGGCGTAGTTGTAATCTGGTTACGGTGAGCGTTCTCGGAAGTCGAAGCGAAGTCGATGATGCCTTGTGGGAGGTGGACCGCTTCGCTTCGGGCTTGGACGAAGAGGCGAATCGCTACTGGCTGCTGCACCGTAAGCGTTTTCGGTGGTTGGCGGAGTTCGCCTGCGTCAACGCTCACGAGGATGGCGACTATCGTTTGCTCGATGTGGGGAATTCCTTTCAGACCGTTTTGCTGAAGTCGGTGCTTCCGTATTCGAAAGTGGATACGATGGGCTTTTACGATTATCGGTTTCCAGCAGGCGACGATTCGCGGCACCTCGAGCTGGATCTGAACGATGCTTACTTTCCCGAGAAGTGGCCGAGCGCGGAAGGGGAGGGCTACGACCTGATCGTCTTTGCGGAGGTGATCGAGCATCTCTACACCTCGCCGGAACAGGTGCTTCTTTGCCTGAAAGGGCTATTGCGGAAGGGAGGGCGGATCTTGGTGCAAACGCCGAACGCTGCCGCCTTGAAAAAGCGCTTGCGGCTTTTGTCGGGAAAAAATCCCTACGAGCTGATTCGGCTCGATCGTGGCAATCCGGGCCATTTTCGGGAACTTACGGTTCGCGACCTGCGGGCTTACGCGCGGCGCTGCGAACTGGAGGTGGAAGGCGTCTGGATGGATAGCAACTTGGTGGATGGGCGACGATTCGACCGGGTGTGCGATCGCATCTCCCGTTTTCTCCCGGGCGGTTTCCGCGGCGGGATTAGCATGAGCCTGCGTCTGCCTTAGGGCGGTGGCACACGCTAATTTGAGCGAAGCGTATTTTTCCTTGGCCGCGATTCTCTTCGTATCGCGCTTCGGGCCCTTTCTCCATCAGAGCGTTTTGGGATGGGTCACGAAGAGGGAATAGAAGATGGTGATATTCATCACGAGGTTGAAGGCGGAGTGGGCGAGCACGGCGGTCCAAATGGATCCTCCTTTTTGCCTAATGTAGCTAAATAAGAGACTGGCGCCAAACATGAGGGCGAACCAGATGGCGCCGGAAATGGGCATGACCTCGATCCCGTTGAAGTCGCGATGGATGCCGTGGTGGATGAGGTGGGCGAGGGCGAAGAGGGTGGCGGAGAAGCAGGCGGCGGCTTGGGGGCGGATGCGGTCTCGGTTCGTTTGCTCGGCGACGCCGCGAAAGAAGATCTCCTCGCCGACAGGGCTGGCCAGCATGGCTGGTACGGTGAAGGCGATGAAGGCGATGTGGCGTGGGAGTTGGGAGATGCGTTCGTCGCTCTGGAAGGTGTAGGCCACGCTGACGAACCAGTTCTGGTCGCTCTTTCCGTAGAGCAGGATGCCGAGCCCGTAGCAGACGGCGGCGGCGGTGGCCCCGAGAGCGATGCCGATGAGCGCCCATTTTCCGGATAGCTTGCGGCTGAAGCCGATTTGTTCGCGTCCGTAGCGGGTGAGGAAGACCAGCGGGACGAGCCACATGAGCACGAAGCCGGTCATCACGGGAGGGCCATCGAAGAGGTCGCTCCCGAAGTAGCCGTAGGCCCGGAATCCGGTCAGGACGACGAAGAGGATGAGAACGAGGGGGAGTGGGGACGGGAAAAGGCG
>JBNKSG010000033.1:0-24650 GCA_050297195.1 Opitutaceae bacterium | reverse complement strand
TGGTAACCATCTGATTCAGTTCGCCGCTTGCCGAATGGGCGTTCTGGCGCTTCATTGGGGCATAACTTATTAAACTCTCTCCGAAACCCCAATAACCAGGAGATTGATTTTATGCTCTCGTACCCCATTGAGACGTCGTTTTGGCGTCTCTTCCGCTTGTCAGCCTCGTTGGCTCTGCTTTCTGCATTTGCCTGCTCTCTTTCTGCCCAGCACCGCTTGATGATCCCCAATCCATTTGACCTCGAGTCGAAGTTGGAAGTGCTCGCCTTGGACGATGCCCTATGCGTCGTGGACTTGGGTATGGGTGTGGAGCGGATCGCTGCAGGGTCCTATTTCTTCGATGAGACCACCACGTTTGCGGATGGTTATATCGAATTGAACCGTCCCGTCGGTCGTATCATCGAAGGAAAGCAGAAGGTGACCTTCGAATTCAACGCCAAGGTGCGGCCGAGCCGAGACTACAGCGATTGCTTCGTGGTGCTGCAGCTTTTTGCCCAGGATGGGCGGGAGTTTTTGCTGCCGTTCGAAATCGACGACTTGCGGGCGGGAAAAGCCCAGCAGGTGAAGATCGCTCCCGAGTTGGCATTCACCGATCTCAATCGAGGTATTTATCACTACCACTTTTTCTCCGGTGGGGATGAGATCTATTTCGCTCCGACTTCCATGGCTCTTGGGAAGCGGAACCACCGTCCTTTGCCATTGCGGAATTCCGGTAGCCGGGAGCCGGAATTGGTCGCAGCTCCGGAGAAGCCTTTGCCGGCGTCGATGGCGTGGATGGTATCGGATGAAGAGGTTCTGGTCGCGGTCGGCGTAAACGATAGCGGATTCAGCGTGGATCACACCCTGTTGTCGGAGGCGAATCCCTCGGTTGCCAAGCTGGCTTTGGATTTGGTCAAGAAATCACGTTTCAGCCCTGGCAGCGAAAACGGCTTCTACGCCCGCAAGGACTTGCTGCTGAAAGTACACTTTGATTCCAAAGGGCGTTACGAGCTGACGTCGTTGTAGTTGGTTTTTGGTTACTCCGTAGCGCTGAGCTTCAGCCAGCGACCGCATTGCAGGATCAATCTGTCGCTGAAGCCGGGTGAAGCGCGGCGCTACGTCCAATCGTTAGCGCTCGAGCGGATCCGCAATCATCCACGCGTTGTACGGATGAACAAAAAAGCGGCGGGAGCTGGTGCTCCGCGCCGCTTGCGAAAGGGAAATGATAGGGCGTCTTCGGAGAAGCCGCGCCACCTAGTAGGTTAGTCTTTGATCAGGTTGATGCCAGTCATCTCCTCGGGCTTTTCGAGGCCCATCATCGCGAGGATGGTGGGGGCGATGTCGGCGAGGCGGCGGTCGCCGTCGTTGACGAGCTCCTTGCCTTCGAGTCCGGCACCGTAGACGACGGCCTCGACCTTGTTGAGGGTGTGGGCGGTGTGCGGGCCGTCGACGGTGGGGTCCCAGAGCTGGTCCGCGTTGCCGTGGTCGGCGGTGATGAAGGCCTTGCCGCCCATCTGGTCGATGGCTTCGAGCAGGATGCCGATGCCTTCGTCGACCTTAGCGCAGGCTTTCTTGACGGCTTCGAGGTTGCCGGTGTGGCCGACCATGTCGGGGTTGGCGTAGTTGACGAGGACGAAGTCGTACTTGCCGGAGAGGATGGCGTCCTTGACGAGCTGGGTGACTTCGTCGGCGGACATTTCTGGCTGCAGGTCGTAGGTCGGAACCTTGGGCGACTTGGCCATGCCGCGGTCTTCGCCGTCGAACGGCTCTTCGCGGTAGTCGTTGAAGAAGAAGGTGACGTGCGGGAATTTTTCGGTTTCGGCGGAGCGGAACTGGGTGAGGCCCTTGTCGGCGAGGTAGGCGCCGAGCACGTTCTTCATCTTCTCTGGCTTATAGAAAACGACGTTTTCGCACATGCCTTTTTTCCACTCGGTCATGGCTACGAAGAAGAGGTCGAGCTTTTCGCCGCGATCGAATCCGTCGAAGTCGTCTTGGATGAAGGCGCTGGCGAGCTCGCGTGGACGGTCGCCACGGTAGTTGTAGAATACGACGGCGTCGCCGTTGCCGATGGTGGCGAGCGGCTTGCCTGCATCGTCAACGATCCAGGTGGGAGCTACGAACTCGTCGCCGACATTGGAGGATGAAGTTGGGTTGTCGTAGTAGTACTGGATGGCTTCGGGGGCGGAGGAGGCGGTGCGCTCTGCTTCCTTGCCGGTGAGCATGTTGTAGGCTTTGCCGACGCGGTCCCAGCGGTTGTCGCGGTCCATACACCAGAAGCGGCCGCAGACGGATGCGATTTGGCCGATGCCGAGCTCTTTGCACTTGGCTTCGCATTGTTCGGCGAATCCCTTGCCGGAGTGCGGCGGGGTGTCGCGGCCGTCGGTGAAGAGGTGGATGTAGACTTGTTCTACGCCCGCTTTCTTGGCTTCTTGGAGAAGGCCGTAGAGGTGCTCGAGCAGGCCGTGAACGCCGGCGTCGGAGGCGATGCCCATGTAGTGGAGCTTGCCGCCGGACTTGGCCTTGGCGAAGGCGCCTTCGAGGGCCTTGTTGCCGGTGACGGCGCCGTCCTTGAAAGCCTTGGTGATGCGAACGATTTCTTGGTCGACGATGCGGCCGGCTCCGATGTTTTGGTGGCCGACTTCGGAGTTGCCCATGATGCCGTCGGGCACGCCTACATCGAGTCCGCAGGCGGCGAGCTCGGTGCGTGGCCACTTGGCGGAAAGCATGTCGGAGACGGGGGTGTCCGCGAGCTTGACCGCGTTGTAGCCGTCTTGATCGGCGTTGTGGTTGGCTCCCCATCCGTCACGGATGACGAGGAGTACAGGTTTTTTCGCTTCGCTCATGATAATTGAAGATTGTCGGGGTCCCTAATGGGGGCGCAGCGGATTGATGACAAGAGTGTACTTGGTTTTCGAAGTGGAGGGGGCGTGGGGCGAGGGGTTACTGCTTTAGGGAGTTGCGGAGGAAGGCTGGGGTATTGGTGGTGAGGGAGAGAGCGCCGAGGTCGAGCCACTTTTGGGCGGTTTGTGGATCGTCGATGGTCCAGACGTGCAGTTCGTAGCCTGCCTCGTGGAAGGGGGCGACGTAGCTGGCGTCGATGTCGGGATGAGCGTAGAGGCTGATGCCGTCGGCTCCGGTGCGTTTGAGCTCGCTGAGGAGTTGTTGCGGTGTGGGCTCAAGAGTGCGGGCCTTCGCTCGGTAGCGGGGCGTGGCGAGTAGGATGGCTTTGAGGGAGGGGCGCTTGGATTTTATCTTTTTGATGACGCGCCCACTGAAAGCGATGATGACGAGCTGATCTGGATTGATGCTGGAGCCGTCGATTTCTTTGAGGAGGTGTCGGACGATGCGGGGACTGCTCTTGATTTCGATGTAGAGCTTCTTGCCGGGGGGAATGGTGGCGAGGACCTCGGAGAGTGTGGGGAAGTGTTTAGGAGTGAGTGTGGAGGGGTGAGTGGTGAGTGGTGATTTGAGGCAAAGGGCTTGCAGGTCGGCGAGTTTTGTTTTGCGGACGGTAAGGTCTTGGTTGGCGTATTTTCCTGTAGTTGGATTGTGGATGCAGATAATCTTTCGGTCGCGGGTGAGGTGGAAGTCGCCCTCGATGGCGTCGGCACCTTGCTGCCAAGCGAGCTCGAAGGCGGGCAGAGTGTTTTCGGGGGCCTCGGCGGAGGCTCCGCGGTGGGCGACGATGAGGGGGGCGGCCGAAAGGTTGAGGATTGGAATCATCAGGAGTAGGAGCCGTATCATTCGTGTTGGGAGATTGCGCGTTTCTTATCGCGGCACAAGGCTGCGTATCATGCAGGCTTAATGTCCGCTGGGACAGCGGACCCTACCTCTGCTGTTGTGGTTCGCGAGCGTGGTCGCTGCTAGCCTTCGAGGCGGATGATGGAGACGGGACAGTGGAACTCGGCTTCCTTGAGGGATTCGCGGTCTTCTTCGAAGCCTTGCCCGCTTTCGAAGGGATCGTCTGTATCCAAAACTTGGTGGAGTTGGGCGAGGCCTTCTTCGTCCATCTTCCAATAGTTGGGAGCGACTTCGGCGCAGAATCCGCAGCCGATGCATTCGAGTCGCTTGTGCTTGATGGTGATCATCTGGAAGGGGGAGGATGAAGGGATGAAGTCGCGGCGCGAGGCCGCTTCCCACATCGATTAGGCGGGGAGGTGGAGGAAGAATTTGTCGTTTAGGCGGACGCGTTGGTCGACCTTGATGCTGAATACTTGCTTGGGCTCGACGTGGTCGACGAGGGAGGCGTCGTCGAGGCGGAGTTCGTCGAGGGTGCCGGAGAGGACGCCGGTGGTTTCGCCGATGATGAGGTATTCTTGGCCGGTTTTGATGGGGCCGGTGGCGGTGATTTCGGCGACGCCAATTTTTTGGTAGTAGTGGGTGACTTTTCCGGCGAGCAGCTTTTGGCGGCTGGATTTGTTGCCGTAGGCCATGGACCAGCCTTGCTGGCGGCCGAGGTAGTAGCCGGAGGAGTGGCCGCGGTTGTAGACTTTTTTGAGGTCTTCGTTGAGCGCTTCGACGAGCTCGGGGGTGAAGGTTTTGGCTTGTACGGCGTCGACGCCGCGGCGGTAGGCGGCGGTGACGGTGGAGACGTACTCGGGGGAGCGGCCGCGACCTTCGAGCTTGAGGGTGTGCACGCCGGCTTCGAGGACTTGGTCGAGGAAGTCGATGGTGCAGATGTCGTTGGGCGACATGACGAAGTTGTTGTCGATGAGGAGTTCTTTGCCGGACTCTTGGTCGACGACTTTGTATTCTTTGCGGCAGTTTTGGGTGCAGGCGCCGCGGTTGGCGGAGGCGTTGTCGGTGTAGAGGGACATGCCGCAGCGGCCGGAGACGGCGATGCAGAGGGCGCCGTGGGCGAAGGCTTCGATCTCGACGGGGCGTCCGGAGGGGCCGCGGAGGTCGTCGTCGAGGACTTGCTGGCGGATCTTGCGGATCATGGAGAGGTTGAGCTCGCGGGCGAGTACGATGCGGTCGCAGAACTGGGCGTAGAACTTGAAGGACTGGTAATTGGAGACGGAGAGCTGGGTGGAGAGGTGGACTTCGAGGCCGAGTTCGCGGGCTTTGAGGATGCAGGCCATATCGGCGGCGATGACGGCGTCGACTTTTTGTTTGGCGGCTTCTTCGAGCAGGGCGAAGCAGAGCTTGAGGTCGTGGTCGTAGAGGAGGGTGTTGAGGGTGAGGTAGCCGCGGATGCCGGCGGCGTGGCAGCGGCTCATGATCTCTTCGAGGTCCTTGAGGTAGAAGGAGCGGCGGGAGCGGGCCCGCATGTTGAGCTGGGCGAGGCCGAAGTAGACGGAGTCGGCTCCGGAGTCGATGGCGGCTTGCAGGGAGGGATAGCAACCGGCGGGAGCGAGGATTTCGACGTGTTCGGAGGCGGTCATGGCGGATGGATAAATGGTGAAGCGTGTGTGGTGAACTGGGCGAGGCGTTGGGCTCGTTTTTTTTGAGTTAAAGGCGAATCGGTCTGTTTTTAGTTTCGGGGGGTGTCAAGAGTGGGGAGGTCGGGCGAGGTTTTGTTGAATGAATTTTTGGTAAAACAAATGGAAGCCGGGGAGGTCGTTTGACGGTGGCCTTCTCTAAGCTATGCGTGGTGAAGGACTTGCTGCAGGTCGGATGGAATCGATGGCGGCAAGCGGAACCCACTCTTGATTATGACTTTTTTTGTTACTCGGTCTTTGCGCGGCAAAGGGATGGCCGTTTGCTTTTTGCTTTCGGTGCAATGGGTGTCGCTTTTCGCGAGCGAAGCGAAGGAGCTGGAGCAGCTTGAGGATCTTGCTTCTTGGTCCTCGGGGAGTGTTTGGTTCTCTGAAGGAGGTGGCGAGGAGTCTGGAGCGGGGCTGAGTTTGGATGAGCTGGGTGCTTTCAATGCGGACGAACTCCGGTTTTATGGATTATCGGAGTCGCTTGATTTGAGGAATGGTTCTCTGGCATTGGTCCCATGGGACGCTTACAATGTTTCAAGCGTTAGAGAACGGGATGCGGGGCATGCGGTTTTGTTTGGAGGGGGCGATAGTTTGTTGAGGGATGGTTTTCCAATGAGTATCCACAATGTTGAGACGAAGAAGGCACGATGGGATGATGCGGGCGATATTCGTTTTCGTTATTCGGATGGCGGCGGCCGCTGGGCGAGTGTCGACTACAATAAAGAGGTCATTGATGAGGAGTTGGCAGTGCGGCTCTGTGTGTTGGATCGGGCGGAAAAGTTGGACGGAAATTATCCGTCGATTGATGATAGGCGTGCTTATTTGGCGTGGAGCTATTTGCCGGCGTTTTTCAATGGTGGAGACCAGACGTTTGAGCTGACGGGGGATTTTGAAAAAGGAAAGCTCTCGACCTATTCTCTCTATACTTCGTTTCTTGGGAGGTATGAATGGTGGGATGATCTGGATTTTGATATTTTAGAAATCGAGGTGGCTCATGACTTCATGGACCGCACTGCTGGCTATCGATTGAGTTATTCGAAACAGTCTAGCGATCGCTATAGTCGACATTTGTATGGAGATTCGGCTGGAGTGACGGCTGGAGTGACAAGTAGTCCCGAGAGTTTAACGAATGCGAGAATGGAGGCCTACTGGAATCTGCTCTTTGAACGGGATGGAGCGGAGCGAGGCGTTGGCTTCTTGGGAGACCAGGAGTTTAGGATCGGGTATTTAAGCAGCGAGAAGAACACTTGGCATGGAAGCAATCTGGAGCCTGCTCCTGGGTTTGGCGCTTTCGATTGGAACTGGCTTGGAAGCTGGAAGGAGGGGGCGGTTCAGCTTCGTTTTGCGGGGCGCGACGACTGCGATGATGTTCCTGAACCTTATAGGTTTGGCAATGGCGTCTTGTATCCGGCTGTTGGGGACGACTCTTTTCTGGCGGGTGGATTTGAGGAAAAGAGTATTCGTGTGGATCTGGCGAAATTTTGGGAGTCGTTGGAGGAGGTCGGCTCTGAGCTGTCTCTGTATGCGAAGGAGAGTGTATCCACTATCCCGATCAGCGATCGTAATGTGACCGATGAATACCATCGTATTCTTTGGAGTACGGATATGGAGAATAGAGAGCTTGGGGTAAACTGGAGGTCTCGAGATGGGATGTGGTCTGCGACCTTGGCTTGGTTGCCGAAGAAAGATTATCGGACGGTGGACGATCCTTACTATGAAGTTGCTCTATCGGAGAATGAGGAGCTCATGGGGGGGCTTCAGAGAGGGGCGTGGTTTGCTAATGAATTTGAGGAAGGGGATGGAGCTTTTATCGACCCGAGCCCGGCGGCTCTCGCTCTCGGTTATACGAATGGATACGACTATTTGAGAGAGGTTGCGGTACCTGCGTGGAGGGAGTTTGAGAGCGGATTGTGGGCGGAATTTCCGTTGGTGCGGAATTGGTATTTGCCGGATTATCCTTACGCTCCGGGAGATGGCGGCTATCCGCAGGTGGAAATCAGCCGTAGTACGATCGTCCGGTCGAATGAAAGTGTGAGCAGCGAGGGGCACCGGTTTCGGGTCGAAGGCCGGCTGAATGATAACTGGCGAGTTTCGTTGGATTATCGAGACGAGGCTTTCTTGTCCGAAGGCGAAATGCGAGAGGGCTACGTTTCGCTAATGGATTTTCTAGAAAGAGAAATGACAGGGCCGATGCTCGAGTACTTCGATTATGTATATGGCGGAGATTTGAGCAATGTGTTCGATCGGTACGCGGAGGAGAAGGCGAATTTGCATGATCGCTCGTTGGAGCGGACGAAGGCGAGTTTGGGGATCAGTTGCGAGGACTTTGAAGGTCGGCTTGCGGGGTGGAGCGGGGGTGCTCGTTTTAGGTTTAATAGGACTCGGCTTTCGGGGGGATATTGGGCCTTTGATACTTATCTTGGGGATAAGGTTGAATCGTATACGACCGCTGATGTTTGGGTGGAGTATACTCGAGAGATTCGCGGTCTGGATTGGAACCTGCAGCTTAACGTCTATGATCTTTTCGATGAGGAGACAGAACGGTTTTACGCAAGGGGCAGGGGCTGGGCGCTTGCGAGTGGGCTGCGGTTTTGAGTTTTTGATGAGAAGGGCGGATGCTTCGCGAGCGAGCTCGCTCCTGTCTGGATCAGCCTGGGGGCCAGGCCATTTGGCGGCCGGCGAGGAGATGGATGTGGAGGTGGGGGACGGCTTCGCCGCCGTGGGGACCGTTGTTGATGACGGTACGGAATCCCTCGTTCCAGCCGAGCTTGGCGGCGAGTTTGGGGATGATCGTCATCATGTGGCCGAGGAGGGCGGCGTCTTCGGCAGTGGCTTCGCCGATGCGCACAATGTGTTTTTTGGGGATGAGCAGGAGATGGGTGGGGGCCTTGGGATCGATGTCCTGGATGACGATGCATTTGTCGTCTTCGTACTCGATGGTGGCCGGGATCTCGCGGTCGATGATTTTTTGGAAGATGGTTTTTTCGTCTGACATGGTGATTGGCGAGTTGGGGAGATCGCGTGACAACAGTCTTCGCTCGGCAAGCGAGCTACGCCCTGTCATGAGCACGCTCCCACGGGTCGGGTTGTGGGTGATTGCGGCGCGAGGCCGCTTCCCACGTTGAAGGCTAGTAAATTACAAGGTTGAGGTGGCTGGAGGGGCGGGTGCGGGATTGGCAGAAGTCGCGGGCGTAGGCGATGGCGTTTTGGTATTCTGCGGCGCGGCGGGTGGTCCAGCGTTTGCCGGTGGGGCAGATGGCTTCTTTGAGGCCGGTGAGAACGAGCAGCGGTTTCTCGAAGCGGCAGGTGCGTTTGAGGGCTTCGAGCAGGCGGGCGCGGAGGGCGAGCTCGGAGAAGCCTTGGGCGTCGGGCGCGGGGATGAGGTCGATGATGGCTCGGTCTGGATTGCGAGCGGTTTGCTCAAGCAGAGTTTGAGCGGCGGCGAGGAAGGCTTGCGGCGACTCGCGGTGGTCGTCCGGAAGGGTGGCTTCGATGGATTCCTTGATTTGGCGGGCGAAGTAGAGATCGTCGCCGATGTCGTCGGCGAAGAGGGCGCAGATGATCTGGAGCTTGGAGAAGTCTTTGTGGGCGCCGTGTTTCAAGAAGGTGGGTTGGATGGGGGCTAGTGGGGGAATCGCGTGACGAGCACGCTCCCACGTTAAGTGTCGCTAGAGAATTTTTGGGGTGTTCAGATCGCCGATCTCGTCGAGGAATTCGTCGAGGTTTTTGAAGTCTTTGTAGACGGATGCGAAGCGGATGTAGGCGATGGGGTCGATGGACTTGAGGTTTTCGAGAACCTTTTCGCCGATGGCGGAGGAGGGGAATTCCATGCCGTATTCGGATTCGAGGGAGTCGATCATGTCTTCGACCAGCATGTTGATCTGTTCGGCGTCGACGGGGCGCTTTTGGCAGGCGCGGCGCAGGGAGTAGATGATCTTGGCTTTGTCGAAGTCTTCGCGGCGGCCGTCTCGTTTGGTGACGTAGAGGTTTTCGCGAAGGATTTGCTCTGTGGTGGAGAAGCGGTGCGAACAGTCGAGGCACTCGCGGCGGCGGCGGATGGTGGAACCGTCCTTGGACGCACGGGAGTCGATGACTTTGTCTAGCTCAGATCCGCACTTGGGGCATCTCATGGTAGATCAGAGAGTAAGGAAGTTTTTGAGAATATCCATCCCGTTTTCTGTGGCGATGGATTCGGGGTGGAATTGCACGCCCCAGATGGGGAGCTCGCGGTGGCGGAGTCCCATGATTTCGCCCTCGGCGGTCTCGGCGGTGATCTCGAGGCAATCGGGGAAGGATTGGCGCTCGACGATGAGGGAGTGGTAGCGGGTGGCTTGCAGGCCTTGGGGGAGGCCTTTGAAAAGGTCTTTGCCGTGGTGGCTGATGGGGGAGGTCTTGCCGTGCATGAGGCGGTCGGCGCGTATGACCTTGCCGCCGAAGTGCTGGCCGATGGACTGGTGCCCGAGGCAGACGCCGAAGAGGGGAACCTTGCCGGCGAAGGCTTCGATCATGGCGATGGATACGCCGGCTTCGCTGGGCGAGCAGGGGCCGGGCGAGATGAGAACGCGCTCTGGTTGGAGGGCGAGGGCTTCTTCGACGGTGATTTGGTCGTTTCTGAAGACGCGCTGCTCGACGCCGAGAGTACCGAAGTACTGGACGAGGTTGAAGGTGAAGGAGTCGTAGTTGTCGATGACAAGCAGCATGATGGGCAGTGTTAGGGCTGGTTTAAATAGGGCGGCTGGAGGTGGGTCAAGCTCCACGGGGGCTGTGTGAATAAGTGGGAGGCCTGCGGCCTGGATGTTCGGTGCTGGGTGTTGGGTGTTAGGTGGAAGAATTGAGTTGTTTGGGTGGGCGGTAGAGGTAGGTTGGGGCCGATTTTATGAGCGAACATTTCCAGTTGATTCAAAAGGATGCCGAAACGGGGGCGCGCCGGGGGCGTTTGAAGACTTTGCACGGGACGATCGAGACCCCGATTTTCATGCCTGTGGGCACGCAGGCGACGGTGAAGGGGCTGACTCCGAGGCAGATCAAGGAGGACGTGGGCGCTCAGATCATTCTCGGCAATACCTACCATTTGAACCTGCGGCCAGGCTCGGAGCTGATTCGGGATGCGGGCGGGCTGCATTCCTTTATGGGTTGGGATGGGCCGATCTTGACCGATAGTGGTGGCTTTCAGGCGTTTAGCTTGGCGAAATTGAGCAAGCTGACGGAAGAGGGGGTTGCGTTTCAGTCGCACTTGGATGGGTCGAAGGTTTTTCTCGGCCCTAAGGAAGTGATGACGATCCAGGCGAATCTCGGTTCGGATATAGCGATGGTGATCGACGAGTGTCCGCCGTATCCGTGCAAGAAGGACGATTGCGTGAAGGCTATCGAACGCACGACTCGTTGGGCGAAGGCGTGTAAGGAGATCGCGACTGATAATGGATTTTTGGATACGGGCCACCATGTGTTTGCGATTGCTCAGGGATCCGAGTTTGAGGACCTGCGCCGACGTTCGGCGGAGGAGTTGGCGGATCTCGATTTTCCTGGGTATGCGATCGGTGGCGTGAGCGTGGGCGAACCTGAGCCCGAAATGTTGAAGCAGGTGCGGGCGACCGCTCCGTTTTTGCCGGAGGACAAACCTCGCTACACGATGGGCTTGGGCACGCCGCCGCAGATGTTGAAGATGATCGCGGCAGGGGTGGACATGTTTGACTGCGTATTGCCCAGTCGCGTGGCGCGTAATGGCGCGTTTTTTACGCCGGATGGAATGAAGAACATCCGCAACTCTCGGTTTACCACGGACTTGACTCCGCTGGTGGAGGGCATGGACAACTACACGTGCCGGAACTTTACTCGGGCCTACTTGCGTCACCTGACGATGGCCAAGGAGATGTTGAGCTGCACGCTGCTTACCTTGCACAACTTGCACTTCTACTTGGACTTGATGGGGCAGGTTCGCTCTCACATCGAGGCGGGGGACTTTGCCAGCTGGAGCAAGGGGTGGATCGAACGCTACGAGTCGGGTGAACGTGGCGATGGCTGACGCCTTAGGAATTGTAGTTGATGCGTGGTGACATGAATGTGGCTTCGGAAAAGGCAGCCTCCAAGTTGCGGGTGAATATGCGGCTCTCGGTGGTGGAGGGCTTGCTGGCGATGCCGTTGGTTTTTTTCGCCATGCCTGGCAATTTCCTGCTCGCGAGTATGGCGACGGAGGCGATCGGCTTAAAGGAGTCTGTCTATGGGGTGATCGCATCGCTTCCAGCTTGGGCGAACGTGGTGCAGCTTTTTGCCCTGCCCTGGTTGACGCGGCGGCTTTCGCAGAAGGTGATTTGCTTGGCGTTTTCCTGGATCCATTTGTGCTGTTGGATCGCGGTTGGCTATTCGTTGCCGAAGCTCGCAGCCGGTGGCCCTTGGCATTCGCCGGCCTTGATCGTGGCTCTGTTCGCTCTGGGGGCTTTGGCGTTCGCTTTGGTGAACGTGAGCTGGACGTCTTGGGTGCAAGAGTGGCTGCCGACGAAGGGTCGAGGAAAGTACTTGGGCCGGCGAAATCGTTTACTGCAGATCAGTACGGTTTGCTTTTTGGTTAGCTCGTCTTGGTTTCTTGGATACTGGGAGGGGAATGCGATCTTCGGCTTTCAGATGATCATATTTGCATCGGTGGCAATGCGGGCCGTGTCGATCGTATTGCAGCTGCGGATACTGCCGACGAAACGGATCGCGGACGAGAGGAACGCTCGCTTGAAGGACCAGTTTACGGTTATTTTGAAGAACAAGGCTCTTATTCGCTTCGTGCTGTTTGGGGCGACCTTCGGGTTTGCGGCGAATGTTATGGGGCCGTTTTTTCCCGTGTTCTATTATAAGGTGCTCGGGATGCAGGTCGGGGAGGTGGCTCGGCTTGCGATGTTGGCGACCACGACAGGGGCTTTGTTGATGCCGTTTTGGGGACGCGTATGCGACAAGTACGGTTGCCGGATTAGCTTGATGGTTTCCTTGACTGCTTGGATGGGGGGCGGGTATCTGCATCAATTTGCCGCACCGGGTTCGGTGGGGATCTTGTACCTGATTTGGGGGATCGGGGGCGTTTCGGGTTCGGGGTTCTTGTTTAGCTCCTTTAGCATGATTCTGAAGTTGATCCCTGCGGAGGCTAAGACGGCGGCGATCAGCTTCAATTTGGCGGCGAGTTCGTTGGCGGCGGCGGTAGCTCCCATTATCGGTGGCTTGGTTTTTTCGTGGATGCAGTCGCGTTTCGAGGATCAGGTGGGCGTGTTTCACGTCATGTCGCTGGTCCATCATTCGGTGGTGATTCTGACCGGGCTGCTGTTGTTGGGAATTGCGGAGCCGAAGGCTGCGACTTTGACCCAGGCGATCGGGGCGATGCGGCCCTTGCGCCAGCTGGGGACCTTGATGGGTGTCTCGTTTTTGGCGAACTACAGCTTTTTCAAAAAGGGCGTGGGCAGCGAAAACGAGGACGAAGGGGATGGTTGAGTCTGTCCTGGTTTGACAGCTTGCCTCAGGTTCGGTGCTTTCTTTGCTTCTTCTGACTGTTGTAGACCATTTAAGGAATGAGAATCTTAGTTACCGGAGGAGCCGGATTTTTAGGGAGTCACCTTTGCGAGCGTTTGCTCGGCGAAGGCAACGAGGTGGTCTGTTTGGACAACCTTTTCACGGGGCGGAAGTCGAACATCGTACACCTGCTATCGAACCCGTATTTTGAGTTCGTGCGGCATGACGTGATCGACCCTTTCAAGTTCGAGGTCGACCAGATCTACAATCTCGCTTGTCCGGCGTCGCCACCGCACTACCAGTACAACGCGATCAAGACTATCAAGACTTCGGTTATGGGGGCGATCAATTGCTTGGGCTTGGCCAAGCGCTTGAAGGCGCGCGTATTCCAAGCGTCGACCTCTGAGGTCTATGGCGACCCGGTTCAGCACCCGCAGCAAGAGACGTATTGGGGAAACGTGAACCCGATCGGCATCCGCTCTTGCTACGACGAGGGGAAACGTTGCGCGGAGACCTTGTTTTTCGACTACCACCGTCAGAACGGAGTCGATATCCGTATCGCTCGTATCTTCAACACGTACGGGCCGCGCATGCTGGCCAGCGATGGTCGAGTCGTGTCGAACTTCATCGTACAGGCCCTCAAGGGCGAAGACATTACGATCTACGGCGATGGTTCCCAGACGCGATCCTTCTGTTTCTACAGCGACTTGATCGAAGGCTTTGTCCGCTTGATGAATCAAGACGAGACGACAGGGCCGGTAAATCTCGGTAATCCCGGAGAGTTCACCATGATCGAGCTTGCGGAAACGGTGCTGCGATTGGTGGGGTCCAAATCGAAGCTGGTCCACTTGGACCTGCCTGCGGACGATCCTAAGCAGCGTCAGCCCGATATTTCGATCGCCAAGGCAAGGCTCGATTGGGAGCCGAAGGTTTCCTTGGAGGAAGGCCTCAAGGAAACGATCGCTTATTTCCGGAAGGATTTGGAGGGCTGAAAAGATTTTCGCGTGTTCTTTTTATTTACTTTATTCTCATTCTTTCCGAGGGATCAGGGGGTGTTGAAGACTCTTTCACAAGGTGAGTATATGACCAGATTATCATGATAAGTCCGAGGCATCCGATTGATAGTGAGGTTGGCCAGGTCCAAGGGGTGTATTGGAATGTGATTCGATGAGTTCCTGCATCAGCGATACGCACTCCTCTAAATCCGTGATTTACTCTTAAGAGCTCTTCTTCTTCTCCGTTTACGCGGACCTTTATTCCACGTGGCCAGTACGATTCGTGGAGAGCAACAATTCCTGGTCCATTTGACTCGATTGTAAAGGATGTATCATTAACTCCTAGTTCATACTTTGTTGCTGGTATTATATTTTCTTCTCCGAGATCGCTTGGTTTTAGGTCTATAGCTTCGCCTTTTTCCATCGCGATGAACGGTTGTCCATTGCTTTTCTTAACCCAATTTGCGAACTCGTCAATCGAATGGTAGGTTCGCAAGGTTTCAGAGAAAAATGCGCGGGGCCATGCCGTTTTATTTTCATATACGACTTGATCACGAACCCATTTCAGATCGAGTTTTTCCGTTTCGACAATCTTTCTTTCTGGGGAGGATACGATATAGCGAACATTGAAGAGATCTAGGCCAGGAATAATTCTTGGTAAGTCGTTTGGGTAAATTATCATTCTCCATTCCCATACGTAGGAAAAGCCCATCGCCTTGGACAGTTCATGATGATATGGGGGCATCAAGGAATCGGCTCCACCGCTCGTCTCCCATCCAAGGCTGGCGGTGTAGCCTGGATGTAGTTCGTTCATGATTCCCATCACGCGGCTTGGCGTATCCCCTCTCAAACGATCTAGATCTCTCATGCATACCGTATCCACCACGAGATTTGTTCTTTTCGGTGGTCTCATTGTGTAATTTTGGAAGCTGTCTGTACCGTTTTGAGCGTATCTCCAAAGTAGGACAGCTAGTGCAACCGTGAGTAGGGCCGTGGTCCATAACTTTGATGGACGTTCCCAGAAGCAAACGAATATCCATCCTCCCGCTCCAAGAGCTAGGGAGTATCTCCAGGCAAAGGTGCTCATTTGCAGAAGAATGTTTGAGTGGTCTGTGGGATTGTCCGAGGGGGGCTTTTGTAAGAGAAAGCCAAAAAGTAAAATCAGGTAGATTCCAATGTATGGAATCGGTCGGATCCACCAACGATCGCCGGAGTAGCGAGCATATGAAAATCCGCCGCCTGCAAGAAGGAATAGAGCAATCACTAGAGCTGAGCCGAAAATGTCATGTACATGATGTAGGCCTGAGATTAACGGTATTTGAGCGAGTAGGGAGGCTGGGAGTATCTCAAATGTAAGCGAGAGGGGGAGTGTCATTCCTATGGCCGCTCCGAGGAATAAAGGCTGCTTCTTTAGAATTCGTAGCTTTAGGACGCAGAAGGTCAACCCACAGAAGACTATCCAATTCGATGATACGCTATAGAGCCGTTCCTTTTCGATTCGTTGTCTTAGGAAAATGTCGTCAAAAATGCCAATTAGAGAGCTTAGTGAAAGCTGATCTGCAAATGCGGCATCGTAGATATGATCGCACATGAAGAAGACATCCATGAAGCTGAGCCAGATTGGAGTCGTGAGTACTATGCTTCCTAAGACTGCTAATAGTGCAGTTTTTAATCTGGTACGTGCTATTTTGGTTTTGCCCAAAGAATTTGAAATTAACAAGCAGGCACCAAGCCAGTTTGTACACAGAGTGAACATATAGGCTTCCTTTATTGTTCCACTCGATAATAGCATCCAATTCCCTAGTACAATTAATAGTAAGCCCGTTGCTGATTTTTTTGCAGTCTGAGAAATAGAGACTTGGCACCATCCGAATAGCAGTATGGGCATGTAGCAGATGCCAAAATAGGCGGGGTGGTTGAAACGATAGTAGAACATTCCTGCGAAGGCGATGCTGAATGCGATGAGTATGGCGGATGGGAGATTTCGCCATAGTGCGAATACGCTCGCTCCCATGAAGAAGCAGCAGATAAAACGGGCTAATATGTATTTTAGGTCTAATGCCCAAGCACTGCCTTTGGTGAGGGCAGGTAACCAAGCCAGTGGGTCGAAAAACATCACTTGTCCTTGGCCGATAAATGGTGTTCCTAGTAGGTTGTAGCGATTCCAATGGGGTGTTTTTCCTGCTTCAAATATCGCTTGTCCATGTAGTCGACTGTAGGGAGAGTGCATCCACGCGGCTGGTCCTAAATCCGCCCCGTGCATTCTAGTAGAAGGTTTTTCTGTTAGGCTTGGCAAGGTTGGGCGTTTGTCGTGCAGTAGGAAAGTTGGTTCCTTGAAGTTGGGTGATACAAAACTTCGATCCATGAATATGGTAGGGTAGCAGCTTGCTGTCGTTGCAACGATTGCCACATACAGTAATATTTTATATGGCTTTCTTTTTTTGAGTATCTCCCTCTCTGCTTTCGGTAGAACTTGGTAGTGTAAGTACTCGACGATCAGTAGGGAGAAGAGTAGACAGACGAGAAATCGGGATTGAAATGCTTTCCGGAATCCGGTCCAAAGTGGTATGCTGCCGAGGTGGATTGGCTTATTGAGACGGAATTCGCCGAGATTGCTCTTTTCTAGGAATCTGTGGATGAGTCCTTGGTCGTCGCAAATGAGAGGAGGGTGTTCAGTCCCGTTATTTCCTTTGTTTGATCGTATAAAGACTTTATTGATCGAATGCTTTGGAAGGAGGATCTGGTAGCGTTTCCATGGTCCTGCACTTTCTACTTCTTCTAGAGGATTCTTTGCTGGTACAAGTCCTGTCTCGTTTTCAAACAGTATTTCAGCTTGTAGGTTTTCGTTTGAGTCTATTTGCAGGTAGAAAGAGCGATCTCGATATGGGCGTAGTTCATCTCTTGGCGAAGCTACGCCAAATAGAATCGAAAGGATTGTAGCTGTTAGTAAAACGATGCAGGCCCGCTTCATGGCGTTTTTGTGGTGACTTGGGGGGTTCTGTGTGAATTGCAATGCGGTTGATTCGGTTGATGGGTACAAGTCCAAGCCTGCGAGATGGAAGAATATGTCGGTCTTGAGCCGCTCCTTGTTTCTGTACCCGAAAGCTTACTTTATCACGCTCCGCATTCTCGCTTTCAAGCCTTCGATTGGCCTGTCGGTTATTCGATGGTCGAAGTCGTTTAAGATTTGAGTAGGCGCTTTTTGAACATTCGAGTGACCTTCTCGACTCCCAGAGGTCGAGGGCGTAAGTCCCATTGACGCCGTAGCTTGAAGCGTTCGGCTGTCTCGGGTCGACTGGAGCAGGTAAGAAATTGGAGGGGACCTGGGTGATCGACCATGCATCCCCCGCTCCCAGAGTCGCGTCGTTGATTTCATAGAAGTTCTCGAGATGCCTGTCGGTCAGGTTCTCCTGGACGTGCAGTCTCTGCTGGCGGGTGCCCTTGATGCCTATGTTCAGCGTCAAGTGCTCTTGCTTGCCTGTTTGGTCGACGAGCGCTTCGGTATTGTCCTTTTCTTGGGTTGCGGACTCGTTTTTCCAAGGCTTTTCGAGCCTTAGGTGCTCTGGGTAACAGTTTGATTTGGCTATCTTAAACTGTCCTTGTGTGCCCATTGGGAAATCGCACCTTGAGCCCGGTAGGGTATTCTATGAGGGATCGTTTGCGTCTGCTTCAAGTACTTGCTTGCTCTCATCGAAGAATGGAAGGGAGGGGGCCGTTGTCTATCCGAATCGTCGGTCTCCAGCATCCGTAAGCCTAGAGTTGTCTAAGTGTCCTGTTTCCGTCTTCCTGTAATCGAAAAACTCAATCGCTTGCTACGTGTGGCAATCCGAGGGGGCTGATTCTCTCTCATTACCGCTTGGGAATTTAAGGTTGATGTGCGGTCTTCTGGGTGTCAGCAGTCTGCGGGTATGGAGAAATTGGTCATTGTGGGGGCGGGTCCAGCGGGTTTGACGGCTGGCTTGGAGGCTATAAGGGCCGGTTATTCGGTTTCGATTGTCGAGCAAGACGTACACTACGTAGGCGGCATCTCTCGAACGGTAGAAAAAGATGGTTACCGATTCGATATTGGAGGACATCGATTCTTCAGCAAAAATCCGGAAATCATGAAATGGTGGGCTGAGATCTTGGACGAGGAGTTCGTTGAGGTTCGTCGCAAATCTCGGATTTTCTACAACGGCAAATATTTCAACTATCCACTTGAGGCGATAGATGCATTAGGGAAGCTTGGCGTCGTAGGCAGTGCAGCGTGTTTTCTTAGTTATATTAAAGCTTTGCTCCTGCCCTCGATGGAGGAAAAAAACTTTGAAGATTGGGTCGTCAATCGATTTGGTCGGCGTCTGTTCAACACTTTTTTCAAGACCTACACTGAAAAGGTTTGGGGGGTGCCTTGCGATCAGATCAGCAAGGATTGGGCGGCCCAGCGAATAAAGGGCTTTTCTCTTTGGGAGGCTATTAAGTCCGCCCTCTTCCCTCAAAGCCGAGAGGGCGGAAAGGTAAAGACGCTGATTGATCGATTCAAATATCCGCGGTTGGGGCCTGGTCAGCTTTGGGAAAAAGTCGCCGCAAGAATAGAGAGTGGTGGTGGTGAGATCCTGTTGGGTAGAAAAGTGGTCAAGCTGGTGCACGCTGCTTCTGAAGTGACGGATTTGGTTTGCGAATTGGAAAATGGTGAATTGGAGCGAATCGTCGCGGACCATTTTATTGTCACTATGCCATTACAAGAAACTGTTCTTTCGCTTACCCCCTGCGTTGAGCCAGGAGCAATCGAGGCTGCCCGTTCGCTCTGCTATCGTGATTTTCTAACGGTCGCGCTTGTTGTTGAGGGCGAATCGACCTTTGATGACCAGTGGATTTACATTCATAACCCGGAAGTGAAAGTAGGTCGCGTGCAGAACTTCCGAAATTGGAGTGAGGATCTTGTTCCTGAAGGTGGACGAACGTGTCTCGGCTTTGAATACTTCTGCCAAGAAAAGGATAAGACTTGGGACTCTAGTGATGCGGAGCTCGTTGAGCTTGCCCGAAAAGAGTGTATTCAAATTGGTCTAGCGAGCGAGGCGCAGATCGTTCGTGGCTATGTTGTTAGGATGCCAAAGGCGTACCCTTTGTATACGCCCGACTATGCGGAAAGGATCGGAGCTATAAAAGAGGCGCTTGCTCCAATTAGGAACCTAAGCGTTGTGGGGCGGAATGGGATGCATAAATACAACAACCAAGACCACTCCATGCTGACCGCAATGATTGCTATCGAGAACCTGTCAACCCCGAGGGAGATTCAACGTGATCCTTGGAATGTCAACTCAGACGCAGAGTATATAGAGGGCGCGGGCGTCGACAGCTTCGAGTCGGGCCGTCAAGTGCCCATGCCTACCAAGGACTGATTGTTGGGAGAACCGTCACCGAAAACCGGTTTGGAGGCGGTTGGAGTGTCTCGGTTCTTTCGTGGAGCGTTTGACGGAGTCGACTGGTTTCCGTCCGTCGCATTTAAGAGTAGTGTGTCAAATGCAGGGAAGGGCAGGTTGGTTGACTTCTCTCGCTCGGAAGAGTCATTTCTGACGTCCAAAGCTCGATGCACCGGCAACGCCGGTAGCCGAGTGCAATTGCGTTTCCTTAGAAGGGGAGAGCGGGTAGACGATGCTGCCTAGTGACTAAAAGAAACATAGTCGATGTTTGCTGCTTCTGAACGTTTTCATTGCCAGCCGGTCCTCTTTTCTCTAGCCGGATCACTCTCTATTTTACCCAAGCTCTAATGCTATCGTCATTTTTCAAGAAATTCGCGGGCCGCTCCAACAAGAAGTGGCTCAAGTCCTGCGAGCCTGCCGTGGCCAAAATCAACGAGCTTGAAGTCTCGTACCAATCCCTCTCGGAAGAGGAACTGAAGGCCCATACGGCGAAGTTTCGCGAGCGTTTCGCGAACGGGGAAACTTTGGACGATCTGTTGCCGGAAGCCTTTGCGACCGTGAAGAACGCGGCCCGACGTCTTGTGGGCACGTCTGCGATTGTTTGCGGGCGAGAGCAGCACTGGGACATGGTCCACTACGATGTGCAGCTGATCGGGGGGATGGCTCTCCATCAGGGGCGAATCGCGGAAATGGCTACGGGCGAGGGCAAGACGCTCGTGTCTACGCTCCCGATCTATCTCAATGCGCTTGCGAGCCGCAACGTTCAGTTGGTCACGGTCAACGAGTACCTCGCACAGCGTGACTCGGAGTGGATGGGACATCTCTTCAAGTACCTGGGTTTGACGGTTGGCTGCATCAAGAACCAGCAGCCCCCACCCGTTAAGCGGGAAATGTACGGCTGCGACGTCACTTACGGCACGGCGTCGGAATTCGGCTTCGACTACCTCCGCGACAATGGCATGGCCCACAGCAAGGAGGAGCAGGTTCAGCGCGACCACTTCTTCGTCATCATCGACGAAGTTGACTCCATCCTCGTGGACGAAGCGCGTACGCCCCTCATCATTTCCGGCCCCGCTCCGATCCAGCGCGAGCAGCCATATACGAAGCTCAAGGGATCGATCGAAAGCCTCGTCAATGCGCAGAACAAGTACTGCAACAACTTGATCAGCGAGGTTAAGGAGGCTCTGGGCAAGGAGGATAGCGATAGCTGGGAGTTGGGACTCAAGATGCTGCAGGTGAAGCTGGGCATGCCCAAGAACAAGCAATTGCTCCGCCTTCTCGAAAACGGCGAGTATCGCAAGCTTCTCGACAAGACCGACCTCGAGATGCACAGCGACATGAACAAGGATAAGCTCTTCGACCTGAAGGAGGATTTGTACTTTGTCATCGACGAGAAGCAGCGCCAGGCGGATTTGACGGAGAAAGGTCGCGAGACGATTCGTCCCGACAATCCCGATGCCTTCGTTTTGCCGGACTTGGCAACCCGGTTCAGCGAGCTCGACAAGGATAGCTCGCTCACTTCCGAAGAGAAGGATGCCATCAAGCTCAAGGAGCAGGAAGCTCTGGAGGTCGTTGGCGAAGACATCCATGCTATCAGTCAATTGCTCCGAGCCTATGCTCTCTACGAGAAGGACGTGGAGTACGTGGTGCAGGAAGGCAAGGTCGTGATCGTCGACGAGAATACTGGCCGCGTTATGGCCGGCCGCCGTTGGGGCGATGGGCTTCACCAAGCGGTCGAGGCCAAGGAAAACGTAACGATCGAGCGGGAGACGCGTACTTTCGCGACTGTTACGGTCCAAAACTACTTCCGCCTCTACGAAAAGCTCGCGGGCATGACCGGTACGGCGGAAACGGAAGCGACCGAGTTCCACGACATTTACAACCTAGGGGTCGCTGTGATCCCGACCAATCGCCCTTGCATCCGCATCGACGACAATGACGTCATCTACAAGTCCCGTCGCGAAAAGTACAATGCGGTGGTGGACGAAGTGGAGGCGGCCCATAAAAAGGGTCAGCCGGTGCTTGTGGGCACGGTTTCAGTTGAAGCCTCCGAATTGGTCGGCCGTATGCTGCGCCGCAAGAATATCCCGCACAACGTCCTCAACGCAAAGTTTCACCAGCAGGAAGCCGAAATCGTCGCTCGCGCGGGAATGAAAGGCGCGGTTACGATCGCGACCAATATGGCAGGCCGCGGTACCGACATCAAGTTGGGCGAAGGCGTGAAGGAAGCGGGTGGCCTGCTAGTGATCGGCACCGAGCGCCACGAGTCGCGCCGTATTGACCGGCAGCTGCGCGGACGTTGTTCCCGCCAAGGCGATCCAGGGCGTTCCAAGTTCTACATCTCGCTCGAAGACGACCTGATGCGCCTTTTCGCGAACTCCGGCTTCATGGCGAAGATCTTGCATGGATCCATGGAGGAAGGGGAGCCGCTCGAGCACTCACTGTTGAATCGCTCGATCGAGACTGCTCAGAAGAAGGTCGAGGGCAGCAATTACTCCGTGCGCAAGCGTTTGCTGCAGTACGACGACGTCCTGAACCAGCAACGTGAAATCATCTATGCGCTTCGCAATGAAGCCCTCCAGAGCGATGCTCCTCTGGAGACGGTCATGGAACTCGTGGAGGAGGAAGTTGCGGATCGTCTCGCCGACGCGGAGAGCGATCTCGCGGGCTTCCTAACGTGGGCGAACTCGCATTTCCCGATTGGGCTCTCGGAGGAGGTATTTGCCGGGAAGTCGGCTGAGGCCCAACTCGAGCTAGTGCTCGATGCCATCCGGGACGCCTATCGCATCAAGAAAACGGCCGAGAACGAGGCGGCGCTCGAGCACTTGGAGCGTTATGTCCTTCTTAGTTCGATCGACACTCGTTGGCAGGAACATCTTACGGAAATGGAAGACCTCAGGCGCAACGTGGGGCTTCGCAGCTACGGCCAGAAGGATCCGCTCAACGAGTACAAGAATGAAGCGTACACTTACTTCGAGGAGCTGATGGAGAACGTACGTTCGCAAGTGTGCACCCGCTTGTTCCGTACTGCGACGAACCTAGTGGCGATCGAGAACGTGAAGAACATGCTCGCCCGTCAGGCCGTCGCCCAAGGTGGCGGAGCGGAGACGGCAGGGGCGGTTGCGGCACGGTCGGCTTCGCGGGGCAAGGTGCAAGGCGAGGGCGTGAAGCTGCCAACCGTCACGATCAAGAAGAACCTGCCGAAGGTTGGCCGCAACGAACCGTGCCCATGCGGAAGCGGGAAGAAATTCAAGCAATGCTGCGGCCGCTAGGCTTTGGCCTAGTCGTTTTATTCAGCTCGCTTTCCCTGCCCTCGCTTTGGGCAGGCGATACTTTTACTTCCGACGATTGGGATAGGCAATTTAGCCAGCTGTATGCGGTCGATGCTCTTGGTCGAGCCTTGCCCGCCTCTGCTGAATGTGGTCCTCGCCGCGAGGGCAAGTATGTTGGGGTCTTTTATTTCCTTTGGCATGGCGAGCATGATCCGTCGGGCCCTTGGGATCTTTCTAAGATCCTCAAGGAGCCTGAGCCTTCGTATGGTCCCCCGGGGGCGTTCCATTATTGGGCGGAGCCTGAGCTGGGCTATTATCGTTCAAGTGACCCGTATGTCTTCGAGGTCCATGCTCAGTGGTTAGCTGCGGCTCGAGTGGATACGATCGTCGTCGATGTCACGAATGGTCATTCCTATCTGAAGAACGTCGAAATTCTCTGTGAAACGTGGTCTCGGTTGCGTCGAAATGGGAATCCCACGCCGCAAATCGCTTTTCTAGCAAATACAGATGGAGCCCGGGTTGTGACGGAGCTTTTTAGTGGGATTTACCAGAAGGAGGAATATGTGGACTTGTGGTTTCGTTGGCTCGGGAAACCGTTGGTTTTGGCCAGCGAGGAAGGGCTGGATTCCGCTGTCCGGGAGTTTTTTACGTTTCGAAAGTCTTGGGCTTGGAGTCGGACCCCTTGGTTTGGTGATGGTCGGGGGAAGTGGACTTGGTTGGATGATACTCCCCAAGCTCCCGGTTTAAGCGAAGAGGGGAAGGTAGAGCAGATCTCTGTTTCGGTTGCCCAGCATGCAACGACGAGCAAGGGTCGGAGTTTTTCGGCTGGTCATGAACCTTCGGTAGAGGATCAGCATCCGGAGCAGGGCATCTATTTTGCGGAGCAGTGGGAGCGCGCTTTGGAAGTCGATCCCGATTTCATTTTCATAACGGGCTGGAACGAGTGGGTGGCGCAGCGATTTGTGAAGAGTCCCTCGGATGGGCGTTGGAACCGGTTAGCAGGTAGGACTCTTCAGGACGGGGACAGTGTCTTTGTCGACGCCTATTCTCAAGAGTTCAGTCGCGATATCGAACCGATGAAAGGAGGGCATGGCCGAAACTATTATTACCAGATGGTTGATGGAATTCGGCGTTTTAAGGGGGCTGCTGCAGTTGAAGAAGTTCCTCTTCTGCGGGACTTCGTTTTGGATGGTGATCTTGCTGAATGGATTGATTTCGTGGGGTTTAGAGATTTTGAGGGGGAACTCTTGAGGCGTGATCATGTTGGGTGGACGGAGGACATTCGTTATTTTCATAAAGGAGGGGTTAATGACATCGTCGCTTCGAAGATCGCGTGTGACGAATCTCACATTTTTGTCGGTCTCGAGTGTCATTCGGAAATTGCTGGCGAATTGAGCGGGCCAACCTTCGTCCTGCAGCTCGATGGTGGAGTGGGCGAAGAGTCAAATGGTCTGGGCCGAATCGAAGTTTTTGTGGGGTCAGAGGCTGTTCGGGCTCGGTATTTTTCGGCATCCGGTAGCGAGCGAGAGCTAAACGTGGCCAAACATGGGAGGACTCTCGAATTGTCTATGCCGCTTTCTGTCTTCGAGGATGTGGAGGTCTTGGGGGTTCGTTGGTTGCCTGTTTCGTCTCGCGACGACCCATCGCAGCGGGTGTGGTGCGGCGATGCGAGTCCGATTGCGGATTTCAGGTATCCCCTTCGTTTGCCTGCATTCGATTCGGCTCAGTTTCGATATCGTTCTGGATTTCGAAAATAGCAGACCGAGGGTGGGGAGTATTCCTCTTCTTTCCGTTAGGTAGCATTGCTCTGCTGGCTTAGGCTGGGCGCTCTTTTGTGCTGTTAGTTCTCAACTGATCGCAATTCGGGTCGAACAACTCTCTTGGAAATCTCATATCGAAAACATCGTAACGGTTTGGTGATATTACTTAGAATCCTCTTGCTTCCTTGCCTCGTATGGATTTCTCTAACAGTCTATCTGAAACTCGCACCTATCTGGTTTTAACCCTTTTAAATGCGCTCCCAGCCATACTCCAATCATGATTATAACTAAAGTCTTAGCCCGGTCTGTTCTGACTCTTGGCTCTGTTTGCTGCTTG
>JBNKSG010000032.1:0-24724 GCA_050297195.1 Opitutaceae bacterium | reverse complement strand
CCCTACCTTCGCCTTACCCCACCATGCAAGGCTCCAAATCTCTTGAAATCATCGGCATCCTCAGCGATCTCGCCCTCTACGGCGGATCCCTCGCTACCAGCAAACTCGCAAAACTCTGCTTCGCAGGCCACGGCGGCTCCCCTCGCGCCTACGCGACCCTCCTCAAGCGCCTGGAAGCGAACGGCTTGATCGAACTGGATAAATCCGGATCCACGGACCCCAAAGATTGGGTCCCCCAACTCACCTCCAACGGCATGGAAGCCCACGCTCCTCCCAGCCCCGAGCAATCGTGGAATGCCGGATGGGACGGAAAATGGAGGCTCCTCACCTTCGACCTCCCCACCCATGACAGCCTGTCGCGCAATCGGCTTCGCGGGTGGCTCAAAGCCCTACGCTTCGGCAAAGTTCAAGGCAGCGTCTGGATAAACCACCGTTCGCTCGCCGAGATCCGGCAGTCGTTCGCCCAACAAAACGTGCCACCCGACGGCATCCTCTGCATGGAAGGAACGTTTTGGGCGGAAGGGAGCTCCAAAGAATACATCGAGAAGGCATGGCCGCTAGATCAGATGCAAAAAACCTACGCGGACTACCTCCAATTCCTCGACTCCAACGCGTCCGTAACCACCTCCTTCCCGGCTTATCAAACTTGGAAGGCGAAAGAAAAGCGCTTGTGGAACCTTGCCCTCTCGCTCGACCCACTCCTTCCCCAAGAAATTTGGACTCAAACCAATCGAGGGCCCAACCTCGCCCTAGCAGCCGAGCAACGCCGCAGGCAAGCGATCCAAGCCTGGCAAGATACCGCCGACCAATGGACCGACCTTCCCGACCCCACCGAATAAAACGGACCCAAACCCGCTGCGCAAAATTTCATCAACGTTGATAAAATTTTGCGCACTCTCCGAGTCGCTGGGCTCCCACGCTCATTTCTCGCGGTCAAGCCCAGCGAAAAGGCCGCCCCGAATCGGGACGGCCTTTTGAAAAAAATAGTTGCGACGCGGCTCGCCTACACGTTGCGAGCAGTCACTTCCAGCAGGTGGTAGCCAAATTGCGTCTTTACCGGACCCTGCACTTCGTTGACCGGAGCGGAGAAGACCACTTCGTCGAACTCGGGAACCATCTGGCCGCGGCCAAACTCTCCCAAAGCCCCACCGCTCTGGCCCGACGGGCACTTGGAGTGAGCCTTAGCGAGGTCCTCGAAAGACTCGCCCGCTGCGATCTTCGCCTTCAATTCGCTGCATTGCTCCTCGGATTCCACCAAGATGTGGCGGGCGCTGGCACGCGGCATCGAATCGCCACGGGCAGTCACTTCCAAGAGATGGAAGCCAAACTGAGTCTTCACCGGACCCTGCACTTCGTTGACAGGCGCCGAAAATACAACCTCGTCGAACTCAGGCACCATCTGACCCTTGCCAAACTCGCCCAATTCACCGCCGCGCTGGCCGGAGGGGCACTTCGAGTGCTCCTTCGCAAGCTCGGCGAAGGACGCACCGCCCTCGATTTTAGACTTCAGTTCGTTGCAGAGATCTTCGCTCTCAACGAGAATATGACGGGCACTAGCTCTAGACATGCTATATAGATAGGGTCGCGGTTTTATCAGTTCGAAATTAAGAGGACGGCCAACCTTGCAACCAAGGTCGGAAGCGTAAAGCCCCAATCGACCCCAGCGGCATTATTGCCAAAGAATCCCCCCATTCGGCTCAAGCACAAAATGAAGATTTCCCCTATCCTGCCCTCCCTCGCCACCCTGCCGACCAGTACGGCTTCATCGCCCAGCTAAAAAGCCATGGCATCTACACAAACCTCAACCTCATCAACTCCCGAGAGTTCAAAGTCGCCTACAGGCTCGACTCCCAACGAGACTGGAAAGAGAGCCACATCCTCGGCATCGTAGACGATACCCTGCACGACGCGAGCAACCTGCCCAGCCACACCAACCCCAATACCAGCCTCACCTACGCCGAAGCCATCGCGGTCGCGGTCGTGGAAGCAAACAACAAAAACGGCATCTTCCGCCAGTACTACGGCGGCTCCCTCAACAAGTGGCCACAAGTATACGAAAACCAACTACGATCAAAATGGAACACATGGCTGCAAGACCGCTAACCGAACACCTCCGCCCTCCTCGCCGCCCCCAAGGCTGCTCCGGCTCCTGCCGTCTCGACCAATCAGCCCATACCATCGACTGCCACGCCCTCGCCCCATGCCCCAAGCCCCTTCACCATTCAATTGACACACCCTCCTCAAAAGCTACCGTCCCCGCTGCCTGACAACATACCAAGATCACAAAAGCCAACACATCCAGAGCCATGTCACACTTCGACACCGTTAGCCTCGCACCAGCGGACCCGATCCTCAGCCTTACCGAGGCTTTCAAGTCCGACCCAAATCCAGACAAGATCAACCTCTCCGTAGGCGTCTTCGTCGATCAGTCCGGAGTCACTCCCATCCTCGACACTGTCAAGGAAGCGGAAAAGCGCATGCTCGAGAGCTCCACCTCCAAGAGCTACCTGCCGATGACCGGCACCCCCGCCTACGCGAGCCTCACGCAAAAGCTCTGCTTTGGCGAAGAGCTCGCCGGCCAACTGCAAGGCCGCGTAGCCTCCCTGCAAACTCCCGGCGGCACCGGCGCCCTGCGCGTAGCGGCCGACTTCATTTCCAAGAACCTCGCCACCAATACCGTCTGGGTTTCCAATCCGACCTGGGCCAACCACAAGGGCATCTTCGGAGCTCCCGGCCTCAAGGTCGAAACCTACAACTACTTCAACTCCGACACCCTCAGCCTCGACTACTGCGGATTCCTCGAATCCCTCGAAGCCATCCCCACCGGAGACGTCGTCATCCTGCACGGCTGCTGCCACAACCCCACCGGGGCGGACCTCACCACCGAGCAATGGGAAGACGTCGCCCGCATCGCCGCATCCAAGAAATGGATACCACTCATCGACTTTGCCTACCAAGGGTTCGGCGACGGCATCGAAGAAGACGCCGCTGCTGCCCGCATCGTAGCCAAAGCCGGCCTCCCCGCCTTCGTTTGCCAATCCTTCTCCAAGAACCTCGGCCTCTATCAAGACCGCGTCGGCGCCCTGCACGTCATCACCAACGATGCCAGCAACTACGCAAACGTCGTCAGCCAGCTCAAGATCTCCGTACGCGTCAACTACTCCAACCCGCCCGCCCACGGCGGCGGAATCGTCACCACCATCCTCTCCGACGAAAAGCTCACGGAACAATGGCACACCGAGCTTGCCGCCATGCGCGACCGCATCGCCAGCGTTCGCACCCAATTTGTGGATGCGCTAAAAGCCGCCGGCGTGGAACGCGACTTCAGCTTCCTTACGAAGCAGAAAGGCATGTTCTCCTTTACCGGACTCAGCAAGGAACAGGCCATCGCCCTGCGCGAGAAGCACAGCGTCTACATCGTCGACTCCGGCCGCATCAACGTAGCCGGCATCACCGATAGCAATATCGACCGCGTCGTAGCCGCCATCAAAGCCGTGCTCTAGCAGCAACGCTAATCGACTTCCCTATGAGGCGAGCCACCACGGCTCGCCTTTTTTTCGGAAGCGGTATCAGCGCCCCCGGAACCCCAACCCCTCTACTCGGAACCCCCAAAAAGGCCCGGGCCGCGGAAAAGTTCCCCCCAGAACTATACAATCCGCAAACCCGGGCCATAAGCTGAACACCGCTGCTCCCTATCTCCCTAACAAAGCTCTCATATATCCCATCGAATACGCCATGCCCGCGTACCAGGGAGCCGCACAAGCCATAGCCGGAGCATGGTCCGGAATCAAAACGCCCTTGAAGTCGTGCTTCTTCAAGATCGCCACGATGCGCTCCATATCAATGTCGCCTTCGTCGATGAAAACCTCCTCGTAGTTCGGAGCCTTCCCGCGAACATTACGGAAATGCACGTATCCAATTTTCCCTTGCGCTGCATACTGCTCCGTCGCCTCATAGATGTCACCCTCCGTCATTTCGGCGAGCGTACCCAAGCAATACTCGAGCCCACTGCTCTCGCTCGGAACGATGTCCAAGAGACGCTGATACATCTCCGGCTGGTAAACTAGGCGCGGCGTATCGCGCAAACGCGGCACCGGCGGATCGTCCGGATGCGCCGCCAGCATCACACCCGCCTCTTCCGCCACCGGAACCAGCTCCTTCAAGAAATAGCTCAAACGCCCCCACAGCTCGTCGCTGCTGATCCGCGTACGCTCCGCGGTACCGGTCGCATTCTCGTCAAAGGTCATGTTCCAGACCATCCCGTCCAGCATCGGCTCCTCGTCCACGAAGCCTTCCATGCCCACGCCGCCCGCCTGGCCGCGAGCGTAGTTGCCAGTGGTGCGCCCGTACACGCCCGCTAAGCTGAAATTGTAGCCCATCACCGCGATCCCGACTTCCCCCATGGTCCGGATCATCCGTTTCAAGCCCTCGATCTGCTGCTGCTTCTTCGGGCCGTCGAGCAAGACGTCGTGCCAATGCGCCGGATCGAAGTTCTCGATCGCATGCCACACCAAGCCCTCGCTTTCGATCAATGCCTTGATCTCCAGCAGCTCCTCCCCGCTCCACAGCTTGTCCGGATTTCCCGCATGGCCCCAGCCACCGCCGCGGCCACCCGTCGTCGGCTGGTCGCCCCCTTCGCCCCCCTGGTTAAAGTAGTCCACCAAATGCGCTACGATATGGGTCGCGCCCGCCTGCTTGGCGAAGCGAAGGTGCTCGCGATCGAGCATGTGCCGATAAAGACCGAATCCCAGTTTCATAAGCCGTACCTCCGTTTCAACTACAGCTAAAACCCAATCGAAGCCCCGCCGTCCACCGGCAAGCAAACACCCGTCACGAACTTCGCTGCCGGCGACGCCAAGAAAGCCGCCGCCCAACCGATATCCTCCGGATCCCCGAAGTCGCCCAGCGGCGTGCGCGAGAGGATCTTCTCCCTGCGCTTCGGATCCTCGTCGACCGCCCGGCGCATGATGTCGGAGTGGATCCAGCCCGGAGCGATCGCGTTCACACGCACCCCCCTCGGAGAAAAGTCCACCGTCAAGGCCCTTACCAGCCCAAGGTACGCCGTCTTGGCCGCCGAATAGGCCGCCACCATAGGGATGCCAAAGATCGAGGCCATCGACGCCGTGAAAATGATATTACCCGTCCCGCGCTCCATCATCGCCTTGCCAAATTCCCGGCTCAAAGCGAAGGACGCGTTCACGTGCGTTTGCATCACCGTTTGGAATTCCGCATCGCTGATCTCGCTGGCATCCTTCTTCAGGTGCATCCCCGCGTTGTTGATCAAGGTATCCACCGGCCCCAGCTCGCTTTCCACCGTTTTCACGAACAGCGGAATCGCCTCCAATCGAGTCACATCAAAAACGCGAAATGCCGAGCCCGCCCCGATTTCATCCACCGCCGCCTGCAAGGCCGACTCTCGACGCCCCACCAAAACCACTTCGGCACCAATGGCCACCAGGCTCTTAGCCATGCCAAGCCCGATTCCCGTGCCTCCACCCGTGATCAAGGCCCGCTGCCCCGCGAGATCGAATGCGTTTTTCACAAAACGAACCCTATGCGCGAATCCCTGTTTAAAAAGGGAATTGATAACGGTGTAATTAACCCGATGTTATAAATTCCTATGCCGCAGCGAAAATACCCCCATCGCCTCCTTCCCCCATCCGCCCCCTATCCCACTTGGCAGGGCGACGTAAACGAGCCGCTTGTCTACCTCGGCTGGGGCGAACGCAACTTCGCTCGCGAGGCCATTCCCATGCATAGCAACCCGGGCTGGACCTACTGGATCCTCCTGGAAGGCACCGTCACCCTCAAACACCGACGAGGCACCCAAACCTTCCAAGCGGGCGAAGGTTTGCTCTGCGGCCCGGACTTCCCCTTTGGCTTCCCCCTCCAAAAAGGCAAAGGCGTCAAAGTGCTCAACTGGATCTGGAAGGAGTCCCCCTTGCGCGATCCCTCTCCCCCTGCCGACTTCTACGAAACCGCGAGCTTTTCCCAGGATCAAATTCGCCTCCTCACCTCCCTGCACGAGCAAAGTCGTATCATCACCTTGGATACTTCGGAGCAAAACACCTTCGCCCTATTCCACCTTCGCGGCATGCTGGACCACAGCTTTCAAAGGGCTAGCGAAAACAAAAACAGCCGCCCAGGCCGCAATCGCATCCAGGCCGCTCGCCAGTGGATGCTGTACAACCTGCGCAAAACCAATCCCGCCACCACCCTCGCCCGCTTCCTCGACATCTCCCCCATGACCCTGCATCGCCTCTTCATCGACGAGCTCGGCGAATCCCCTGGTAGCCACTTTCAGAAACTCAAGATGGACCACGCCCGCCACCTGCTAAAACTGGAAGGCCGCTCCGTAAAAAACGTCGCCTACGAGATGGGCTACCGCCATCCCCAGGACTTCAGCCGTGCCTACAAAAAGCATCACGGCACAGCCCCCAGCAAATAGCCGCCGCTTAAAACGCCCCCCCAAAAAAAACATGCGCCTTGCAGTACCTTGCAATGCGAAAAGCACGTCTCCGCCCCCGAGAAGGCCCGCTTAAGGCCCCGAGGCTCCAAGCTTCTGGGCTGGCACGCCCCATGCGTAACTCAGGGCAGATATACAACCGTCAACTCAAAGGAAAGGAAACGTCGTGCTTAGAAGCATACATGACACATTTGGGTACCCGGTAGAAGCCCTCGACGGAACCCTCGGTAAAGTAAAGGACATCCTGTTCGACGACCGCCACTGGCGCATGCGCTATCTGGTAATCGACACCGGACGCTGGCTCCCCGGACAAAAGGTATTGGTGAGTCCGCACCATGCCAAACAACCTGAAACCGGCTGGGGCGGGAAACACTTCCCTGTCGAGCTAACCAAGGAGCAAATCAAAGACGCTCCCAAGCTAGACGAACACAGTCCCGTCTCTCGCCAATACGAAAAGGAGTACGCTCGCTACTACCAGCAATCCCAACCGTATTGGTCTGGCCCCTACACATGGGGATTTTCGCAATCACCGATTTTCCACCCACCGGTGGACTCGACCGAACACCCCTTCCAAGAAGAACGCGCTCGACACGCTGAAATCTTGGATCATATCTCGGAAAGCCATCTGAGATCGGCCAGAGAGGTAATCGGCTACCACATCGATGCGAGAGACGACAGCTTCGGCCACGTCGACGATTTCATTATCGACGACGAGAAGTGGAAGCTCCAGTACATGGTTATCGATACCAGAAACTGGCTCCCAGGCCGCAAATGCCTGATCGATATCGGATGGCTCAAAAACATCGATTGGAAGGAGAACTACGCGACCGTCGAACTCTCGCGCAAGCAAATCGAGCACGCTCCGCGATTCGACCCCAAGGCTCCGATCAATCGGGAATTCGAGAAGGAGCTATACGACTACTACGGACGCCCCTACCACTGGAATAAAAACGAGTCAGTGCTAAGCCCCATGTAGGGCATCGCGCGTAAACCCAAAGCAGCCGACACGGAGTCCTCCGCACCTCCCTGCGGCTGTACCGTATTTGTAAACTCACTACACATCTTTTCAAAATGGCACCCACTAGCGAAATAGACACCAGTTAGACAAAAGCCTCTCTTGTCGCGACATCGGATGGACCTACGCCGGATAAAAAAGCCGCACCGCGGCGGTTAACCAAATCGATACAGACGTAAAAAGACAGCAAGCGGAATCGGATTCCCCGTCTCCGCAAGGCTCCGCTAACGCCATATGCACCTCATCGACAACGGTCTCCCAACCGTGCCCAATCTTTCGATACTCCGTCGATACGCCCCCGCCTAGGACCACGCCCGCCATCCTCCATTCATTGCAGCGGACAGCACTGAGCATTGCGCAGTCCTACGTGCCACAAAACGTCTGGTGTACCACTTCTCCGGGCCGAGGACGGTCCTCCAGGTCAGCATACTCCTCCACCTCTGCAAACGGCTTCGCATACGCCTGCAGCAAACGCTCGAAAACCGAACAGTCCCCACCATAGGCCGCTTGGATCGCTTGCTCCACCCGGTGATTTCGCGGAATCAGGATCGGGTTCGACGCTTGCATCGCAGCCACGGCCTCTTCACTCCGCTCCAGAGCGCTCCACTTCGAAAACCACTTCTCGAAGACAGTCGAATCCGCAAATAAAGCAGCCAACTCGTCTTGCTCGCCTCCAGCCGCCACCCGTGTCAAGTTCCGAAAGAAAAGAGTGAAGTCCACCTCCTGCTCCGCCATCGTCTGCAAGGTCTCTCGTATCAGACTATTCGATACATCACCCTCCAACCCCAGCTTCGCTCGAAAACGAGCCGTGTAACTTTCCGCAAACAAATCTGGAAAATCGCCCAGCACGACCTCCGCTCTGGCCGCAGCATCCGCAGGGTTTTCATCGATCGAGGGCAATAGCGTTTCCGCAAAACGGGTCAGGTTCCACAGGGCGATGTTTCCCTGATTTCCCCAAGCATAGCGAGCGTTTCGGTCGATCGAACTGAACACACACTCTGGATGAAACGCCTCCATGAAAGCGCAGGGCCCGTAGTCGATCGTCTCTCCCGAAACGGCCATGTTGTCCGTATTCATGACCCCATGAATGAAACCAAGCGACATCCACTGCGCTACCAGCGACGCCTGCCTCTCAACGACCGAACCCAGCAACGCGATGTACGGATCAGGCGCTTGTGCGGCCTGCGGGTAGTGGCGCTCGATCGCATAGTCTGCGAGCGTGCGGATCGCCTCAAAATCGCCCCGAGCCTGAAAGTACTGAAAGGAGCCCACCCGCACGTGGCTCGCCGCCACTCGCGTGAACACTCCACCCATCACATCGCCCTCCTGGCGAAAAACAGTCTCCCCCGTCGCAACCGCCGCCAAAGCTCTCGTAGTCGGGACTCCAAGCGCCGCCATCGCCTCGCTCACCAGGTACTCGCGAATCACCGGACCGAGCGCCGACTTGCCATCGCCCGCCCGCGAAAAAGCCGTACGGCCCGATCCCTTCAGCTGCAGGTCAAACCGCTGCCCCGACTTGCCCACGACTTCGCCCAACAGGATCGCTCTACCATCTCCCAACTGCGGCACGAAGTGCCCAAACTGGTGCCCCGCATAGGCCTGAGCAATCGGCTCCGAACCCTCCGCCACCGCGTTGCCCGCTAGGACCGCCACCCCCTCATCAGATTGCAGCCACTCCGCATCGATCCCCAACTCTCCCGCCAGCGAGCGGTTCACCCGAATCAATTCGGGCGCCGGAACCACAGTAGGAGACTGTTTCTCAAAAAAGCGCTCGGGCAAACGAGCATAGGTATTGTCGAAAGGAATTTGCATGCACTTCTACCCAGAGGACGAACGAAGCCCCCGTCATGTCGAATAGAAAAAAATGCGGCCCACTGCCACAAACCAGCGAGCCTCGCCCAAACTCCCGCCGCCCCACTCATCCATGGTTGCCGCCCGACCAGAATGCCTCCAAGAAACGATAGCATCGCGGAAAACGTTAAGAGGCACACCACGAGGCAAATAATAGGCACGCATCTAAAGCTCGTCCTTATATTTCCGATACAGCGATCGAAACTGATAGTAGGTAAGACCCAGCTTGTTCGCCGCCGCCTGCTGCTTGTATCCAGATTCCATTAGCGCCTTGCGCAGCAATCTGACCTCTAAGGCCTTCACCTGCTCCTGCAAAGGGCGCGACAAATCCGCTTTCGTCGCATCCGAGTCATCCGCGCCCTTCGCCGCACGCCCCTCCTCGTACGGATTCACGAACGGATCAAACTCGATCCGCTTGATCTTCCCGCCCCCGCTCCGGTACACGCTGCGCTCGATCACGTTCTTCAGTTCGCGAATGTTACCCGGCCAATCATGCGCCTCCAAACTGTCGAGCGCCCCTTGGCTAAATTCCGGCACCTCCGCCAGCTCCAGCTCTCGGGCCATTCCCGAAGCAAAGTGCATCGCCAAATAACCGATATCTTCTCGCCGTACCCTCAAGGGAGGCAGATAGAGCACGTCGAAGGACAAGCGATCCAAAAGGTCGCTCTTGAATTTCCCGCCGCGCGACATTTCCGAAAGGTCCGCATTCGTCGCGCCCACGATCCGAGCATTCACCTTGACCGACGACGATCCGCCCACCCTCTGAAAGACCCCGTACTCAACCGCTCGCAGGATCTTCTCCTGCACCGTCATCGACACGAGACCGATCTCGTCGAGAAAGAGCGTGCCCCCGTCAGCCGCCTCGAAGCGACCTTCCCGGCGTTTCACCGCTCCCGTAAACGCCCCCGCCTCATGGCCAAAGAGTTCCGACTCCAATACCGATTCCGATAAGGCCGCGCAATTGAGGGCCACCAACGGCCCCTGCCACCGCTGCGAAAGGAAGTGCAGCCTCGCCGCCGCCAGCTCCTTACCCGTCCCCCGCTCGCCAATCAACAGCACCGGCCGATCCACCTTCGCCACTGCAGAAAGCCGCTGCTGGAAGTCCAAAAACGCCTCCGATACCCCCAAAGCCTCCGGCAAACTCCCCATCCCAAAACTCTCCGAATCTCCTTGGTCCATTTACTTGGCTTTTTTCGCCAATATTTGGCTATTTAACAAACTAATATTTCAGAAAATCCAAACGGAAAGAATCCGAAATAATTTTATACCGTTGTTTTCCAACGACTTAACGAATTCCCGCAAGCACTTGGCGCGGCTCGTGATAATAGAAGGGCACAACTTCAATTTAACCACGAAAACAACATGGGAATATTCACACGCTTCAAAGACATCGTCTCCGCCAACATCAACTCTATGCTCGATAAGGCGGAAGACCCTGAAAAAATGATCAAGCTGATGATCCAGGAAATGGAAGACACCTTGGTCGAAATCAAAGCCTCCTGCGCATCAGCGATGGCCACCAAGTCCAAGGTTGCCCGGGCTCTCGACGACGTGCAGTACCGCGTCGACGACTGGGAAAACAAGGCTCGCCTCGCCATCAGCAAGGGCCGCGAGGATCTCGCTCGTGAAGCGCTCGCCGAAAAGCGAGTCTTCGCCGACGAGCACGAACGCCTCACCCAAGAGATCAGCCAACTCGAAGGCATCGTCTCCAACTACCAAGGCGAAATCGGCCAGCTCGAAGAAAAGCTCACCAACGCACGCAAGAAGCACCAGATGCTCCTCCAGCGCCATACCCAAGCCCAGAAGAGCTACAAGGCCCAAAGCGTCCTGCGCAAGAACGACAACATCGACGCCTTCGCCCGCTTCGACGCTTTCGAGAACCGCATCGAGCGCATGGAAGCCGACGCCCAGCTGGTCAACGCCAAGGCCCGCCCCGCTCTCGAGGACGAGTTCGCCAAGCTCGAAGGAGACGAGTCCCTCGAAAACGAACTTGCCGCCCTCAAGGCTGAGATCGAGAATAAGTCCGCTGATAAATAGGCGCTCCCAAACCAACTCATAGCCCTCAACGCATCCCCAGAGCATGAATCCGTTCACCTTCCTAATCGAAATGATGCCCTACGTCATCCCTATAGCGATCGTCGGCATCATTTTCGGATCGATCACCAGCATCGTGAAAGCGAGAACTGAAGCGAAGTCGAAGTATGGCAACGGACTCAGCGAGGAGGAAACCCGCATCATGCAAGAGCTGCACAAGTCTCTCGGCAAGATGGAGAAACGCGTCGAGGCGCTCGAAACGATCATTATCAACAAGAAGTAGTCGCCCCGCGAATACACTCGACACATGAGAAAGCCACTTTATCGCTCCCGCAATCGCGTCGTCTTCGGCATCTGCCAAGGCTTGGCCGACCACTTCGACCTATCCGTAGTTTGGATACGCCTAGGACTCGTCGCCGTCTCGCTCTTTTCCGGTTTCTTCCCCTTCCCTATCTTCTACGTCATCGCCGCCTTCATCATCAAGGAAGAGCCCGAGCATAGCGAGAAGCAAGGGCCGGATCCCTTCTACGAGGAGGACTACTTCGAGACCGACGTCTCCGCCCGCACCCTCAGCCTGCGGCGCCTCAAGAACCGCTTCGACTCTATCGAGTCACGTATCCGCCGTATGGAAAACTACGTGACCAACAAGTCCTACGACTGGGAACGCCGCTTCAACTCCGGCAAGTAACCCAGATAGCGGCCGCCTCCCAGCAGCCCGCACTCCTCCTCTCCGCCCGGCCGACCAAACCGCTGCGCCATAGCTACTGCTTTACCCAAAAATTCCGCCCAAGCCATAGCACGCCATGAAATCACTCGCCACCAGAGCTGTCCTCCTTCTCGCAGCCGCAGGCATCAGCCTCCTCTCCATCCTCAAGACACAAGGAAACATAGAGAGAAGCCTCACCGAAGTTCCGTATTCAACGATTGGACACGGCCCGAGCATCCTCCTTCTGCACGACTCCTCCCGCGAGGACCAGGACTGGGCCAACACAGCCCGCACCCTATCAAGCTGCTTCGAAGTCACATTGATCGACATCTCCCTTCTGCTCCAAGACCACCACGGCGTACAGCAGCTCCACCAAGCAATCCGACAGCTCGAGATCGACGACAGCCACATCGCTGGCTCCGCCAACGGCAACCCGCTCGCCCTTCGCTACGCCCTCTCCTACCCCAGCCAAAGCCATCATTTCATATTACCGCAAAACAGCGAAGACCTCCAAATCCTCGCCGACATCGTCAACTCAACACCTTTCTCGAAATCATGAACGGACAAGGATCCGCCGGCAACGTCATCGCCGCCCTCTGCAGCTTCTTCATCCCCGGGCTCGGCCAGCTCCTGCAAGGCCGCATCTTCGCAGCCCTCTGCCACTTCGTATTCGCCTGGCTGCTCTGGTTCGTCCTGCTCGGCTGGGTCGTGCACCTCTGGTCCATCATCAGCGCCGCGACCTATACAGCACCGCAGCGAGAGCACTACCGCTACTGCCGGTACTAGCTCCAAAGGGCCAAATCCGGCAGGCGTTTCGAGCGTTCCACCTGGAGCAACCTATCCCCTTAAGATCGCGTTAGCGTAATGGACGCCTTTCCTACGATCACGGGTCCAGAACTAGGATTCACCACTATATAACACTTCTCTCCACCCTCGCTTCCCAACTCAAACGTCTCCCGTGCAGCCAAAACCGAGACGAAAGTAGAAACGCTTCTAGGAGTCACAGTCTTTCCTTCAAGCTTAGCCAACCTCCGGCTTCCCAGCCAAAGCTCCGCCTCCGGCGAACCACCCCCAAAACTCACCATCGCTAAGTCTACCTCCGCATTCCAACGCCCACCTGAGGAAAGATTCGCTTCACACACAACGGTCCGAGCGTAAGGCAAAACCCTTTCGCAAAGCTGCTTGGATCTAACCGGCGACAGCCGCTTCTCGTGTAGCGATATCTCAAATGCGTCGACTTCAATCTCTCCGACGCAGCGAACAATCACTCTTAGATAGGCGGTTTGCTCCTCCGTGGATACAGCAAAGCGTTTATGCAGCGAAAGCCTGCCGCTTACGTTTTCAGAAAGATCGACCCGTTCCCAGATCCCCCTCTCCCCATCGACTAACATGACTTCCATCCCTTCACCCATCGCAGAACTCGCTTCGATATCCACATTGAATTCCCACTCTCCTGGCTCCGGCGAATACTGCGTGGCATAAAGCACGTTCTGCCACTCTCCATCCCAAGCAGGAACCCAATACCAAGGAGCCGTATCCCAATACGTGTACCCGTCGCAAACATACAGTTCACCTTCGCCCCCGCTTCGCTGGCCTTCAGCCTCGTGCAACGATAGATCGATACGGGCGAGATCCAGTTTATTCACGCCACCAAGGCTTCTTACCTTGATCCTGCAGACCGTTCCTGCGGCGACATTCACATCGATCGCATTGCAACCCTGCAGCAAACGTTGCGGCGGATAAACGTACCAAGGCGTAACGCTACGATTATTGACTGTCGCCACTCGCTTCTTTCCCAGCCAAAACTCAGCCCGGGCATTGCCTCCCGTCCGGGGAGCTGAAACTACATTGTATTCAATTTTCCAGACACCATCGCAAGGAATCTCGATCTCTGCCGCCGTCACAAAACTCCGACTTGCAAAGCGATCGATCCTCTTTTCCGAACAGTGCCGCGTTCGCTTGAGCAAACCGCCCAAGCCTAGTACCCCACCGTACTCGTTCTTGGAGCAAAAGCCATCCCCCGCTTGCGTCGTGCTCTTAACACGGCCGACAACCCTACGAAGCGCAGAGTCAGGATCCATGCGATCGCAAAGCTCCGCCATTGCCAAAGCGACAGCTCCCGCCACATGAGGCGACGCCATAGAGGTACCACTCAGGTATCCATATTGCCCGCTAGGCAGGCAGGACAAAATGCTCGTTCCAGGAGCCGCAATATCGACGCTCCGCTCACCGAAATTGGAAAAATAGGCCGAATCATTTTTCGCATCCGACGCCGCAACACTGAGGATATTCCCATTCAGCAAGCACGACGGATAATAAGGCAAGGCATCCGTGTTTCGACCGGAATTTCCAGCGGCCACAACCACAACCACTCCATTGTCCTCTGCGATCGAAATAGCATTCTTCAAACTCTCATTGTACCAGCTTCCACCAAGGCTCAGGTTTATCACCGATGCGCCCATCTCAACTGCATAAGCAATCCCCTCAACGAGGGCATCGTAGTAGATATATCCATACCGATCTCTAACCTTGACGCCCATGATATCCGCCTTCCACGAAACTCCGGCCACTCCAATTCCATTGTCGCCGCGGCCGCCCAGAATACCGGCTACATGAGTGCCATGCCCATGATTGTCCATAATGTCCGGATCGTCATCGCCAAAGTCATATCCATAGACGTCGTCTACAAATCCGTTTCCATCATCGTCTATCCCGTTTCCGGCAACTTCGCCGGGATTTACCCACATGTTTTCTCTTAGATCCTCGTGCAAATAGTCGATACCCGTATCCACAACGGCAATGATCACCTTTCGGGAATCAGTCGCTATACCCCAGCCCTCTCTCGCCTGAATAGCATCCATACCCCAAAGTTCCGGATACATCGGATCATTTGGAGTATCCAAATTTTCTACACACTGGTTCTCATCTACCGCATCAACAACAGAACTCGTTCGAAACATTTCGATAAGCTCTTCCCGCTCCTCAGAAGACAGGCCACTGCAATCAAATTTCTTATATCCACTAAGGACTAGGCTCTCGCTTCTGCTGGCCAGCGGCTCAACCGCGAATCGCTGTCTCACAAACACCTCCAAGCGTTTCGCTTCTAGCGACTTGGAAGCCGAATAGTCGGAATACTTCACCATCAAGCAGGAGGCGTCAGGCGGATAGTCCAGATCCTCCCACATCTCGATTGCGTCCAACACGCTCTCGGGAATCTTGGCCGAGGACAGGCCCGCCAAAACCGTAAGCACAACAAAGAAAACGACTTTCCCAATTCCCCATCTGTTTTTCATCATATGCCTCCTTTCACGTTCGCTCGGGATACCTCTCCCCAATCACAAAAAACGCTACTTCGTGACAAAAACCGCCACTCTTTTGGGAAGAATCTAAGCGGATAAGAGGTTGCCTCTGGAAAACGAAAAAAAAGGACGCTCCCTTAGCGCAGCCCTTCGACCACGACTTGCTTGTGGTCCGAGTGCAGCCGCCAGAGCGCTTCTAGGCTTTCTAGATACGGACTGTTTCGCGCGTCCTCGCCATTGATGCTCTCAAGCTTCAAATGGCTCGTCCCCTCCAGCCCCAGCGCTTCCGAAAGCGTCGCCAAAATCTGGGGTAGATCCGCATCGCCAGCCTCCACGCGGAAGGTCAAAGCCTTGCCGCCCCGCAGCGATTCGCAAACCAGCTCCGTCCCCCGATAGACCATCCGCGTACTCGCAACACGCTTAGGCAGCTTGCCTTTCAAGGCCTCCAACCCGACTCCGCACAGCGACGCGGGATCCACCGCGCTCATCCAATAAATAGCCTTTTCCGGCAAAGCCTTCCGCAATCGCCTCAAGGCTTCCTTGGATACAAACTGAAGCCCCGGAATATCCTCGAAGAATCGACCGCCCACAATCTCCCCCGAAAGCTCAAGCAGCCGCAAGGCACGAAAGACAGCCTTCCACGTAAACCCAACGGTTTCCCGAACAAGCAGCTCCCGAAAGAGCACCCCATAACGATCAAGCAGAATGCGAGCACGCTCCTTCTCCAGATCCAAGGCCGCCACTATATCGAGATCTCGCTCCCTCCGTTCCAAACCGTACCAACTTCCCGGATACGCAACCGGTCGTGCCACCCGTGCCCGCCGCCCCAAACGAATCGCTCTCGGATTTGCCTCCCGCTTCGCCCCCTTCGCGCAAAGTTGATACTTACCCGCAGCCCCCTTTCGGGCCGTGGCAAAAGCATCGTTCGAAACCATGCCTTTCCAAACCAAGCTCCACAGGCTTTCTTCCAGATCGGAAGCCGGCCCACCAACCAACTCGAGGAGCTTCGCAAAGGAATATCGCCCACCCGAACCCAAAAGGTCGAGAACCGCTTGCTCTTTATCAGAAAGCGAACCCTCCAAGCTCAAACCGTCCAGCAGGTCCCAGTCTTCCGGCAAACAAAAGCCTGTCTTGCCTTCGCCAGCTCCGTACCAAAACGCTCCGTCTTCCGTGAGGACCGAATCGAGCCGAGACGGCTCGTACCCATCCACTCGCGACCTCAGCAGAGCAGCGTCCCAATCTTCCACCCTAGCCGTCCAGCCAAGCAAGCGGTCCAGCGCGTTGCGCAAGTCCTCGTCGCCCTCGCCTCCTCGCGCCAACCCCTGCCAGCTCGCCAGAAAAAGGGGAAGCTGCTCGAGAGGCAAGGCAGCGAAGCGAGCCCGACCGCGGGCCCGTTTCATACGCAGCAATATTTCGAAGTTCTCCGCTTCGCAAATGTGCACCGCGTCATCGCCATCCAGCAAGGCTCCCGAAACCAGACGCCGGTCGTCCTCCAATGCGTCAAGCGCCACGCGAAGGTTAACCATCGAACAGCCGAGCCATTCCTGCAACCGCTCGATCGATACAGGCCCGTAAAAAGAGAGAAACTCGCAAAGCAGCTCCGGATCCGGCTCCTCGCCAAAGAGGCCCTCAAAACGGCCTTTCTCTTCTGCAAGAAAAACCCATCCTCCAGAGGTCGTGTCGATTACGCAAATGGAGCCAGTATCCGATACTTCGAGCAGTCCACACATCCGCTGCCACTGATCCGACGGCATCGCGATCCGATCCCTCAGCCACTCTTTCAGCTCCAGCCCTTCGCTCGGAGCATAGCCCGCCGCCCAGCGCTGACGCTTGCTTTCGAACTCCTCCACCAATTCCGTATCGACCTGCGGACGGTTCTCGGCATCGAACGCCACCGAGCGCACCAGATCCTCCCGCAGGTTCGACTTTCCCGACGAACTGGGATCATCGGTCGCGTACATGTACTCCTCGTTGATCTGACGCCAAGCCACGCTGGAAGCAAACGGACTCGGTTTCGAACCGCGCGCTACCGTTACTTCGATCTCACCCTGCTCCAACTCTCCCAGAACCAGCCGCAGCGACTCCATATCGAACTCGTCCTTCAAGCAGGAGCGCCACGCCTCGAGCAAAAGCGGAAAATCGTCATACCGCTGCACCGACTCGAACAGCTTCTTAGCCCGCATCCGACTCAGCCAAAGCGGCAACCGCTGCCCTGCCTTGTTACGCGTGACCAACAAAGACGTACCTGCCGCCTCCCGGAATCGAGCTCCAAAGAAGCCCGAGCCCTCCAGTCGCTGCCGCAACCACGTATCCACATTCTGCAGACTGACGAGCCCAATCACTTCCTCGACCGAAACCTCGTCGGACAACATCACCACCACGCAATCGTTATTGACGTAAACCTCGGTGCGATGCCCAAAGGTCTCGTTCCAGGCCGCGTCCATAGCCAAGGCGTACGGCCGGTTCACTCGCCCACCCCAGTGCGTGTGCAAAACCAGTTGCTGACCCGGCGCCCCTCCGGGAGCCGCATCGATGATTTCAGCGAGGATGTGATGCCGATGCGGCAAAGCCTTGCCCGTCACCAAGCGCTGGTTCCTTAGAAAATCCAGCAAAGCCTTGGACGCGACTTCGTCCATCTTAAAACGGTCACGCAGTTCCGCTGAAAACTCCGCGTCACCACACCTTTCGTTTGCCCACTCCAAAAACGCTCCAATGCGATTCGAGAAATGAAAATCGCGATCAAAGCTTTCCGACTTCCAAAACGGAGGAGCCACTTCGCCCCCACTCGCCGGCGACACGAGTACATCGTTGTGCGTGATCTGATCGATCCGCCAGCTTTGTACCCCCAGCGTGAATACATCTCCAATGGAACGTTCCCAGACAAACTCCTCGTCCAGCTCGCCGATGCGCCCGCCATTTCCACTGTGGCGCAGGTGAAAGTAACCGCGATCGGGAATCACCCCTCCCGACAGATAAAACGCCATCAAGGCCCCCTTTCGCAAGGTCGCCGTATTCTTCTCCCGATCGACGGCGATTCGGGCCTTCAACTCTCGCAATCGACTCCCGGCATAACGGCCCGCTTGCATATTCAGCACAAGATCGAAAAGCTCTCGCGAAAGCGTCCGATACGGATAAGCGCTCCGCACCAAAGCAAAAAGCGCATCGATATCCCAAGATCCGGATCCTAAAATAGATACCAGAACTTGAGCCAGCACATCGAGCGGAGCCTCCACCGGACGCACCGCCTCGATCGCCCGTTCCTGTATTGACTCCGACAATACCGCCGACTCTAGAAAGTCGCGCGAATAGGAAGGAAACACCACTGCCTTGCTCGTCGCGCCAACCTGATGCCCCGCACGCCCGACTTTTTGCACCGCGGAGGAAATCAGCCCCGGACACTGCACCATCACCACGCAGTCCAAGGCTCCCACGTCGATCCCCATTTCCAAGGAATTGGTAGCGACAATCGCCTTCAGGTCCCCCTGCTTCAATCGCTGCTCGACAGCGAACCTGAATTCCTTGGAAAGCGATCCATGGTGTGAATACGCTACCGGAGTCGGCTCGTCCCGATTGATCTTGTAGGCCAAGGTCTCGCAGAGCTTACGACTGTTGACGAAGATCAGAGTCGACTCGTTCTGGGCGATTAAAGCCTTCAGGTCTTGCACGATCGGATGCCAAAAGTCGTCGTCGGTAGCCTGTTCATTGGCTTCCGCCGGAAAACGTACCGATATCTCGTACGCCTTGCTCGCGGTTGACTCAGCTAAAATCACCGACCGCGGCTGTCCATCGACGTATCCACCCACGTAAGACGCAACCAGTTCCATCGGACGCACCGTCGCGGAGAGGGCGATTCGCTGGAATTCACCGCAGAGGTGAGCCAAGCGCTCGATTCCCGTCATCAGGTAAACGCCCCGCTTGCTGCCAACCACCGAGTGGATTTCGTCGAGGATCACCGACCGCACGCCCAGCAAGGATCGCCGCCCATCTTTCGAGGTGAGCAAAAGGTTCAAGCTCTCCGGCGTCGTGATCAAGATCTCCGGCGGATGCCGCAGCATTTTCCGCCGGTCCGCCTGCTGCGTATCGCCGCTGCGGGTCATCACGCGAATCTCGGGCCACGCAACCTCTTCCTTCTCGAATAGCGCCTCCAGCTCCTCCAGCGGGCCGAGCAAATTGCGGCGGATGTCATTGTTAAGGGCCTTCAGTGGCGAGACATAAAGCACCCGCGTCTGCCCCAACTCCCATCCTCCTGAGGCGAGCTGACTGATCGCCCAAAGAAAGGAGGCTAAAGTCTTCCCACTCCCCGTTGCCGCCGAGATAAGGCAGTGCTCCCCCTCGGCGATCAGTTGCCAGGCCTTGCGCTGAATCTCCGTCGGCTCCCCCAGCCGCTCCCGAAACCAACGGGCGACCAAAGGGTGAAAACGTTCGAGAGCGGTATCTTCGTTTGCGGGCATGGAAAGAAAGAGAAGCTAAGCATCCGCGCACGCATGCCAACTCCCTTTCCCTACGAACAAAGCTATCCTTCGACTCGCCGCTCGCTCCAATAACGAAGCTTTTCTTCCAGCACCGAGAAGGTGTAAGGCTTCGCCAAGAAATCGTTCATCCCCCGTTCCTTGCATTGCTGTTCCGTGATCACGGAAGCGTGAGCGGTGAAGGCGATCACAGGCGTTCCTTTATTCAATTTCGAAACGCGGCGGATCTCCTCTATCGCCGTAAAACCATCCATTCCATCCATCTGCAGGTCCATTAAGATGACGTCCGCCCGCGCGTCCCTCGACTGCTCGACCGCTTCCTGACCGGAACGGGCCGCTACGGTGTCGTAGCCGAGCTTCTTCAATTGCACTTGGACCAGGTGCAGGTTCTCCACGTCGTCATCGACCACGAGGACTCGCTTTTCCACAGCCAAAGCCGACTCGCCTACCTTAGCTGATTCCTGTGGCAAAGACTTTGCCTCCTCGACTTTCACCGGAACCTCCAACCAGAAAACCGTCCCCTTGCCGACCTCGCTCTCGCAATGGAGCTCCCCGCCCATCGCTTCGGCAAGCTTGCGGCTGATCGCTAGCCCAAGCCCGATCCCTTGGTGCCTCCTTTTCAGCGAAGAATCTACCTGGGTAAACGCCTGAAAGATCATCTCGATATCATCTTCAGCAATTCCGATCCCCGTATCCTTTACTGTAACCCGAATCTTTTCCGGACTCAGTAGTGTTTCTATCGATACAGATCCCTCTGTCGTAAACTTGATCGCGTTCGTCAGGAGATTGAGCACGATCTGCTCGAACTTCGTCTTGTCGCATACGATATCAAAGCGACAATCCCTACCCTCCAAGCCGCCGCAAAGCGCGTGGCGATAGTCGAGCTGCAGCAACTTTGCATCCGCATCGAGCCGAACGGAACTCAACAGTCCTTCACAGGATATCCGATAGTCGAATACCGTTGCTTCGCAGAGGGACGGATCACGTTCGAGCTTGGTATACTCAAGAACGGACTCGATCAATCGCAGCAGATGCGTGGCAGAATTTAGCACCACCCCCATCTGCTCCAATTGGTCAGGATCCTCCAACTCGTCGTTGATCAGAGTCCCAAAGCCGATGATCGGATTTAGCGGAGTCCGCAACTCATGGCTCATGATCGAAAGAAACTCGTCCTTGGCCCGGCTCGACGCCACCGCCCGATCCTTGGCGACCTCCAGCTCGCGATTGCGCTGCATGAGCGCCTCCTCGGCTTGCTTCAGCTCCTCTATTCCCTGCAAGACCGTGACCGTGTATTCAGATTCCCTAGCGTCGAGAATGACAGGCGATACGTTTGTATAAACCGAAACCCATTTCCCCGCTCCGGTCGAAACCTTCGCCTCTCCTGACCAATCGCGAACCGATGACGCCCCCTTCCAAATCGCTACCAGCGTATCGACATCGTCAGGACCATCGACCTGCAAACTCAGCTTTTGTCCAACGAGAGATGATTCCTTCCCCTTGAACATGCGACAGAAGAAGGGATTCACATCGACAACCACTCCATCGCGGTCAGTCACCACCACAGCCTCTCTCAAGGAATCGATCACATGGCTGGCAATACTCAGTTTGCGCATCGGACTGATCAAGGCCTTGCGCAAAATAAAGAAAAGGCAAACCACGATCAGGACCGAAACCGCCAAGGCCTCCGCAACATCGACCATCAATGTTTGCCTGATCAACTCCTTGTTATCGCTCGAGCTCAAGAAAACCCGAACGTTCCCGATCGTCATCGGACCATCCTTGATCGCCTCGTAGAAATTTAGGTCCGCCTTTTCTCGGATTTCTCGCTCGACAGCCTCGTCGTAGTCCAGCAGTCCTCCCGCCCCTCGAAAGCGTGCCATGTGAACGTGCCCAAAATTCCCATACACAACTACCCCTAACACGAACGGATCCCTAAACTCGGCATCCAACACCGCTGAAGAAACTTCGTGCGAGTATTCCCGATGGTCCGACTTGCGATAAATATCCCAAATCGTGGGAGAGATCGCATCGACGATTCGCAGAGCCACATTCTCCGCCCGATTCTCCAAGGCCTCGTCCAGGCCGCGCTTCGTCACAGCAAAGCGAATCGCCGTGAACCCCGACATGAGGACAAACACGGTGAGAACAAGTATCCAAAATAGGGTTACAGATTTATGCTCAGCAACCTTGCTCATCTAATACAAATAGAAACGTCCACACACTCTCGCTCTTTCAATCGTAAGCTCCGAAATATTCATAGTAGCGATTATAGCGATCCTTGAAGGCCTGCTTCTTGGATATTAGCTTTTCCGTGTAGGCGTCCTGCTTGCGATAGCCATCGAGAATGGTCTCGTTCGCGATGCGCCAGCGCTCGATGTCTTCAGGGCTCCATCGATGGAACGTCACCTTCGCTTCCTGCAGCTGATCGACCGCATCGAAATCCGCAAGCTTGGACTTAATCGTGGTCGTCAAGGCATAGGCTTTCATGGCGGACTCCAGAATCGCCTTCAAGTCGTCGCTCAATTCCGCAAACGCCTCCTCGTTGATCAGAAAGTCGGAGACCACCGCCGGCTGCCAAATAGCAGGCACGATCGCATTCGGACTGACGTCGTGTAGGCTAAGATCCAATACGCCCCGCGCCGTCGTCCATTCGACCGCGTCGATCAAGCCTTCCTCCAGGGCAGGCCGCATCTCCTCCGGCACAAGAGGGATCGTGTAGGCGCCCGAAGCTTCCGTGAAAACCTCCCCGGGCAGGCCCGGGCCGATGCGCACCTTCTTGTCCTTCAGGTCGTCCAAGCCTAGGATCGGCTCCTTGGACAGGAGGCCGAACTCCATTCCCGACCACCAAGCGGGACGCCAAACGATACCGTCTTCGGCCGCAAGCTCGTTGGCCAAGCTCGTCCCCTCGCCCGCAATGAAGAACATCATCGACGCGTCCAGGTTCATGAAGTCGAACGGTCCCGAGTTCATGACCGACCAAGACGGATGCCGACCCGACCACCAGTTCGGCCAACCGTTGCCCATCTCCACGCGACGCTCCGAAACCGCCGCATAAATGTCCGGCCCACTCGCCACCGTTCCTCCCGGCACTGGACGGATCGAAAGTCGGCCTCCCGACATGAGACGGACCTGATCGGACATTTTCACCAGCTCGATAAAGTCCAAGCTGTCCTCCGTCGCCTGCGACTGCAAAACCCACTCATGCACCTCTCGTTTGCCGGATGAGCAACCGCCAAGCAATAGCAGAAGCGGGACGAAGAGTATCAAAGAGGGGCCAAGACGCATCGTTTCGCGAAACGGAGTAAAAGATAGAGGAGGTTTGGTAGGCACCGCACGATTGAAGGGCATGCGCAAAAGCTGTCAATCAATGCCGCGATAAATGTAAAAGTCGACGCATCCAAAAATGGATACAAAAAAAAGCCCCGCCCGTTCGGAAACGGGCGAGGCAGTAGAGAGTCGGTCTAGCAGCGAACTAGTAGCGGTAGTGAGCTGGCTTGTAAGGGCCCGCTTGGTCTACGCCAATATAGTCGGCTTGCGCCTTGGAGAGAGTCGTCAGCTTTACGCCAATCTTCTCGAGGTGAAGGCGAGCCACTTCCTCGTCGAGCTCCTGAGCTAGGCGGTAAACGCCCACCTTGTACTCGTCCTTCTTCTTCCAGAGGTCGATCTGAGCGAGCGTCTGGTTCGCAAAGGAATTCGACATCACGAACGATGGGTGACCGGTCGCGCAACCGAGGTTCACCAAGCGACCGCCAGCGAGCAAGAAGATCGCGTTGCCATCCGGGAAAGTGTACTGGTCGACCTGCGGCTTGATATTGAGATGCTGGATACCTGGATACTTAAGCAGCTTGTCGACTTGTATCTCGTTGTCGAAGTGACCGATGTTACAAACGATAGCTTGGTCCTTCATCGCCTTCATGTGCTCGAGGGTGATGATGTCCTTGTTGCCCGTCGTGGTGACATAGATGTCAGCGCGGCCGAGCGTTTCTTCCACAGTCGTCACTTCGAAGCCTTCCATCGCAGCCTGCAGGGCGCAAATCGGGTCGATCTCAGTTACGATCACGCGAGCTCCCATGCCGACCAGCGCTTGAGCGCAGCCCTTGCCAACGTCGCCGTATCCACAAACCACTGCCACCTTGCCGCCAGTCATGACGTCGGTAGCGCGCTTGATGCCGTCGATGAGCGATTCGCGGCAACCGTAGAGATTGTCGAACTTGGACTTGGTCACCGAGTCGTTGACGTTGATCGCGGGGACGAGAAGCTGTCCGGCCTTCTCCATGTGGTAGAGGCGGTGTACACCAGTGGTGGTTTCCTCGGAAACGCCCTTCCACTCCTTGACCACGTCGTGCCAGCGAGTCGGATTTTCCGCATACGCTTGCTTGAGGAGATTCTTGATGACCTGCTCCTCTTCGGAAGCGGCTTCGCCATTCACCCAATCGCTGCCATTTTCGAGCTCGTAGCCCTTGTGGATAAGAAGCGTTGCATCGCCACCGTCGTCCACGATGAGCTGCGGTCCGAGACCACCAGGGAACCTGAGAGCTTGATCCGTGCACCACCAGTACTCCTCGAGCGTCTCGCCCTTCCAAGCGAAAACCGGTACACCCGTAGCCGCGATAGCCGCCGCTGCATGGTCCTGCGTCGAGTAGATATTGCAAGAAACCCAACGTACGTCAGCGCCGAGCTCGACCAGCGTTTCGATGAGAACCGCAGTCTGGATAGTCATGTGCAAAGAGCCCATGATGCGAACGCCGGCCAAGGGCTTCTCCGCAGCGTACTTGGCGCGAACGCCCATCAAGCCTGGCATTTCCGCCTCGGCGATTGTAATTTCCTTACGCCCGAATTCGGCGTGTTCCTTGAACTCCTCTGGAGTCTTGGCTGCTACCTTGT
>JBNKSG010000031.1:0-26101 GCA_050297195.1 Opitutaceae bacterium | reverse complement strand
CGCTCCGGCCAATAAGGAGCCAGCCGCCAGTAAGGCGGATCGTGGTGACAACGAGTTCCGTCCCACGGACTTCAAGGGGCGCGGCTCGCATGCGGACGGGAAGGAAACCATTGAAGTGGTGCCCGACAAGTCGGAGGCCCCTGTTGAGAGGAAAAAGGTCGTCGCGGAAGAGGCTCCTAAAGCTTCCGACGAAAGCTCCGGAAGAGGTGGGGATTCCGACGATTCGGATGAGCGTTCCGATAATCGGGATCGCAACCAGCGCCACGACCGGAACCAGTGCAACGACCGCAATCAAAAGGGCGGCAAGTTTAACAAGAACAAGAAGGGCGGCGGCCACCATGGCGGTGATCGCAACAACAACCAGCAGCACGGCGGTGGCAAGCACGGCGGAAAGCAGCAAAAGGGCAACCGCCAGCAGAAGGGCGGCAACCAGCAAGGTGGATGGCGTCAACCGCCGCCTCCTGCGGAACGCGACCATATCGAAGGCGATCTGCCAGCGTCCGCTCGTTTCCCGAACAAGGAGGCCTGCGAGGCTATTCTCGCCGAGCGAGACGGGGCTGAGCCGATCGATCTCACCTCCCTCTACGAACTCAAGGTCGAGCCTTTGGCGGCGGCAGTTCGTGCCCTCGGAGCGGAACTCGAGCCGAAGAGCAGCCGCAAGCAGGCCATCGAGGCTCTCTACAAATTTGGCCGCGAAGGGAAACGTGTTTTCAAGGATACTGGATTTTTGGATACAAGCGATGACGGTCATGGTTATGTTGTTCATCAAGTGAGCAACTACCAGCTCAAGCCAGAAAGCGTTTACGTGCCTGCGTCTTTGATTCGTGAATACGGATTGCAGCGCGGCCACCAAGTTGAGGTGCTGGCAGCTGCGCCCGAAGAGGGCGAACGTTGTCCGGCCGCTTTGCAGATCGTTTCGGCGATGGGGGAGGATCCTGTCGAGCTCGCGAAGATTACGCCGTTCGAGGACCTGATCCCTTATTACCCGACTAAGCGCCTCGTTCTCGAGACTCCTGATCCTGGCAATAGCAAGAAGGACGTATCCATGCGGGCGTTCGATTTGCTTACGCCGATCGGCTTTGGCCAGCGAGGACTCATCGTGGCGCCGCCGCGCACCGGTAAAACGATCTTGTTGCAGGGCTTGGCGAATTCGATCCAGGAGAACTGGCCGGAAGCGCATTTGATCGTATTGCTTATCGACGAGCGTCCGGAAGAAGTGACCGATTTCAAGCGCCGCGTGAAGGGCGAGGTCATTAGCTCTACCTTTGACGAGACTCCGACCAGCCACGTGCATTGCGCGGAGATGGTTTGCGAAAAAGCCCGCCGTATGGTGGAGAAGGGCAAGGACGTCGTCATCTTGCTCGACTCGATTACGCGCCTGGCTCGCGCCTACAATGCCCTTGCCAGCAATAGCGGCAAGATCATGTCGGGTGGTATCGAGGCGACTGCTATGCAGAAGCCGAAGCGTTTCTTTGGTTCGGCTCGTAACATCGAGGAAGGCGGAACGCTTACAATCATGGGTACTGCTCTGGTGGATACAGGCAGCAAGATGGATGAAGTCATTTTCGAAGAGTTCAAGGGTACGGGTAACATGGAAATTCACCTTGATCGCGAACTCATCAACAAGCGCATTTTCCCAGCGATCAACTTCGAGCGCAGCGGCACCCGTAAGGAAGAGCTGCTCTACCATCCGCAAGAGATGGAGAAGGTCTACGGCCTTCGCCGCGTGATGCAGGGGGTCCCTGGTGTCGAAGCGATGGAGATGTTGATCAAGCGCTTGAAGGTGACCAAGAACAACATCGAGTTCTTGATGTCGCTCAAGTAGCGGCAACTGCTGCGCAGCTGAGGTTGTTTAGGCTGTAGCTGTTTAGGATTTTAGGGCGAGGTGGTCTGAGACTGCCTCGCCTTTTTTGCGCGTCGCGCGTAGCTTTGATTTGGGACTTCGGAGACTGGATCCTGTGCCAGGACTTGATTTGTCTGGCGGGAACCTGGAGCTTGGTTTTTTCTGGAGCGAGTTATGGCTGATGCGTCGTTAATCCTTCAGGTCGTGGAATCGCGCGGACTTGTGTCCGACGAGCAACTACGTGCCCTGCGATCGGCTCTCCCGAGGGCTGGAGACGAGGAATTAGTGGAAGCCATTTTTTCCAAGGGGTACGCGGACCGGAAGGTGGTGGTGCGGGAGCTGGCAAAGGAGTTCGCCATCGATTCGATCGATCTCGCCGATGCGCCTTGGCCGAACAACGCGCGGGAGCTTTTGGACGAAACATTGGCGCGTCGTTTTCAGGCATTTCCTCTTTCGGGGGGCCGCGATCGTCTGAGGGTTGCCATCGCGGATCCGCTGCAGGAGCTCGATACGCTTTCCCATCTGCTGGGCAAGCAGGTGATTCCGGTTTTGGCCGTTGAGGAGGATGTGGAGATCGCGATCGATGCGTCCTATCTGGACTCGCATTTGACAGCTTCGGCCCGCTTGAGCTTTGGGGAGCGTACGCGGGCGGATGAGGTGAAGGTCGCGGAGGGGGGCGTCGAGATCTCGACGAATATGATGGGCGAGGACGATGCGCCGATCATCCGGCTGGTGCAGGTCATCATCTCGGATGCGATTGGCATGAGGGCGTCGGACATCCATTTCGAGCCCTTGGAGAATCGCTTTCGCGTGCGTTTCCGGGTGGATGGGACCTTGCAGGAAATTCCGAATCCGCCGCCGCAGCGCCTGCAATTGCCGGTGATTTCTCGCATCAAGGTTATGGGCAAGATGAGCATCGCGGAGAAGCGTTTGCCGCAGGACGGCCGTATCCAGGTGAAAGTGGAGGGGACGGAATACGATCTGCGCGTGTCGAGCCTGCCGACCGCCTATGGCGAGAGCATTGTCATGCGTATCTTGGACAAGTCAGGGCTGATGCTGGGCTTGCCGGAGCTAGGGTTTTTGCAGGACGACCAGGAGGTCTACGAGCGAATGATCACCATGCCGGACGGGATGTTGCTGGTGACGGGGCCAACCGGTTCCGGCAAGACGACGACCTTGTACAGCTGCCTGCATTTTCTGAACAAGCCGGATCGCAAGATCATCACGGTTGAGGACCCGATCGAGTACCAGATGCCGGGGATCAATCAGGTGCCGGTGAAGAAGGAGATCGGGATGAGTTTTTCGGCGGCCTTGAAGGCGATTTTGCGCCAGGCGCCGAACATCATCATGGTGGGGGAGATTCGCGATCTGGAGACTGCCGAGATCGCCATTAACGCTTCCCTGACCGGGCACATGGTTTTCAGTACGCTGCACACCAATGACGCCCCTTCGGCGGTGACGCGTTTGGTAGATATCGGCGTAAAGCCCTATCTGGTAGCGACTTCGCTGCGGGCGGCCTTGGCTCAGCGCCTGGTGCGCAAGATTTGCCCGAGCTGCCGCGAGCGTTACGAGCCGAGTTTGCGGGAGATCCATGCGGTCGGTTTGGACCCGATAAATGCGCGTGCGGCGACGTTCATGCGCGGCAATGGTTGTCCGGAATGTCACGACCAAGGCTTTCGCGGGCGTATCGGGGTTTTTGAGATTTTCCACGTAAACGAGGAGGTCGAGCGCTTGATCTACTCCAACGGTACGTCTGCTCAATTGCGTTCCCTGTCGCGTCAGCTGGGCATGCGGTCCATGCGAGAAGACGGGGTTCGTAAGGTCATGGCAGGCATGACGACGGTGGAGGAAGTGCTGTCGGTCACGGTCGACGAGCCGACGTTTGCGTGAGGGGGTGTGGAGCTTGCGCCAGCATCGATCCTGCAACGCGGTCGCTGGCTGAAGCTCAGCGCTACGGAGCGGCGTTCCTGCCGGGCGCGTGCGTGCGGGTGGTTTCCGCATTTCTTTGTAGGGGAGATTCGTTGCCTTGCGGAGCTCAGGTGTGGCCGGATTTTGACGATACTGCTGCTATATGAGTTACGAGATGAACGAACTGCTCGAGTTGGTCTTCGATGAGGGGGCCTCTGACTTGCATATTCAAGTGGGGCGTCCGCCGACGATCCGCTTGCATGGCGAGATGGTGTCTGTCGATGGGCCGGACTTGACTCCTTCGGACACGGAGAAGCTGATGCAGTCCATCACTCCGGACTCCTACATCCAGTCGGTGAAGACGGTTGGGGGCGCCGACTTCGGTTTCGCTTATCTCGACCGAGCTCGTTTTCGCGTGAGCGTTTTGCGGGCGAAGGGAACGTATGGGATGGTGCTTCGCTTGATCCCGGCCGACTTCATTCCGCTCGATAAGATAGGGATTCCGGACAAGATCCGCGACCTGCTTTATCGTCCTCGTGGACTCATCCTCGTGACGGGGCCTACGGGGTCGGGCAAGAGTACGACTTTGGCGTCGATGATTAACTACATCAACGAGCGTCGTAGTGGTCACATCATTACGATTGAGGATCCGATCGAATACTACCACGATCACAAGAAGTGTATCGTCACCCAGCGTGAAGTTGGGGTGGACGTAGACAGTTTCGCTGGGGCGATCCGCAGCGCGCTTCGTCAGGATCCGGATGTGATTTTGGTGGGGGAAATGCGCGACTTGGAAACCATCGAAGCGGCGATCAGCGCGGCGGAAACGGGTCACTTGGTTTTTGGTACTTTGCACACGAATAGCGCGGCGAAGACGATCGACCGTATCGTGGACGCGTTTCCGGCGAACATGAAGGAGATGATTCGTACGCAGCTCGCGTCTTCGATAGTGGGAGTTATCTCCCAGGTGCTTTGCAAGAAGAAGGGCGGCGGCCGTGTGGCTGGTCTCGAAATCATGGTTACCACGACTTCGATCAGCGCCCTTATCCGCGACAACAAGACCTACCGTATCAATTCCGATATCCAAACGGGGGCTGCTCTTGGTATGATACCGATGGATACGCACCTCTTGAGCTTGTACAACCAGGGCTTGATCACCGCTCGCGACGCCTTCGAGAAGGCTCAGTCGCCTGAGGACATGCTTAAGCGTCTGAACGAGCTCGGGGCGGAAGTGGAAGAGTCGTAAGGCCGCGGCTCCCGAAGTATTTGTTTTTTGGGCACGTCTTCTCCTTGAGGGCGTGCCCTTTTTATTCGAACGACATTGGGTCCGCTCGGGTTGCCTTAGCTATCCTTGTTGTTCGCGAGGGCTTTGGTGAGGCTGTCGCGTAGCTCCATGAGCTTTTCGCCGTCCGAGTCTTCGCCGGGCTCGACCTCGCTGAGGTAGAGGGTGTCGATGGCGATGCCGCGTTCGGTGTTGATGCGGGCGAAGGTGATGTCGAAGCCGTGCTTGGAAATCTGGTGGGAGATTTGGTAGAGCAGACCGAGGTGGTCGGGAGCTTGGACTTCGAGAATGGTCCGCTGCAGGGAGAGCTCGTGGTAGACGTCGACCTGCGGCTCGAAGGCTTCGGCCAGCGGGTTGTCGTCGTTTTTGCTGAAGATGTCGGCGGCTTCCTTGCGCACGATTTCGAGGATGCGCGGGTAGAGGTCTTCGTTGGATACGAGCGCGTCTTTGACGGCGTTGGCGAAGGCTTCCTTGGCCTTGCCCTCGTCCGAGGGGCCGCGTCCGCTTTCGGTGACGTAGAAGGTGTCGATGGCGATATGGTCGTCGCGTGAGATGGCCTTGGCGGAAAGGATGGAGTAGCCGGCGATGTTGAGGGCTCCGGCGAGCTTGTGGAAGAGTCCGGCGCGGTCCCAAGTGACGATGTTGACGACGGTGAGCGAGCGGTTGAGGTCGTGCTTCCAGTCGATGACGGGCTTGAGGGCTCCTAGGGAGTCGGCTCCGGCGATGGCCTTGATGAGGTCGTTGATCATCTGGATGTGTTTGATGATCTCCTCCTTGGAGGTGTTGATGAAGTAGCGGTCTGGTAGCAGTTTGAAGTGGGCGTCGACCTCTTCGGAACCGACGCCTTCGATATCGATGGAGAGCAGTTCTTGTTGGGTCATCTTCTTGTGCTGCTCGTATTGCTGGTCCAGCTTGCCTTCCGCTTTGAAGACGTCGAGAGCCCGGCGGTAAAGGGTACGGTGGAGAGTGTCTTTGTATTGGTTCCAGAGCCCGGCGGCGGTGCCTTTCGCGTCGCAGAAGGTATGCACGTAGAGGAGTCGCAGGAGCTCCGGGGACTCGACTTGTTCGGCAAACGCTTTTGCAGTGTCTGGGTCATCTATATCGAACCTCTGCCAAAATCGCGCCATCTGTAGGTGATTCTTGATAATAAATCGTACGGAGGCTCGATTTTCTTCGTCGATCTGCAGGCGGTCCAAAATGGGATCTGCGATGTCGACTCCGTTTTCGGCGTGGTTGCGGATGCCGCGGGCTTTTCCTATGTCGTGCAGGAGAAGGATCAGGTAGGTAAGATTCGGCAAGCGAAGTTCGTGAAGCGCTTCGCGGTAGGGTTTGTAGATCCCGTCTGGATTTGAAAAGATTTCATCAAGTTCCCTTATAGTATGAAGGGTATGAACGTCGGCGGTGTAGCGATGGTAGTACTCGTGTTGGACGAGGCAGGTCAGTTTTCCCCATTCCGGGATGAAGGCTCCGAGCACGCCGAGCTCGTGCATTTCGTTCAAGGTCGGGTAGACGTTACCCGCCTCTTGCATGATGGTGCGGAAGCTGAGATTGGCCTCAGGGGACTTACGTACGTCGTCGTCGATGAGGTCGAGCGATGCTCGAATTAGAGCATTGAGCTCAAAATCTATCTCGACTCCGTTCTGCTGGCTGTGGCGGAAAATGCGGATGAGGCGGTTGGGTTCCTCGGTGAAGACCTTGCTGTCCTCGAAGGTGATTTCCTGGCCGCGGATGAGGAAGCCGTCGACCTTCTTGACGCGTTCCTTGCGGCGGGCCAGGAGGAAGCTTTTGACGGACTCGAGGGGGCTCTTGCTTTCTTGCTTCGAGGTGAGGGCCAGGCGCTTTTCTATGTTTTTGGATACCCGGTAGATGATCTGGGCCTGCTTGTAGTAGTCGCGCATGAAACCTTCGACGCGCTCGAGGATGTCGCGTTGCTTGTAGCCGAGGCGGTAGGCGACCTTGGGCTGGAGCTCGAGGGAGAGCAGGTCGGTGGGGCGCTTGACGCGGAAGTGCAGTTCGTTGCGCACGCGGATGAGGAATTCGTAGGCGGCGCGGATATCTTCGAGCTCTTGCTTGCTCAGGTAGTTGAGCGGCACGAGGCCAGCCATGTCTTTGAGATTGAGGCGGACTTGGGCCATCCAGAGCGTATTGTGGTAGTCGCGCAGGCCGCCGACGCCGCTTTTGATATCGGGCTCCTGCATGTAGATGGAGCCGCCGAACTTGGCCCTGCGGCTGCGTTGGTCGTCGAGGCGTTGCTTGATGTAGTCCTTGGGATCGTCCTTACGATAGAAGAGGTGGTAGGAGGTTTGGAATCCTTCGAAGAGTGGGGCGGACCCGCAGATGCGGCGGGCTTCTAGGAGGGAGGTTTTGGTTTGGATGTCGACCTTGGCTTCCTTGAAGGCTTCGTCGACGGAGCGGGTGGAGTGGCCGACCTTGAGGCCTGCGTCCCAAAGGGGATAGAGAACTTCCTGGACCAGCAGTTCTTGGGCTTTCTCGAGCAGCTTGCTGTCTGTATCGGATGGATACAGGAACATGATATCGATGTCGCTGAGCGGGCTAAGCTCCTCGCGGCCGTATCCGCCGAGGGCGACGACTGCGATGGCGATGTCCGAGTCGCTGGAAAGCTTCTGTACTTGCTCTATGGCGGGTTCGGCCAAGCAGGTGATGACGGTGTCGATCATCAGGGAGCGGGCTTTGCCGATTTCGAGCCCTGGGGCGCCGTCGCGGTGTTGGGCGAGGATGGTATCGGTTCCTGACTTGAGGAAGCCTTTGAGGGCGGCGAGTTTGTCGGCCGGCCTGGTCTCAGATGAAAATGCGAGCTGAGAGCTGGCATCGTTCTTCAGTCGTTTGGTGAAGGCTTGAATCATTGACGGGATCGATTGGGAGCACGCGAGTGCGTCTCCGCTCGGAGGGGAGCAAGGCGAAAGTGGCTCGAGGGGTCAACTGCAAGCTACGCGCCATGCGCCATGCGCCTTCCGCTTCCGTCTAGAGATCGCCTTGCAGGAATCTGTGCTGGGCGAATTTGCGGATCGGTCCGTAGCAGAGGGCGGCGAGCGCGAGGAGGATTGCCAGCTCTATGCCGAGGTAGGGGGCGACGTTTCCTTGCAGGTCGGAAAAAGCCATCGATCCGAAGGTCAGCAATACGATGAAGGGTACGAAGAGCAGGAGCATTTGGCCGATGCGGGAGCTTTGAATTGCGGTCTGCCTCTTTGGCTGGCTTACGCTGCTGCCCATCCAAAAGAGAGTGGGTGGAATGAGGGCGAGGCTGAGAACGAAGAAGAGGGCGCTGCTATGGATGTCGGCCCAGGAGAACGCCTTTATGTCGAGCAGGTGCAGCGATAGCTCGATCCCGAGCGATAGGAGCGTGATCGTGGAAGCGATAATCAGGGTGATCTTTTGCGTAAGCTTGAAGACGGTGTTGGCTGTGGCGTGGCGGCCAATGCGTTTGGCTAGGTTCAACTTCTCTGCAGGCATTAGTCCGAGGCTAAGGTAGAAGATATTGCCGAAGATAGCCATGTTCAGGGTGATTTGGAAGTGGATCCCGCTTTGATTGCTTTGGATGAATAACGTGGCGAGCGTCCCGGCGGTGATGGTGCCGGCGAGGATGAGGATGAGTCGGGCGGGCTTGTTGACGAGATGGATGGTGCCCATCGCGGCGGCAGCGGCGTTGTGGAGCCAGTTCTTTTCAGGGCTGTGGGATCTGATGAAGGTCCGCGGGGCCTGAAGCCAACCTCGGTTGGTCCGTTGGTAGATTTTTTTGTTGCTTGCTCGCAGGTCCCAGAGGAACGCGAGCGAGTCGTCGAGGGCGTGGACGAAGCGCCAGTTGCGTGCGATTTTTGGACTGCTGAACCAAGCGATGCCGAGGGTAAAGGCAGTGAGCGGCCAGATGCTCCAAGTCGGTACGAGGGCGGCGAAATCAACCAGCCGGTAGCGAATAGGGATCGATAGGAGGGCGATGATCAAGGCAGTATTCGGCAACCATTTAGTGAAGCCTTTGGCGTTGGGGCGGATTTGGATGGCTATCGCTGCGAGGCAGAGAAGATTGGCTTCCAGAACGGGCAGGCTGGAGCCGTGCAAGCCGAGTCGGGCGGCGAGGCTGGATGCGCCAAGGGCGCAAGCGCAGGTGGCGAAGCTTTCGCGAAAGGGGCCGCGAGGCCGTACGGGGAGTGCTGCGCTGATGCGGTTGGAAGCGATCGAGATGCGGGCGTGAGTGAACAGCATCCAAACGAACAAGGCCGCGCTGGAGAGGGCGAGGATACCTTGATATCCAGAGTCTTGGCTCAAGAAGGCGGGCAAGAACAGGGAAAAGGAAAGGCCGAAGACGCTGAAGAAAAGGGCCCGGTTTTTCAGGAGCCGGAGTCTAGTGGACAAGCGCATCGGAAGCGGTGGTTGGACGTTGGGTGACGAGCAGTGGGTAGAGCTCTTCGAGGTTTAGGGCGCGTGGCTGGACTGGCAGCGAGTAGCGGCTTTTGAAGTCGGGTAGATTGCTCTCGGCGGCTTCGACGTAGAGCAGACGACGGTGGGCGTCTCCCTTTTGTTCGATAATGTAAGATTCTTCGAAGCGCCCGGGCAATGGTTGTCCTTGCGATGCGGATACGGTCCACTCCGCGTAGCTTTCTCGCAGATCGTCGAGGTCTTGGTCGACTACGAGGCGACCGTCTTTGAGGAACCAGACGTGGTCGATGATCTTCTCGATATCCACGAGGATGTGAGAGGAGACGATGATGGCGGTTTCGTCGTCGCGGGCGACCTCTAGGAGGAAGGTGAGCAGGCGGCGACGGGCTTGCGGGTCGAGGGCGCTGGCCGGTTCGTCGAGCAGGAGCAGCTTCGGGTGATGGCAAACGGCTAGGATGATGGCGAGTTTTTGCCGGTCGCCCACGGAGAGGTTGGCGACTTTGCTTTCGGGATCGATTTGAAATTCGGCCGTGAGCTCGTTTTGCCGTTCGAGATCCCAATTCGGGTAGAAGGATGCGACGTAGTCGAGGTGATCGCTAACGCTTAGCCAGTCCAGCAGGTCCGATTCCTGTTGCACGAAGCCGATCTGGGAAAGTTGTTCGGACTCTAGCTCGAGGGCGGGGCAGCCGAAGGTGCGGACGTCGCCGGAAGTGGGAGCGCTGAGCCCGATGGCGCTGCGGAGCAAGGTCGACTTGCCGCTGCCGTTGGGGCCGATGAGTCCGACGATGCTGCCTGCTTGGCAGCTCAGCGATACGGAATCGAGAGCCGTTTTTTGGCCGAAGGTTTTGCTGAGGGCTTGGATTTCGAGTGGGTTGCTCATGATGGATTCGTTTGATCTAGAAGGGTGCGAAAAGTCTCGAGAGCCTCCTCTTTGGAGAGGCCGAGCTGATGGGAAAGGGCGGCGGCGGGCGCGAGGGCTTCGCGGAGGGTGTGTTGGATAGAGAGCGTCTGCTCTTCAGAGGAGCTGGCAGCGACAGTGAGCGGTTTGCCTCGCTGACGGACCAAGTGGCCGTCCCGCTCCAGCAAGCTGTAGGCTTTGCTGATGGTCATGGGATTGAGGTCGATCTCTGCGGAGAGGGAGCGGGTCGAAGGAAGCGGATCGCCCGGGGAGAGCTCGCCCAGAGCGATCTGCAACTTGATCTGCTCGATGAGCTGGCGGTAGGCCGGGACCCCGCTGTGATGGTCGATCTGGATTAACATGACTGTGAATTGGTGTATTAATTCAATAATACACCAAATCAAGCGTGAAATCGGAAGCGGCTAAGCGTGCGCGTTAAAACTCCAACGTTGGAGTTTTGACGCGCGCGAGAGGTGGATGGGGTTGGTGGATGGTTGAGGAGAGTGCTAAGGAGACGCTGCTTTCTAAGTTTGTTTTGGGTGGATCGGCCGCTCCGCCGGGCGATTTGGGCGCTTGTTCGCTCTGTTTGTTGTGTTTTTTGGGCGCTTGAGAGACGTCCGCGGAGCGGTCGTGCCACCTTTGAGGGTGTCTCGTTTCTGGAGCAGGGAGACGTTTGTGCGGGACTTGCGGCGTGCCGCAGCCCTACGTCGGTTGCGTGGGCTGGTATCAGGAACCTTCCGGCGCCCGGGGAACGGGACGCGCAAAAAAGCACCCGGTTGGGGTGCCTTGGTAATGGGGGATCGCGAGCAAGTGAGGTTTGTCGCCTTTGGCTCGGAACGCTCCTACCTCTATGAGAGCCAGGGTTTGCCGACGGGTAGGATCGGACGGCCGAAGACTTGGGCGTAGATGGAGGCGGCCATCATGTAGAGAGCGCAGAGGGCGCAGGCCATGAGCTCGAATCCTGCGACTTTCGTCAGTCCGGGGTAGCCGAAGTGGGCGAGGATGAGCAGGACGAAACCGATGGTGAGCAAGAGGAAGGTGAGGGCCATCATGCCGTGTACCCGCATGGCGGCGACGAGCATGATGAGCGTGTAGATGCCGAATCCGACCAGGAACCAGCCGATATCGGTGCCGCTCGATGCGTAGATGTCGTACTTCTTGCAGAGAAGAATTATGGCGAAGGCGATCCAGAAGGAGCCGTAGGCGGTGAAGGCGCTGTAGCCGAAATTATTGCCGCACTTGAATTCTTGGAAGCCTGCAACGAGTTGGGCGAGGCCGCCGAATATGATGGCGCAAGCCAAGACAGGCCCGATGGCACACCAGCCGACATTGTGGAACTGCAGCAGCAGTGTGGTAACTCCGAATCCTGCGAGTCCGACGACTGCTGGGTTCCCTTGTGTTTTTGATCCTTCTGACATCTTCGTTTTGCTCGTTTTGAGTTTGCGAAGCGGTCTGGGTGTCGGGCGCCGAAACCGGCGTCAATGGAGGACGCCGGTTTTCCGGCAAACAGAAGTGCGGCGAATGAGGGACTTAATCTTTGGGAATGGGCCGCGAGGTCGCCCGGCGGGGCGGACGACCCACCTGAGCTTTGGTTAGTTGACTTCCAAGGTGGTGCTGGCGGAGTGGGAGTTGAACTCGGGGGCGTACATGCACTGGATCTCGGCGATGCCGGTTTGGTATGTGCCTTTGAGCTGCACTCGGGTGGAATACTCGAAGACGTAGGTTCCCTTGGGCAAGTAATGGATGAAGAAGTGGCTGGCCGTGTCGCGGGTGCTCTCGTAGTAGCCGAGGCGGTCTTGGTAGCGGTAGCCACTGAGCACGTTGACAGACTCGGTGCCGCTGCCGCGCTGGTCCTTGAGGTGGAGGTACTCCATGTCGCGGTCGCTGCGGAGCTCGAGGCGGACGACGAGTTCGTCGCCGACGGAGAGCGGGCCGTCGACGGGTTTGAGGACGGGACCGCGGTCTGTGTTTTCCTTGACGAAAAGGGTTTTCTTGAGGGTGAGCGGGGTGGCTTCGTGCGGCGTGACCTTGCTCATGTCTTCGAGGTATTGCCAATGAACGCTGCCCCAGCTCACGCCGTCGTCGGTTTTGGTGAGGGTGATGTGACCCATCTCGGGTTGGATTTCTTGGTGGACGAAGCGCTTCTCGTAGAAGCCGGTTCCTGCTTCGACGTTTTCCGGCTCGATGGTTTGCTCGCCGAGCTTAACGGCGACTAGGGCGTCGGAGGAGAGCAGGTTTTTGCCTTGGAGCAGCAGGCCGTAAACGGCGTCGGCGGTGGCTTTGGTGGTTTTCCAGTTCTGGGTTTGCTTCTGCTTGAGCAACCAGACTTTGAGGTCTTCCACGGCTTGGGCGTCCTTGGCGACTTCCGCAAAGGCTTCGATCATGAGGGCCTGAGTCTCGATGGGGGCGTGGTACCACCACCAGCTGTTGTACTCGGTGTCGCGCCAGAACATGCCGAGTTCCTCGTCGGTGACGCTGCGTTCTTTGAGGGACTTGAGGATGGCGATGGGAACGTCGCGGTCGCCAAAGCGTTGCAGGGCGAGGGCGAGATGGGCTTCGCTTTGGCGGCTGGAAACTTGGGTCCAGTGTTCGCGAGCTCTTTCCAGGAAGAAGTCGAGGGCTTGGCGGTGTTCCGCGGCGACGGGTTTTTCTTGGAGGAAGAAACTGCGTCCGTAGAGGTAGAGCGAGATCAGGTGGCCGGGAACGTAGTCTTTGGGCTGGGACCATTCTTGAATATCCCGGTAGCGCTCCTGCATCCAGCGGTCGAGGGCATCGAGGGAACGGATGGCGGGCTCCATGTCGATCTCGGCTCCGAGGTGACGCATACGGCCGAAGCCGGTAGCGATGTAGAGGGTGATGTAGTCGCTGGCGTAGCCGCCGGGGAACCAGGACCAGCGTCCGTCGTCGAGCTGGCGCTCGGCGAGTTTTCTGAGGGCGCTGCTCGATTCGTTTTGCAGGCGGTTTTGGTCGAAGAGAATGCCGACGTTGCGGCGGGCTTGGCTCTCGTCTTTCGCTTCGCGAAGCCATGGGGTTTCTTCGATGAGGACGGATTTGAGCTCCTGGTTTTTCTCGAGTGGACTGTCGAGGGCGGGCGTGTTTTTCCAGAGGTCGAAGACGCGGCGGATCTTGGGGTCGGAGTTGGCGATGTGGGCCGCGAGCTCGTTGGCGTAGAAGCGGTTGAAGACCTGCTCGCTGCACTCGAAGGGATACTCCATCAAGTAAGGCAGGGCCATGACTGCGTACCAGGCGGGTTGAGAAACCATCTGCACGGTGAGGTTCTGGTGCTGGAGGGTGTCGGAGTCGGCGGATGCGAGCAGCTTATCGAAATCGAATTCCTTGCTGCCTTTTCCTCGGATGGGCAGGGGAAGTGATTCGGTAACAAGTATTCGCTTGCTCAATACAGGAAGGTATCCCTCTTCGCCGTCGCTAAGGGAATCGGTGGCACCTACGGCTTTATAGGTGAGCACGCCTGCACCATCGGGAACTTTGATGTGCCAGGAGTAGCTGCGTGATTCTTTGGCGGGAATGGTGAAGCTTTTGTCTGTGTCCAATTTCTGGAGGGAGGCGTCGGCCGATTCGAGGGTGGCAGCGTCGCTGAAGCTGAGGCGGACCTGGCCGCTTTGCGCTTCGTCGGATTGATTGCTGACCTTGACGGTGAACTCCACTTCGTCGCCCTCGCGTAGGAAACGCGGCGGATTAGGTTGGACCATGAGGTCCTTGGCGGTGACGGCGGTATCGGTGAGGAAGCCCGAGCGCAGCTCGTTGTCGTGAGCGAAGCCGAAGAAGCGCCACTGGGTGAGAGCTTCCGGCATGGTGAATAGGATTTTCACCACGCCGTCTTCGTCGCTCAAAAGGTGCGGGTAGAAGAAAGCGGTTTCGTTGAGATTCGTTCGGGCGGAGACTTGGGAAAGGTCGGGAGTGGGAGGAGGCGGTGGCTCTGCTGCCCCGTCGGCGAGCATTTCCATCATGGGAGCCTCAGCTCCGCCCATCACGGTATCCATGGGCGCGGGCCGTCTCACGTTTTTGAGTCTCGAGCCTGCTAAGGTCCGTGTCGCCTTGTATCCGCTCTCTGCTTCGGCGACTGAGAAAGCGGAAAGTTCGAATACTTCTTCTCCGTATACGTAGATCTGAACCAATCCTGGAGGGAAGGCACGGTAGGACCAATTAAGGGAGCGGAAGTCCCGGTTCCAGCTTCCAGCGATGCGATTAAAGCTTCGGAGTGTATTGACGAATTGGTTACTTGAGTGGGAGTGCTCGTGGCGGAAGTTGCCAATTTTTTGGGGCCACTGGTGGGGCTTGTATTGGTCGAGGGAAGCGTCGTAGAGGCCGGCCACTATTTCGGCGGTGGCCATCTGGGCGTCGGGGTCGGTTATAGTGGCGGTCCAGGTTTCGTTTTGGCCGGGATCTAGTTTAGAACGGAAGCTTTCCCACTTGATGGCGAGGTCTTTGTTGCTCCAAGGGACATCTATGATGCGGGTCTCGATGTAGGCTCGGTTTTCACGCACGAAGGTGCTGCGTAGGGTAAGGCCGCCGCGGTGAGATTCGGTGATTGGGAATTGGATACGGCTTTGCGTGCTGGCGGAATCAGTCCAATAGCTGGTTAGCGTTTCACCCTCGCGTTCGATTTCTATGAAGGCACGGCCAGAGTCGTAGCCGCTGCCCCAGAGAGCGTCGAGGGTGTCGCCGGGTTCTAGCGTAAAGGTGGGTGCTCCGAGAAAGTTGGGTATTTTTGTGGCATGTTTGGTGGCGTGGGGAGCTTGTACGGTGAAATTGTGTCGAGCGGTGACAGGATTGCCGAAACGATCTTCGCTCTGTAGCTCGATCCTGTAGGGGCCAGCGGCGAGTTTGTGAGAAAGGGTGGTTTTCCCACTGGCGTCAGTTGCTATTTGTTTGGTGAATACTTGATTGCCGTTTTCCCATGTGGCGGGGTTGCTGGGATCGTAAGAGGGTTCCGTTTGTTGGATTCTCCAAGGAGAGTAGCGGTTGTGAGTGAGGGACTTTCGTTCAACTTTTTTCGGTTGATGAAGGCGGTAGAGCTTTATGGTCGAGGACGCTGCCTGAGGTTCTCCGTCGAGAGTGCTTGTCGAGATGTCGATCTTCACGGGCTCTGATGCACTCAACCAAGCGGGTGTGGAAAGACTGGCTTGCAAGGCGGAGTAGCCAGCTCGAGTGGTGGTTTGAGCAGAACGGGTTTCTCCGTTGGTGTCGGTGATGTCGGCGTAGATGGTGTAGATAAAAATTGGTTCGTTGGCTTTTGGCACGCTGCGATCCGGTGTCGCTGGAAATTGGATACGAAAGGTTCCGTCCGTATCGGTGTCGCTGGTTCCGTGGGAGATGGATTTGCTGGCGGGGGGATTCCACCACCAGCACCAAAGGGGGGCGCGGACACTGCGTTCTACTCGCCAGGCGACTTTGGCTCCATCGATGGCGGCTCCAGTGTAGGCGGTGGCTTTACCGCTGATAGAGACTTCTTCGTCGAGTTTGGGAGCGTTTTCGGGGGCGGATAGTACGACTTGGAACTTGGGGCACTTGTATTCTTCTACGTTGAATTGTGTGGAGCCCCAAGCTCCATATGAGACGTCGATCGACATGGTTCCCAGCAGCCCGTCGCTGGGAGCGGTGAAGCTGCCGCTGAAGGAACCATAGTCGTTGGTTCGATGAGTTCGCTCTTCGACGACTTGACCGTTGGCGTCTTTGAATGTTATCTGGATACGCTGTCGTGTGAGTGTTTTGTATTCGTTCCTTTCGCGATCGGACTCAAAGGAAATCCCCTTGTATTGAATCGTTTGCCCCGGACGGTAGAGAGCGCGGTCGGTGAAAAATAGGGTACGTTGCTCGGGGTAGATCTTTGTATCCCGATAGTAGAGCCAAGTTGGGTTTGTACTGGCGACGCTGTACCCCTGATACCTCGCGATGATAACGGCGCGTTCCCTGGTGAGATGCTTGGGAATCCTGAAGTGTCCATTGGAGTCAGTCTTGAGCGTTGTGCGTATCTTGAAACCCTCGTTTCGGTTTTGCATCCATACTTCTACATCGGCCGCTTCGACTGGACTACCGCTCAGAGCTTGCAGTACGAAGCCGCTGAGAGGTGTATCCACTTCATGGGTGCGAAGGACGAGTGACAGATTGCTGACCCAAATAGGGGTGGCGGAAATTTGGTTGTCCAGCTCGAGGAAGTTTGGATCGGCGCTGGAGAGGATGTAGTAGTAGCCCGGCTCAAGGTTTTGAGGCGCTGCGAGATTTTCGGTGCGATTTTGGTAGTCGGGGGTTGGCGGTAGGTCCTCTTGCCAAGTGAAGTCTGGTTGCAGTTTCAGAAGCTCCTGCGGGATTCTCGTTGGGGTGATTGGTGTTACGAGTTCTTCCTCGAAGGTAGCTTTGATGGCGCGGAAGTAGACTTTTTCGACGTTGCGGTAGGTGACGTCGATAGTGGGCCAAGGTGCGTTCCAAACGCTTTCGGTTTGGATGGTGGCCGACTTTTGCTCGATTTGTTGGATGAGGTTGTGGCACTGGATCGCGCCAGCGCTTTGGGGGAAGGTTTCGAGTCCGTGGCTGGCGATTTCGTGAGCGGTGACGAGATCGTTTTGGCTGTGGTGGTAGGCTGCGAGTTTGGCGATAGCTCGAGTGGAAATTTCGTGTTGGGCGGTGCGTTCGATGAATTGCTCGAGGGCGGTGGCGTAGCGTTGGTCGGTGTCCTCGCCTTGGGCGAGGTTGTAGCCGTAGAGGAGGCGGGCGAGGTCGGCGTCGTAGTAGGCGGAGCGGTCGCTGTCGTCCGCGTGGAAGCGGAGCAGATCTTGGTAGAGCTGGATGGCTTTGAGCTCGGGGGAGTAGGTTTCGCCGGCTGCGGGTTGCCAGGAGAGGAAGGCGGTGGGGCCGTCGAAGATGGGGGAGTTGGCGGAGATCGCGAAGGTTTCTTCGGCCTCGATGGCAGCTTGTTCGCCGGCTTGATAGAAGCTGAGGGCTTGGTAGGCGAGGAAGTCGTAGAGGGTGGGGCGGTAGGTGTCGGGGACGCTGCCTCGGTCAAGAAAGGCGTCGTAGCTTTCTATGGGGACGGATTGGAGGAAATCTTGGTTGGCGAGGGCGGCGGTGAAGTGGCGGTCGATTTCGCGCAGGATGCGGGGGAGGTCCCAGGTGCGGAAGTCTTCGCTGGGCGCTTCCGCGGTCTGGCTGCGTTGGAGGAAGCGCCAGCGGTTTTGCTGGAAGTAGTTCCAATAGGAGTGGGCGAGGAGGGTTTGGAAAATGGGTTGGAGTTCGGGCGGCGTTTGCTCGAGTTCGGCTTGGAGGCGGAGGATGCTTTCTTCGGGGAGTTCGCCTTGGATCTGCGTTTCGAGGGCGATCTTCTTGGAGATGGCTTTGATGGCCTCGGCGTGGGAGCCGTCGGCGAGGGCGGCCTCGATAATGGGCTCGAGGGCTTCGATGGCGGTTTGGGGGAGGCGTTGGGCTTCGGCTTCGGAGACCTTGAGCCAAAGGTCGTCGCGTGGAGCGGCGGTGAGATTGCAGGCGAGCGCGAACAGGGCGCCCAAGAGAAGGAAGGGGCGAATAGAGGGAGTCATAACGAGTTTAGGAACCGGTACGAGTAATGGGGGTTCCTTGGATTTGCAAAATGAGGTGAGTGTTTTGTGGGGGCGGGCTCGCTACGATTGGGTTTTGCGGCGTGGCGCAAGCGCCAGCCCTACGATGTTAAAAAAAGGCGTCCTGTTTTGAGGACGCCTTTGTAGTTGAAATGTGATTACGGTCTATTCGCCGTGAGTCGTACGCTCGGATTGGGGGTTCCAGGTGCGGGTTTTGAGGAATGCGACGAGGTCTCTTAGGTCCTTGGGGGAGAGCAGCGGTCCGAAGATGGCGGGCATGCTGGAGGGCATGGCGTCGCGTTTTGCGATGTCGCTTTGGGCGTAGCTTTGAGTTTCGCCGATGGGGAGCTTGAGGGTGAGCTCTTGTGCTGTTTCGGATTCGACGAGACCGGCTACGGAGGTGCCGTTCTTGAGGGTGAGGATCACGTTGTCGAAACCGTTGGCGATGGCGGCGTTTGGCGCGACGATCGACTCGAGGAGTTGGTAGCGATCGAGGCGGAGTCCGACGTTGGAAAGGTTGGGGCCGGCGGCGTCGCCGGGACCGGTCGCGATGTGGCAACGGACGCAGGCCATGACTTGGTTGTTGTTGAAGACGCGGCGGCCGGCTCGCTCGTCTCCGCCTTCGAGGGCGAATGAGAAGGGAGCGGTCGGGTCGCTGGCGGCGGCGATCTTGGCTTGGTAGCTTTGGTAGGCCGTTTGGACTTTTGCGGAGGGGTGAGCCTTGGCGGCTTCGATGAGCTCGAGCTGGGCGGCGTAGGGTACGTCTCCCGCGATGAGGCGATCGATGCTATGGGCGAGCAGTTCGACGGCGAAGGCTTGTTCGGATCCGGCTAGGGTTTTGTAGGCGACGCGTTGTTCTTCGACGCTGCCTTCGACCATGAGGCTGAGGGTGACTTTTGCCTGTTCTGGGGAGCTCTCGGTCACGATGGGGAGGGTGGCGAGGCGGAGCTCGGAGGCGTCTGACTGGCTGGCGACGAGGACGAGCTCGTCCATGCGGGGATCGTCGAGCTTGCTGAAGATGGAGAAAGCGGCGGCGCGGGCGGCTCCGCTGGCCTTTTCGTTTTTGGTGAGGGCGTAGAGTTCGTCTCCGAGCCCGGTCACTCCGAGTTTTTCGACGGCCTCGAGGAACTTGACCTGTACGGCGCTGTTGTCTGAAGCGAAGAACTGTTCGGCGTTTGCTTTGAAGGCGTCGATGGCGATCTGGGCATCGCGGGCTGCGAGCGGTTGGTAGACGCCCATGACGCGGTCGCGCTGCAGGGGATTGGACCAGGACTGGAGTTGGGTGATGGCCTCGAGGCGGAATTGTTCGGGCTTTGACTCGTCTGCAGCGTAGTTGGCGAGGAATTGGGCGTTGTCGGCTCCCCCGAGGCGGAAGTGGGCGTTGAGGGCGCGGATGGCGAGGATGGGGTCGTCGGCGAAGGGGCTGTCGATGGCCTGCGCGAGCGAATGGTAGGCGCCTTCGATGGGGGCGTCGTTGATGGCGCGGGCGGCTTCGAGGACGACTTCCTTGTCGGAGTCGTGGAGGAAGCGGGCGACGTTGACGTCTCCGAGGCGTCGATACGCTAGGAGGGCGGCGAAGCGCGCGGCTTTTGACTCGTCGGTGACGGCGTCGGCGAGGGCTTTCATGTTCTTGCCTCCGACGAGTCCCATGACGATGGCGTGGCTGAGGTAAGGGTCTTCGTCGGCGTTTTCGCGGGCGGCTTGCAGGAGGGCGGGAGCGGCTTCTGCGTATTGGAGCTTGCCGAGGCTTTGGGCGGCGAAGTAGCGAACGCGGTTGGAGGGGTGGGAGAGGCGGGAAACGAGAAGCGTTTCGGTTTCGCTGATTTGGTGGTCGCCGAGGAGCTTGGTGGCTTGGGCGAGCACTTCTTCCTCGCCTGTTTCCGAGGCGGCGAGCTTGGCGATAGCGACTTTCGCTTTTGCGGATCCGTGGTCGGCGAGGATGCCGAGTCCCCAGGTTGCGTGCAGGCGGGCGTGGAGGTCGGCGCCGTGGTCGTTGGCGATTTTGACGAAGGTTTTGAGGCTCGATTCTCCGCGGCTGGCCAGCTCGAGCTGGGCTTCGAGGCGGATGTTCCAGTTCGGGTGGCTGAGGAGGTTGGCGAGTTCTGCGAGGCTGCGGTCGGTCATGCCTTCGGCGTAGAGCTTTTGGGTTTCGGCGACGATGGGGCTGGCTTGCGTTTCTGGGTTTGAGATGGCGTAGATGCGGCCTTTTCCGGGCTTTGCCCAGCCGTTGACCCAGTCGGCGACGTAGAACTTGCCGTCTGGAGCGAAGGTGACGTCGGTGGGGAGGATGCCTTTGAGGAAGAGCTTCTTTTCTTCGAGCTCGAACCAGGCGCCTTGTGGCTTCATGGTGTAGGTGTAGACGCCGCTGGTGGCGATGCTGCCTTTGAAATGGGTCATGAAGAGGTGTCCGGCATAGTCTGGAGAGAGGCCGGTGCCGGGGTAGAAGGCGATGCCGGAGGGGCCGTCTTCGATGTAGGAGATAGGGGGCAGGGCGAATTTGGCGCGGCCTTCGAAGCGGGTTTTCCACCAGCCTTCGGACATCCAGACGCCGGCGGCCCCGAGAGGGGCGTGTTGGTGGCCGATGCGCCAGCCGGAGTCGCCGCCTTCGGCGATGAGGACGAGGCGTTCGAAGTCGCCGTTGTCGCAGTCGTTGTCGCCGGTGAAGAGGTTGCCGAAGGCGTCGAAGGCGAGCTCTTGCGGGTTGCGCAAGCCGTAGTGGACGACTTCGAGCTCGGTGCCGTCGAGGTTGCTGCGGTAGACGGCTCCGGTGTCGGGATAGGAAATGTGGCTGCCGTCGGGGGCGGTCACGTCAGCGCCGCGGTCGCCGATGGAGAAGTAGAGTTTTCCGTCGGGGCCGAGGATGAGGCCGTGGAAGTCGTGTCCGGTGTAGCCGAAGTGGATGCCCCAGCCGTGGAGGAGCTCTTCTTGTTTTTTCGCTTTTCCCTTGGCGTCGATGCCTTGGAATTTCCAGAGGCTGGGAATGTTGGTGAAGTAGATGTCGCCTTTGCGGGCGAGCACGCCGGAGGCGATGCCGTCGACGGAGGAGTTGAACCCGTCGGCGTAGACGGAGGAGGAGTCGGCTTTTCCGTCGCCGTCGCGGTCTTCGAGCAGGCGGAGGATTTCGCCTTCGATGGCGAAGTTGGGGGCATCGTCGCCGAAGAGGTCGATGATGCCTTGGGCTCGGTCTTCGACGCTGCGGAAGGCCATGTCTTCCTCCAGCATGTCCATGTAGCTGCGGATATCGAGGGCGCTGGATCCGTAGCGGTAGGTTTCTGCCACGAAGAGGCGGCCGTGTTCGTCGAAGTCGAAGGCGACGGGGTTGGCGAGCATGGGTTCGGCGGCCCAGAGGGTGGCTTCCATGCCTTCGGGCAGCTGGAGTTGCTGGAGGGCGAGTTCGGTTTCGCTGCTGGCTTCTTGGATGATGGGCTCGGGCTGGCGATCATCATCGTCTAGCTGCATTTTGGCAGCGGGGAGGTTGCTGGCGACGAGACAACAGAGGGCGATGGTGATGACGAGGTTTCTCATATTGGGTGTATTTGCGGTGGGGAATGTTCGGACGGAGCAACTTGGGGGCAACGGGTCTTTGGCTCTTATGAATGGGAAATTCTGAAGTTGGTTGCCAATAACCCAAGGTTAGTGTTTTTCGAATAGTCAGATTCCTAAGTTTTATAACCCAAACTCGTTACCCCTATTTTTATGGATTCTCGCAGACATTTCGTGAAAAGCGCTGTCGGTCTCGCTGCCGCTTCGCTCGTTTCGGGCAAGGCCTTTGCCAAGGAGCCGGCTGACGAGCCGCGATTCGATGGGACTTGGTTCGATATCTCCCTCGCCCAATGGTCGCTCAACAAGGCGTTTTGGAGCGGGGAGAAGGACAAGATGCGTTTCGCCCAGATCGCGAAGAACGAGTTTGGTATCCATGCTATCGAGTACGTGAACCAGTTTTACATGGAGGGCTATTCCGATGCGGTCCTGGACGAGCTGGTGCGGGTTTCTGCGGGGGAGGGCGTGAGGAACGTGCTCATCATGTGCGACCGGGAGGGCCGTTTGGGCGATCCGGACGAGGCGAAGCGTACGCAGGCGGTGCAAAACCATGTGCGCTGGATCGAGGCGGCTCGCGTTTTGGGCTGCCATGCGATTCGCGTGAACGCGGCGTCGGAGGGCTTGTTTGACGAGCAGCTGAAGCTGGCGTCGGATGGCTTGCGGCGCTTGTGCGAGATCGGGGAGCGCTACGGGATCAACGTGATCGTGGAAAACCATGGCGGGCTTTCGAGCAATGGAGCCTGGCTGTCCTCGGTGATGCGTATGGTGGACCATCCGCGTTGCGGGACGTTGCCGGATTTCGGAAACTTCGTGGTCGATCGCGAAACGGGCGAGGAGTACGACCGGTATTTGGGCGTGCAGCAGCTGATGCCGTTTGCCAAGGGCGTGAGCGCCAAGACCTACAATTTCAACCCGGAGGGATTCGAGCGCGACATGGACTATCCTCGTTTGCTGGAAATCGTGAAGGCGTCTGGGTATCGTGGATACATCGACGTGGAGTGGGAGGGCAAATCGCTGGACGAGCCGACGGGTATCTTGATGACGAAGAAGCTGCTGCAGAAGCTGGGCGGCAGGGCGTAGGAGGGTGATCCTTGCGCCGCGATCAGCCCAGCAGTCGGACCCTACCTTACATCGCGCAGGACGCTGGTTTAATCGGCCGGCCGGTATGCGCCTTGCCGCTTTTCGGCTTGCCTTGAAAGGCGCGATCGGCAGCTTGCGGGTTTCGGCAATGGATTTCTGCCGTCCGCTTTCTGCGGAGAACCGCCCGGCCGATGCCGCGGCTGATGATTCCTGTCGCGAATCAACGTGCAGAGGAGTCACTATGTTCACACGTAACGGCAGTACAGTTTTCCATTGGCTAGAAGAGCAGCTCGCGGAATCCGCGAGGGCTTGTCGCGCGTTTCGCGCGTGGGAGGAGCGTTCGCGATGAGGTCGCTTTTCGATATCCGCGAGCACCTGCAGAGCGTTCGGCAGATCCTAGTCTGGATCGCGTTGGTGATCCCGGTTGGCATTTTGTCCGGCTCGGCCAGCGCTTTGTTTCTTTGGTCGCTGGACCAGATGACGCATATCCGGTGGCAGCACGGTTGGCTGCTGTTTCTGCTACCGGTGGCGGGCTATGCGGTGAGCTGGGTCTACCGGCGTATTGGCTCGTCGGCGGAAGGCGGCAACAACCTGATTCTCGACCGGATTCACGAGCCGGGCGGCGGCGTGCCGGCCCGGATGGCGCCCCTGGTATTGCTCGGTACGCTGGTGACGCATCTGTTTGGCGGTTCGGCTGGACGGGAAGGCACGGCTGTGCAGATGGGCGGCAGCCTTGCCAGCGTCTACGGGCGGCTCTGCCGTTTCGGCGAGGAGAACATGCGCATGCTGCTCATGGCCGGCGTCGCGGCGGGGTTTGGTTCGGTGTTCGGCACGCCGTTGACGGGAGCGATCTTTGCGATGGAGGTGCTAGTGATCGGACGGGTGCAGTACGAGGCGCTGATTCCGGCCTTGGTCGCGAGTCTGGTGGGAGACTACACCTGCGGGGCTTGGGGGGCGCATCACACCGTTTATCATATTGGCATCGCCGACGCGGAGGAGCTGCGGGCGGCGTTGGATCTGGTTTTGCTGGCGAAGGTGGTTGTTGCGGCGATGGCCTTTGGCTTGGCGAGCAAGCTGTTCGCGGAACTGACGCATGGGCTTCAGATTGGTTTTAAGCGGATCATTTCCGACGGGCCGCTGCGGGCGGCGGCAGGCGCTGCGGTGGTGATCGGGCTCGTGTATCTGGTGGGTACGCGCGACTATCTCGGGCTCGGTGTTCATGGCCGGACGCCGGAGTCGGTTTCGCTGCTGTCCGCGTTCACAGAGGGCGGGGCGACGCCGTGGAGCTGGTGGTGGAAGCTGCTGTTTACGGCGGTGACGCTGTCGGTCGGGTTCAAGGGCGGCGAAGTGACGCCACTGTTTTTCATCGGTGCCGCGCTGGGCAACGCCTTGGCTGGACCATTGGGCGTGCCGGTGGACTTGTTTGCCGGGCTCGGTTTTGTCGCGGTCTTCGCTGGGGCGACGAACACGCCGCTGGCCTGCACGATCATGGGCATAGAGCTTTTTGGCGCTCACTACGCGCTGTATTTCGCGGTCGCCTGTTTTGTGGCGTACTTTTTCAGTGGACACTCCGGCATCTACGCATCGCAGCGGCTCGGCGTTCCCAAGCGCGAGGGCGGAGCGTTGCCGCCGGGTATAACCTTGAAGGAGCTGAGCTCGCTGAAAGTCAAGACGCGCGATTCAGTCGTTCCCGATTTTGCGGAGATCTTCTCTTGTGATGAAAATTTAGATACAGAGAACGGAGCGATGAAAGAGGGTCAGATCGTCGCGAGCGAAATCGGAAAGGTCCGAATCTACCTGACGCCGCGCGAGCGCGTTCCGGCCTCCGGCTTTTGGGGACGGCTCAACGCCAAGCCGGTCTACCGCGAGATCGTGGTGGCCGCCAAGCGGGAAGGGATCGCCAACGCGGCCGCGTACACGACGCATTTCGGCTTTAACAACGGCGGGGGCGCGCAGGCAGAAGGCGTCGAAGCTCCCGATCCGAGCCTCACGATCTGCGTCGAGCTAATCGACCGCAAGGACCGGCTGGAGGCGTTTTGCCGTCAGCACGGCGAGCTCCTAGCCGGCAAGACGATTGTGTACAAGCCGGTGGAGCATTGGGATGTTCGCGGCGAGGAGTCGGCCGGGCAGGACGCCAGCGTGTAACGCTGGCGAGATGGAGCGAGCGGCGAATCCTATACGTCGCAAGTGCGGATGCCGTGGGCGAGGGCTGCGATGGGGTCTTTCCAGGTTGGAATGAATTCTTGGGCTACGTAGCCGTCGAATCCTGTATCCAGAATCGCTTGCATAATGGCGGGGTAGTAGAGCTCTTGGGTCTCGTCGATCTCGTGGCGGCCGGGCACGCCACCGGTGTGGTAGTGCCCGAAGTACTGGTGGTTTTCGCGAATGGTGTCGATGACGTCGCCGTCCATGATCTGCATGTGATAGATGTCGTAGAGGAGCTTGAAGTGCTCGGAGCTGACTTGCTTGACCAGTTCCACACCCCAGTTGGTGTGGTCGCATTGGTAGTCGGGGTGGTTACGCTTGGAATTGAGCAGCTCCATGACGACTTGGATTTTGTGTTTCTCGACGATGGGCATGATGCGTTCGAGCCCGATCTTGCAGTTTTCGAGGCCTTGCTCGTCGTCGAGCCCGTCGCGATTGCCGGAAAATACGATCATGCGCTTGGCTCCGTGAGCAGCGACTATGGGGGCGGTTTCTTTGAAAAAGCTGACGATGGCGTCGTGGTTTTCCAGGCGGTTGAGGCCATCGGGTATACCGCCCGGCACTCCCCAGACTAGGGATGCTTCGAGGCCGTGCTTCTGGAGGGTGGGAATCTCGTCAGCGTTGACGAGGTCGATCGCTTCCAGGCCGACGGCCTTGCCTTTGATACAGAGTTCCTCGAGCTCGACGTCCTTGTAGCACCATTTGCAGGCGGAGTGGTGGATGTTTCGTTTGAGCGGACTGGATCCAGTCATGGCTGAAGGTTCTTCGTGGGGGGTGGAGAAGGCCTTGGAGCTGGCGAAGGCTGCGGCGCCGAGGGCGACTTTCTTCAGCAAGTCACGGCGCGGTATTTGTTGGTCCATAATGGTGTCTGTCAGGGATTTTGGGGGTCGGCTGCGGTTGGTTGTAAGCGCAGCTATGAGTGAGAGGATGCTGCTGTATTTGAGCGTGGGCTCAACCACTTTACGCAATGAATATGGTCGTGGGGGAAGTTTTTTTGGGGGGGCGCGCGACTCGCGTTGGCGGTGCGAAAATTGTATTCAAGGAGGAAATACTGAGCTCCTATAGGGAGCGTTGTTTGCTGCTTGGGACTTGCTAATCGTTCTTTGAGTGAAATTGCTAGGCCCTTCTGGCGGAGGCTGTCGAGGCGAGGTCCGAGGAGGCATTCGGCATGATTTTCATGGATTGCATGATGCCCGAAATGGATGGCTTTGAAGCGGCGGGGCTAGGGCGTGTCTTCAAATAAGCTCAAAGCTGGCAGGACCCCATTTTTCGAAGAACAAGGCGGCCAAAATGGCGGCTGGGCCGAGGCCCTGTCCCATTTGGCGTACCGAGGCGCGCAGCGACGACAGCGAAGCGAACAACACGCAGTTCCTCGAAAAATGGGA
>JBNKSG010000030.1:0-26141 GCA_050297195.1 Opitutaceae bacterium | reverse complement strand
AAAAATGGGCTCTCGCTTGAAGTGGGTCTTCTTCTAACGACAGTTCGAATAATGTATCGGATTCTTCGATACGGCTATTTTTGTATAGCCATTCTCCCTCTAGGGCCATCAGGTCCGCGGAATTGGGCCAGCGTTTTCGGGCGGCCTGTATTTGTTCTCTGGATGTGTCTTTGTCCCGCACATCGAGCATGATGCGTGTTGCGAGCGTTTCAGAATCCTGCTCTGATAAAGGGTTTAGCACGAGGGGCGGAGCTTTTTGAGCTTCCTCGAGCTCGAGCCTTAGGGTGTAGCTACGGCCGTTGTTAAGATGGTCTTCCAAGCGTTTTTCTATTTCGGAGAATCCTAATCCGAGGTGGGCTTGGAATTGCTCTTCGGTGGTGGAACGGGAGTTGAGTGCGGCGTCAATGAAGGCGTACACATTTTCTTTCGGTAGTTCGTGTTCGCCAAGCACGAGGTAGTGGATCAGCAGCCAGGATTGAGAGTAGAAGGTGCCGGCGTGCTGTCCGCCTGTGTATTCTATGGACTCTGGACCAACCGCGAGCAATTGCTTCAAGGGCATGAGCCCCTCGTAGCGAAGGTATTGCACGTTTGATTTTATCGGGAGCCCGATGACGAGCTGCCTCTTTGGGGTTTGCTGTACGGTGGAGAAAAATTCGGCGAAGCCTTCTTTGATCCAAAGTGGAGCGGCATTGTAGCGCCGCATCAGGTGGTGGACGTATTCGTGCACGATGGTTTCGCGGGTTTCTTCTTCGGAACCCAGATCGTTGATTACGGTGTAGTAACCCTCGCTGTCGTTTGCGAAATACCCACCGATGGTTTTTCGTCGCCGTCCATCCCGGATGGAGAATCGATCGCGTGTCGCTGCATTGCCCGCGATCACCAGCAGCAGGGAATCGTCTTGGTCCTCCCTTAGCTGCGGAAAGACGAGCTTAAGGCCTGCTCGGGCGTTCCAGATTGTGTCGAATCCCCTCTGGATTTCAGCTCTGCGGGCGTTGCTCATCACTTGGAAGGGGGTGGCTTCAGCTTGCCACCATTTGGGAGCGGCGGTGAGCTGAATGCAGCCGTAGGCGAGACAAGCGAGCAGGGCACTGCGAAGAAGGGATCTACGGAGGGATTGGCTAGCGAGAGGTATTGGATTCTCTGTCATGCATCTTCCCGCGTTAGCAAATATTGCGCCTTGGATGTTGTTATTTGAATACCATAGGGAAGCTCTGGTTGGACTTTTTTCTAACTTGTTGCAGAGTGGTGGGAATGGAACTCCAACTCTCCCGTAGGCAGGCCTTTTGGGCCTTGAACGGGCTGCCTGCGATTGGGCCTGTTTCCCTCAATCGTTTGTTAGCTGCATTTTCAGGTGACCCGCGTCGGGCGCTTTCCGCGTCACGTCCGGAGCTCGAGTCGATCAAAGGCCTTCAACGTAAGGCGGTCGACGTGTTGCTCGATTGGAACCGGTATTTTGATTTGAATCGCGAGATGGCGCAGGCGGAGAGCCGCGGGGTCGACTTCGTGTCCTGTGAGGACGAGGATTATCCGCCGCTGTTAAAAGAGATTTCGGATCCTCCGATCGGATTGTATCGACTGGGTAAATACGATTTTTCGAAGCCGTCGGTGGCGATCGTAGGGACTCGTCATTGCACGCTGTACGGCCAGAGTGTGGCCCAGCGATTTGCCCGGGATCTTGCCCAACTTGGGTTTTGCGTGACGAGTGGGATGGCTCGGGGAATCGACACCTTTGCCCATAAGGGGGCCCTGGAGGTCCCGGGCGGTTCGACCGTTTGCGTGTTCGGTTGTGGCATCGACATTGTATATCCGCCGGAAAATGTGGATGTCTTTCGCGAGGCTCAGCTGAATGGGGCGATTGTATCAGAATTTCCCTTTGGCAGGAGGGCGGATCGACAGACCTTTCCCATGCGAAATCGAGTGGTCAGCGGAATGTCGCACGCGGTGATCGTAGTCGAATCCGACGATGCGGGAGGTTCGATGATCACGGCTCGTTTTGCTGGCGAGCAGGGGCGGGTGGTTTGCGCGATCCCTGGACGAATCGACCAGAAGGCTAGCAAAGGAAGCCATCAGCTCATTCGAGACGGGGCGGTCTTGTTGCGCGATGTCGACGATTTGCTGGAAGAGCTCGCCCACTTGCAATTGGTTCCGGATTTGGAGACGGGCGAGTCGAGTTTGGAAAAGGAAATGGGCTTGCCGCCGCTTGAGGGAGAAGAGGCCCGTGTTGCGAAACTGCTGGCCGGCGGCGAGTCGCTGCAACTCGAGGATTTCGGGGAACGTCTTGGAATGAATGTATCCGAGATCTCAGTACTCCTGATGACCATGGAGCTGAAGGGAATCGTTTCGAAGCGCCTCGATGGACGTTTCGAGCTCGCCCTGCTCTAGGCCTTGTCTTGGTTTTCCTCGGTTGAGTCTGGGGAGGAATCCTCGGGGATGGGGGATTTCGGCTCCGCTGGTTCGTCGCTGAGGCCTGCTTCTGCATCGGGTGTCTGGCTCTTGCTCTGGCGGAAGGAGAGCAGGATGTAGATGACGACGCCTACGGTTATGCCGGAGTCGGCGATATTGAAGCTTGGGAAGTGGTAGTCGCCGAATTGGAAGTCGAGGAAGTCTATTACTTTTTGGATACGGATTCGGTCGATCATATTTCCGACGATGCCGCCGATCATGAGGCCGTAGCCAAGTTGGACTTTGGGTAGGTCGAGCTCGAGGGCTTTACGGAAGTAGAAAAGGCAGGCGAGCACGACGAATCCAACCACGGTGAGCGGCCAGATGTGTCCGGAAAACATGGACCAAGCAGCTCCTGTGTTCGTGACGTGCACGATGTTGAAGAAGCCGGGGATGATCTCGATGTTCTGGGGTGGAAAGAAGGATCCTTCCGGGAGGGTGTTCACGATCCAGAGCTTGCTGGCTTGATCGAGAAACAAAACGGCTGCTGCCAAGATGAGCAGCAGCCTGTATTTGGAAAGCTTGGACACGCGTGACGTTTTAGTTGTCGTCGTCGTCGGAGCCGTAGTTGAGCGAGTCTTCCGAGGATGCGTCTGCGAAGACACCGCCTGCTTGGTTGCGGACGCGGAATGTGTTTTTCTCGATCTGCTCCTGGGTCTTCATGGAGTAGCGCGTGAAGGGAACTGCCATGAGGCGCTCGTCGCGGATACGCTTGCCAGTCATTTCGCAGATGCCGTAGGTGCCGGCGAAGATGCGATCGATAGCAGCTTCGATTTCCTGGAGGGCGTCTTGCTCGGACGATACCATGGAGAGGGCGAAGTCGCGGTCGAAGGTGTCGGTACCGGCGTCGGCCATGTGTTGGCTGTAGCCGGAGAGGTCGCCTGCGTCGTCCTTGCTGGAGCGCTTGAGGGTTTCTTCGGCGTGGGCGTTGAGGCCGTGCTTGACGTGGTCGCGCAGCTCGATGAGCAGGTCGTAGAATTTCTTGAGGTCAGCGGGGACCTTGCTGGCGTCGCGCTTTTTGGTTTCGGGCTTAGGCGCGGTTGGGTTGTAGCCAAGGATGTCCGCGAGGGAAGCGGCTCCGAAGCTTTGCTTTTGCTTCTTTGCTTCTGCCTCTTCGAGTGCCTTGCGAGCCTTTTCTTTCGCTGCGATATCCGCTTTGCTCTGGGATTCTTCCTCGTTACGCGTGCTTGCGACTGCAAGGGCATCGTCGAGCGAGAAGCCGCTAGCAGCTGCGGCTTTTTTCTTTGCTGCTTTTTTGGCTGTAGTCTTAGCGGCTACCTTCTTGGCAGCTTTTTTGGCTGGGGTCTTCTTTTCAGGCATGTGTTATCAGGCTTTCTTTAAGGCTTGGTCGCAGCGTGAGCATGTGTGCTCGTTGTCGGTTCCGTGATTAAGTTGGGGTTCCCATCTCCAGCAGCGAGGGCAGCGGCCGCCGCTTGCTTTTTCTGCAGAAACCGAAAGCGCTTCGCCGGATTTGGCTGCGAGATCGACTTGAGAGACGATGAGGAGTTCTTCGAGGAAATGTTGGTAGCGATCCAAGCGGGAGTAGTCTTCCGATGCGGGATCGCCTGAGATGGTGACAAACGCGTCAAGCGACCTTCCGATTTCGCCAGCTGAGCGAAGGGTCTCGAGTTTTTCGTTCCCTTGGTCGCGGAAGGCGAAGAGCGCGTCGAAGTCGTCGGCGAGGTTCACGTCTTGCCAGCCCTTTGCTTCGCTCGGCCAGTCTTGCAGGACGAGGGCGTCTTCGGTGAAGTCTTCGCCGGCGGTGAAGTAGGACCAGGCTTCGTCGGTGGTGAAGGGGATGATGGGCCCCATCAGGCGGACGAGCGTCTTGAATATGTGGTAGATCGCGGTTTGCGAGGAGCGTCGCAGGGGAGCGTCAGCCGCCAGCGTGTACAGTCGGTCCTTGAGGATGTCGTGGTACAGGGAGGAGAGGGTGACGGATGCGAACTGGTTGCAGAGCTGGAAGACCTTGTGGAACTCGTAGTTGTCGTAGGCCTTTTCGACGGCTTCGGCGAGCTCGGCCACCTTGTGCACGGCCCAGCGGTCGAGTTCGTGGAGCTCTTCGATTTTCAGGGCGTCCTTCTGGTAGTCGAAGTCGTAGAGGTTCGAGAGCTGGAAGCGGAAGGTGTTGCGGAAGAGGCGGTAGGCGTCTCCGACTCCGCCGAGGATTTGCTCGGAGATTCCGATGTCGGCGCGGAAGTCTGTGGATGCGACCCAGAGGCGTACGACGTCGGAGCCGAACTTGTCCATGTAGTGCATCAGGGTCATGGCTCCGTCGCTCTTGGAGAGCTTGGATCCGTCCTGATTTACGAGGAAGCCGTGGGTGAGGATGCTCTTGTAGGGCGCTCCGCCGGCGCGGATGACGCCGGTCCAGAGGGAGGACTGGAACCAGCCGCGGTGTTGGTCGCTCCCTTCTAGATAGAGGTCGCAAGGCCAGTCGAAGCCTTCGCGGCCCTTGAGTACGGAGAAGTGGCTGGAGCCGGAGTCGATCCAAACGTCGAGCGTATCGGTACCGGCTTTTAACTTCTTGCCCTTCCAGGACTCGGGGAGCTCGATGCCGTCCAGCAGCTCTTCCACCGAGGAAGTGTACCAGAGGTTGGTGCCAGCGGTGGAAACCTTGTCGGCGATAGCTTTGATAACGCCTGCGTCCATGTAGGCTTCGCCGTCTTCGTCGTAAAAGGCTGGGATGGGCACGCCCCATGAGCGTTGGCGGCTGATACACCAATCGGGACGGGCTTCGACGTTGGCGGTGATGCGCTTTTGTCCCCAATCAGGGATCCACTTCACCTTCTCTATGGCGGAGATGGCTTTCTTGCGGGTGTCGTTTTTGTCTATGGCGACGAACCATTGATCGACTGCTCGGAAGATAACCGGAGTTTTCGAGCGCCAGCAGTGTGGGTAGCTGTGCTTGATGTTCTTCTTCTTTAGAAGGGCTCCGGCTTCGTCGAGGGCCTTGAGGACCTTGCCGTTGGCGGGTACCCAACCTTTTTCTTCGAGCACGGATTCGCCTACGAGGAAGTCGGGCATTTGGCCGTCGTCGGCGTACTTGCCTTCGTCGTTAACTGGGCAGTAGATATCCAGACCGTACTTGAGGCCGGTCATATAGTCTTCCTGTCCATGGCCGGGCGCGGTGTGCACGCAGCCGGTTCCGGATTCGGTGGTGACGTAGTCGGCGAGCACGATGGGGCTCGGGCGATCGATGAATGGGTGGCGTGGCTGGACGTTTTCCAGCTCCTCGCCTTTCACTTCGTGGACGATCTTCCAGTCTTCGAGGCCGAGGTCCGTGGCGAATTGTTCCGCGAGATCCTTGGCGACGATGTGTACCTTTTCCCCTGCTTCTACGAATGCGTAGGTGAGGCGAGGGTGGACGGCGACGGCGAGGTTGGCCGGAATGGTCCAAGGTGTGGTCGTCCAGATGACGATAGAAAGTGGTTTTTCGATGCCGAACTTCGCTTTGTCGGCGATATCGAAGGCGACCCAGATGGAGGGACTGGTGTGTTCCTTGTACTCGATTTCAGCTTCGGCGAGGGCTGTGGCGCAGGGGATAGACCAGTAGACGGGCTTTTTGCTGCGGTAGACGAGGTCTTGCTCGACGAAGGAAGCGAGGGTGCGAAGGATCTCTGCTTCGTAGGCTGGATTCTTGGTCTTGTATTCGTTTTCCCAGTCGCCGAGGACGCCGAGGCGTTTGAACTGGGAGCGTTGCACGTCGATCCAGTGCTCGGAAAAGGCGTCGCACTTGTCGCGGAGCTCCGCGGTGGGGAGGTCCTTGCCTTCAGCTTGCAGCTCCTTGGTGACCTTGTGCTCGATGGGGAGTCCATGGCAGTCCCAGCCGGGAATGTAGGGAGTGCGGTAGCCTTGGGCGGCTTTGTAGCGGAGGACGATTTCCTTGAGGGTCTTGTTCAAGGCATGGCCGAGGTGGAGCTCGCCATTGGTGAACGGGGGACCGTCGTGTAGGAGGAAGGCGGGTTTCCCGGCGTTTTTATCCTGCAGTTTCTGATACAACCCAATCTTGTCCCAGTGCTCGACTCTGGCTGGCTCGCGCTTGCCAAGATTTGCCCTCATCGGGAAGGCGGTTTTGGGAAGATTCAGGGTATCTTTAAAGTTATCTGACATGCCCGTTTTTAGGAATGCGCGGATACTGGCTAAGGGGGGTGGCGTGTCAAGGATTGAGGGAAATGGATTTCCCCTTGGGCCAAATCGAGCCAAGTTCGCCTGGAGGTCCGTTCAAAATCCGACGGCGCTGCGGATGCTCTGAAAGAGAAGGTGGGTGTTTTCGGGGACGATGCGGTCGACGACGATGGAAGGGGCGTATTGGTGTTCGATGTCGATGTGCAGTCCGTCTTCGATGCCCGGTCGGACGAAGTCGGAGATGAAGTCCATGCCTCCCTTGGGGCGCAGCCAATGGTAGTAGAGGTCGGCGTTTTCGCTTTCGATGAGGATGTCGCTCTCGAGCCTGATCGCGCACAGGAGGGTCAAGTCCCGGAAGGATGCGAACCAGGTGGGCGGATTGAGGAGTTCGTCTCTTATAATGATGGTCATGGCTTGGCGCGTTTTGCCCAGTGCTTCCGCGTTGGCTGTTCTAAGCCTCAACTGCGCCAGTTTTTACAACTACCTACTCTTAGCTGTCTTTGATAGGATTTTCAAGGGGGAGAGAATGGGTTTGCTTTCTGAGGGGGGATTTGCCCAATGTGCTGCCCTTTTTTCCAAGAGCTATGAAACGAACACATCATTGCGGCCAACTTCGCTCCAGCGACGTTGGAAAATCGGTATCGCTGATCGGTTGGGTGGACTCCATCCGCGATCACGGCGGCATTCTCTTTATTGACCTAAGAGACCGCGAGGGCCTGACGCAGGTTAAGGCCAATCCCAATAGCGATGATGCGACTTTCAATGCCGCGATCAACAGCCTCAAGCCGGAGTCGGTGGTCGAATTCCACGGCGAAGTCGAGGCCCGCGCAGAGGGGACGACCAACGCTAAGATGGCGACGGGCGAGATCGAGGTGCAGGTCAAGGAGGTTGTGGTCCACAACATTTCCGAGACGCCTCCGTTCCCGATCGATGACGAAAAGGGAGACAAGGTTAACGAGGACATGCGTCTTCGCTACCGCTACCTCGACCTGCGTCGCAACAAGATGAACAAGGTCGTGCGCATGCGCCACGCGACGACCCGCGCGATTCGCGACTACATGGACACCAATGGGTTTGTGGATGTGGAAACGCCGATCCTTTTCAAGAGCACTCCCGAAGGCGCTCGCGAGTATCTCGTTCCTAGCCGTATCAACCCCGGCGAATTTTACGCGCTTCCGCAGTCGCCGCAGCAGTTCAAGCAGATGCTGATGGTGGCAGGGGTGGAGCGCTACTACCAGATCGCTCGTTGCTTCCGCGACGAGGACCTTCGTGCGGACCGCCAGATGGAGTTCACCCAGCTCGACATCGAGCTTTCCTTTATCGATCGCGAGGACATGTACGAGCTGATGGAAGGCTTGATGAAGCAGATCTGGAAGGACGTGCTCGATATTGATTTGCCGACGCCATTTCCGCGCATGTCGTTCGAGGATGCGATGAACCGATTCGGCGTCGACAAGCCGGATACGCGATTTGGTCTGGAGATCCAGGATTTCTCGGAGACCTTTGCGAACTCGTCCTTCAAGGTTTTTCAGGCGACGGTTGCCAAGGGCGGCGTAGTCAAGGCCTTCAAGGCTCCAACTTTGGCGGACGTGACTCAGGGCGAGATGAAGAATCTCGAGGAGACGGCAAAATCGCTTGGCGCGAAAGGGCTGGCCTTCATCAAGGTTGCGGAAGGCGGAGAGTGGAAGTCTCCAATCGTGAAGTTTTTCTCCGACGAGGAAAAGGCGGCTCTCAACGAACGTCTCGAACTTGAGGAAGGGGACATCGTCTTCTTTGCCGCTTCCGATTGGGAGCAGGCTTGCGCCATTCTCGGCCGTACGCGCTTGGAATGCGCCCAGCTATTAAAGAAGCGCGGTCGCCTTGAAATACCGGCCAAGCAGTTCAACTTTCTTTGGGTGATCGAATTCCCGCTCATGTCCTACGACGAGGAGCGCGGCGGTTTCGCGGCGACGCACCACCCGTTCACCGCTCCGGTTCCGGAGGACGTGCAGTACCTCGACAGCGACCCGAAGAAGGTTCGCGGCCAGCACTACGATCTCGTGCTCAATGGCGTGGAGCTCGGCGGCGGTTCGATCCGTATCCACCAGACCGCAGTGCAGAAGAAGGTTTTCGAAGACGTGCTCAAGATTCCGCAAGATGTGGTTGAGGAGCGTTTCGGCTACATGCTGGAAGCCTTCAAGTACGGTGCTCCTCCGCATGGCGGCATCGCTTTCGGTCTCGACCGTTTGGTCATGATCCTCGCGGGGCTCAACAGCATCCGTGACGTGATTGCCTTCCCGAAGACCCAGAAGGGCCAGTGTCTCATGACCGATAGCCCGACGCCGGTCACCGAGAAGCAGCTCAAGGATCTGCACATCGACACGACTGTTCTCGGAGACGAAGACGAGTCGTAGCCAGCTTCTTTTTCGAGCCCGAGGGCTTGATTGCGAAAAACTTGTTAAGGGCCGCTCAAATTCGAGCGGCTCTTTTTTTTGCGCTCGGTTACATTTGAGCGCCTGCGTCCGCGCTCTTCGCTGGATCTACTTAGACCTCTGCTATGCAGTAATAATATTCATGGATTATGCCGACGAAATCTCATGATTTTTTTTAGAGAGGGAGGTGCTGGCATGCCAGTTGCTGAAGCCGGATTGGTCAACTGATCTGCGACTCGCAGCGTCAAATCCTGAATAACAACTGATAGTTAAGACATGAAAAAACTCCTTCGTTTCATTCCTGGGCTCTCGCTACTCGCTATTTTGGCAGTGGCGTCCGTGGAACTCGCCCCCGCTATGGCTCAAGAAGCTATGAGCGGAGACGACGCTGCCGCAAAGTCCTTCTTTGAGCTCAGCAACCTGTGGATCCTTATCTCCGCGGCTCTTGTGTTCATAATGCACCTCGGCTTCTCGGCTGTGGAAAGCGGACTTGCCCAGTCCAAGAACACGGTGAACATCCTGTTCAAGAACCTTTTCATCGTAACCATGGGCGTACTGACTTACGCTCTCTGGGGGTTCAATTCTATGTACCCAGGCGAGGCTTGGTCGATAACTGGCTGGTTCGCGACCGGTTCGCCTATCCCTAACGCCCTCGATTATGGTGACGCAGCCAAGTTCATGACGTCTGCATACGCTGACTACACTGCTTGGGCGGACTTTATCTTCCAGGCGATGTTCGCTGCTACAGCTGCGACGATCGTTTCTGGAGCAGTGGCTGAGCGTGTGAAGCTCGGTACCTTCATGATCTTCGCGACTTTGCTCGTCATGTTCGCATACCCGATCACTGGTTCTTGGAAGTGGGGCGGAGGCTGGCTCGACGCGCATGGCTTCTACGACTTTGCGGGTTCCACGCTCGTTCACGCTTTTGGTGGTTTCGCAGCTTTGGCCTGTGTGCTTGTTCTCGGACCGCGTGCTGGGAAGTACACGAAGGACGGCAAGATCAAGCCAATCCTCGGTCACAGCATGCCTTTCGCAGCCTTGGGTGTTTTCATGCTCTTCCTCGGTTGGTTCGGATTCAACGGCGGTTCGGTGCTCAGCGCGGACCCTGCTCTGGTCTCTCTCGTCTTCGTTACGACTACGATCGCAGCTTGCGCTGGCGCCATGGGATCGATTTTCACTTCGTGGATCGTGCTCAAAAAGCCTGACCTTTCCATGGGGCTTAACGGTGTGCTCGCCGGCTTGGTGGGTATCACTGCAGGCGCTGACCAAATGGGACCTTGGAGTGCGGTAATCGTCGGCGCTATCGCTGGTGTTCTTGTCGTCTTCTCCATCCTTTTCTTCGACAAGATCAAGATCGACGACCCTGTTGGCGCAGTCTCCGTGCACGGGATCTGCGGTATGTGGGGAACGGTTGCGGTGGGAATCTTCGGTGTTGCCGCTGGTGATCCTGACTCCTATAGCTTCGCATGGCAGGTAATCGGTACGGTTGTCGTTTCGGTCTTCGCTTTCGTCTTCTCTTATGTGGTGTTCTCGATCCTCAAGGCAGTTATGGGCGTTCGCGTCTCAGCTGAGGAAGAGTTCGAAGGACTCGATGTCGGGGAGCACGGTCAGGAAGCTTATCCAGACTTCTCCATCACCTCCCGCTAGGGAATGCGTGTAAGGTTAAGAAGGACATTTACTTGCATAAAGTAACTCAATCCGTACTAAACAATCTAACCCTCAAAGTTATTTCCCTATGAAATTAGTTGTAGCCATTATCAAACCCTTCAAATTGGAGGAGGTTAAAGAAGCTCTCTCAGAAATCGGCATCGAAGGGATGACCGTGACCGAGGTAAAGGGCTTCGGACGCCAAAAGGGTCACACAGAAATCTACCGCGGAAGCGAGTACACTGTGGACTTCCTTCCAAAGGTTAAGATCGAGATCGCCGTTCCGGATGATATCGTCTCTAAGGCTGCGGAAGCTATCGTGAAGTCTGCCAAGACTGGCAAGATCGGCGACGGCAAGGTTTTCGTTCTCCCTCTCGAGGAAGCGATCCGTATCCGTACCGACGAAGCTGGCGACTCCGCTCTCTAAGCTTAGCCTCCAAGGTTAATTCCTTTCTGGCCGACCTTCCTTTACGGGAGGGTCGGTCTTTTTTTTTGGTTCATCGCCAAAGGCAGTGGAAATGGCTGTTTGGGTAGAGTGACGCATTCAACAGTAGGGCTGGCGCCTGGAAGGCGTCTTCCCGCAAAATGCTGACGGACCTTTATTCTGTGCTCATCCGCGAGGCGAGTGGGGAGGTGGGCTGGTTGCCTTGCTGGTGTCGCTCTGCGGTTCCGCCACATGCGGCAATCGTATGCGCTCCGTGTTGGCTGGGTTGGGATTCGCTTGGAATGTCGCAGGCGGTGGCTCGGGTTCTCCGAACACTCCCTTCTCGCTAGGCTTGGCGAATGCGTCGTGCGAACCGAACGATGGTCGGGGCGAATCTTGCTTTCCTGCCAGCCTGCTTGGCTGGCTGAGTGTGGGTCTGGGGCTCGAGCCTTGCCTTTTTGCCGCTGTGGGAGCTGCCTTTCTTAGGCTGCGATTCCTTTAATCTTGTTGCGCAGCTCTTGCACGTCTTCGGGTACTTGCAGGCTGGCGTTCGCTTCTAGGGCCTCGATAAGGAAGATGTTGGCTCGGAGCCGCTCGCACTCGTGGCTTTGGTTGGCGATGCGGGTTCTGCGGATGGCCTCTCCGGCGCGAACCGCTAGGTTGAGCGCTATCTGCTGCTCTCGAGTCAGGGGCGAGGCGGCTACGACCAGTTCTTCTGCTTCTACGACCATGCTTTTGTAGAGGGCGGAGAGGTGCTCTCTGAGTTTGTCGCCGCAGAGTTTGTCCTGTTCGGGGGAGTAGTAGGCGATCGCTTTCTTGAAGGTGTTCGGGTGGATCGCGGAGACGTATTGCACGGTGTTGACGTGCTGGATGAAGCGAAAGATGCGTAGCGAGTTGGGAAGCTCCGCCAGCATCAGCACCATGTACAACACGTAGAAGACGGTGAGCATCAGCTTCGCGCCGATGATCAGGGAGACTGTGAGGAGGACTAGGTTGAGGAACAGTCCGGTGAACAGTACGATGATTGCCATGACGCAGCGGTCGAATTGGCGAGCGAAGGGTACGGGGAAAGGTTTGAGGACTTTCAGGTCGTAGTAGCGGGCCGGCACGTCGCCGTAAACGATCCCCAGTAGATAGAGGATGAGCGGTATGAAGAGCATTGGCCAGAGCCAGCCGCCGGTTTCGTTGATACCGCCCCGGTAGTATTCGAAAAGGGTGCCACCGAAGAGAAGGCCGACCGCTAGCAGCATCACCTTTTTCCAAGGCGTAATCGGGATGGGATCTGGTTTGGGTTCGGCTTCAGCAGGCATTGGTAGGAAAGGGACGGATCCCAACTGCATGTTCGAACGTGACTTGCGTTTCAAGTAGAACTGGTCTCAGGACCGTTTCTTTTTGCGTAAACCGCCTGATGCGGTCGCGGATTCTTCGCTTGGCGAAGAATGGTGGACGGGAAGGGACTCGAACCCCCGACCTACTGGGTGTAAACCAGTTGCTCTAACCAACTGAGCTACCCGTCCGATGGGAAAGGCCGCAAATAAGAATCTGCGGATGCGGCTTGGCAAGGCAAAATTTAAGAAAATCGAGATATGGGAAACATGCTCCTTGCATGACCCGAACCCCTCGGCTAAGAAGTCGCCCTTTTTTAAACCTGATCTCTCATGCGACACACCATTTCCGTCCTCGTAGAAAACAAATTCGGCGTACTCGCGCGTATCGCCGGCCTCTTCAGCGGCCGCGGTTTTAATATCGACACCCTCAACGTGGCGCCGACCCACGACTCCGAGTTGTCACGCGTAACGGCTGTGGTGCGAGGCGACGACTCGGTGCTCGACCAAATTACCAAGCAGCTCAAGAAATTGATCAACGTGGTCGAGGTGCACGACTTCAAGACAGGCCAAGCAGTTTCTCGCGAGCTGGTCATGGTCAAGCTCAAGACCGATTCCAGCAATCGCGCGGAAATCATCCAGATCTGCGATCTCTTCCGAGCCAAGATCATCAGCGTCACCCACTCCGATGTGGTGGCTGAGATTACGGGCGACGAAGGCAAGATCGAAGCTTTCCTCAACTTGGTAGATTCCTTCGGGATCATCGAGCTTGGACGCACTGGCAACCTAGCGATGGAGCGCTAGGCGACTGCTTGGCTTCTAACCAGCACTCTTAAGGATGATCAAGCCCGCTCGGGAGTACGTCATCGCCACGCGCAAAAGCCCGTTGGCAATGGCCCAGACGCATCTGGCGAAAGAGCTCTTCGAGCGTGGAATGCCTGAAGCTGTTTTTCGTATAGAAAAAATGGTTACGACTGGCGACAAGCGTCAGGAGTGGTCGCTGGAGAAGCAGGGGGGAAAGGGGCTCTTTACGAAGGAGCTGGAGGACGCCTTGCTGGAAGGGCGAGCGGATTTCGCGGTTCACAGCGCCAAGGACCTCCCTTCCGAAATGCCGGAAGGCCTTTCGCTGGCGGGTTTTCTTCCGCGCCAGACTTGCGAGGATGTTTTGATCCTGCGCGAAGGCGTGGAATCGCCGAAGCTCATCGCGACCGGTAGTCCGCGTCGCCGTATCCAGTTGCGCTACCTTTTTCCGGAAGCGGAGTTCACTGAGATCCGTGGAAACGTGGATACGCGTCTCACCAAGATCGCTCGCGGCGATGCGGACGCCACTGTGTTGGCCTCGGCTGGCTTGAACCGTCTTGGCATCGAGTCTTGGGAAGGCGTTACTTTTCGCAAGCTCAGCCTCGACGAGTGCGTTCCGGCGGTCGGTCAGGCGGCTGTCGCTATTCAGTGTCGTACCGAGGATGTGGATACTTTTTCCGTCCACTTGGACGCCGAAACCGCAATTGCGGTTAATTTGGAGCGAGCATTCCTCGAGGAGTTGGGTGGAGGTTGCCAAGTTGCATTTGCGGTCAACTACGTCGCGGGCAAGCTCCGCATCTACCACAAGCAGTGTGGCAAGGAGGTACGGGATCTTCCTGAGGAGTATGTGGCATCACGCTACGAGAAGATTGCTGCCAAGCTGATCGAACAGCTCGAACTCAAAGATGCCTAAAGGAATCGTTTATCTGGTTGGGGCGGGACCTGGAAATCCGGAGCTCCTCACCGTGCGAGCCAAGCAATTGATCGAGACTGCGGAGGTCTTGGTATACGACTACCTTGTTCATCCTGCATTTGTCCACCTGCTCCCTGAAGACTGCGAGCAGGTCTGCGTGGGAAAGCGAAAAGGCTTTCATTCGAAAAAGCAGGAAGAGATTCAGGAAATCCTTTTGGCTAAGGCTTCTGAAGGGAAACGGGTGGTTCGCCTCAAGGGCGGGGATCCGTTTATTTTTGGTCGAGGAGGAGAAGAGGCTATGGCTCTTGCGGAAGCGGGCATACCTTTCGAGGTGGTTCCTGGTATCACTTCGGCGATGGGGGCTTCTGCCTTCAGCGGCATTCCGCTGACCAACCGCGGTACGAATGCGACCCTAGTCTTCGTTACCGGCCACGAGGATCCTGAAAAAATGGATACGACTGTCGACTGGGGCAACCTGCCTAAGGAGAATTCGACGATCTGTATCTACATGGGGGTTGCGAATATCCAGCGAATCGCGAATAGCCTCGCCGAAGGCGGCTTCTCGGAGGAGACTCCGGTGGCTTGTGTGGAGTGGGCAACGATGGGACATCAACGCATCTGTCGTGGAAAACTGGGTACGATTTCGGAGACGACGAAGGCTTTTGGACTTAAGGCTCCGGCCATTATTATTGTAGGAGAGACTGCTGCTATGGGTGAAGAATTGTCATGGTTTGAAAAGAAGCCGCTGCAAGGCCGCAAGCTGGTGGTGACACGCAGCAGGGGGCAAGCGAGCGAACTGAGTTCCATGCTGGAGAAGTTGGGCGCGGAAGTGATCGGCTTGCCCTTGATTACGATTACTGGAAACGTGAATCCGCAAACGGCGGAAGATGTTTTCTCCGAGATTGCTTCCTACGACTGGCTGGTTTTTTCCAGCCCGAATGGCGTGCGGTATTTCTTCGAAGCTTTTTTCAAGCGCTTCGAAGATATTCGTTCGCTCGGGTTCTTGCGCATCGCGGCGGTCGGTAAATCGACGGCTAAGGAAATCAAGAAGTACTTTGTCTCCACTGACCTGATACCGGAGCAGGCCAATGCGGAAAGCTTGGCGGAGGCCTTGGTCGCTACCGATAGCCTCGACAGCGCCAAGGTTTTGGTAGTCGCTGGGAACCTTGGGCGTGACGTTTTGCTCGATAAGCTGGAGGAAGCTCGAGCTATCGTGGATCGTTTCGAAGTGTACAAGACGGAGCAAACGGATCTCAGCGAAAACCCGGCTGCCAAGATGTTTCGCGAGCAAGGGGCGGACGGAATTTTGTTTACCAGTTCCTCTGGGGTTCGTTCCTTTATCGATCAGGCGAAGCACTTGCAGCTCGGCGGCGATGCGTTGCGTCCGAAGACGATTAGCATTGGCCCGATCACTTCCGCGACTATGAAGCAAATCGGCATGCCGGTGGATCTTGAGTCGAAGGAGGCGAGCTTGGAGAGCCTTGTTGACGCCGTGGTGAAGCGGTTTGGTAAGTAACCCTGTTTTTTTCATTATGAAGGTTCCATTTATCGATCTGAAGCGCGCCCATGAGCCGCTTAGGGAAGAGTTGCTAGCGGCGTTTGAGAACACGCTGGATCACGGCGGATTTTGCTTGGGGCCGGATGTCGATGCCTTCGAGGCTGACTTTGCCAAGCTGCAGGAGGTCGCCGGTTGCGTGGGCCTGGGCAGTGGCACCGAGGCCCTCCACCTGATCGCGTTGGCAATGGGTATCGGCCCGGGCGACGAGGTCATCGTGCCGGCTTTCACCTTTATCGCGTCCGCCTGGTTCGCTCAATACGTGGGAGCGAAGGTGGTTTTCGCCGATATCGATCCGCAAACCTTTACGATCGATCCGAACGGCCTGGAGGCGCTGATCACCGAGAAGACCAAGGCGATCGTGGTGACTCACCTTTTTGGACAGGCTGCGGATATGGAGCCGATCCTATCCCTCGCTTCCGAGCGTGGCATCAAGGTGGTGGAGGATGCCGCGCAAGCGCATCTCGCCCAGTACAAGGGCCGCACCGTTGGCGACATTGGGGACGCGGGAGCGTTTTCGTTCTATCCGACCAAGAACCTAGGTGGATTAGGCGAGGGCGGAGCGGTCACGTCTCGCGATGCGGATTTGCTCGAGCGGATCAAGGTCTTGCGGGCTCACGGTTCCAAGGAGCGCTACCTTAACCATTTTGTGGGGTACAACAATCGCATGGAAGGGCTGCAGGCGGCCTCGCTCAACGTGAAGCTGCCGCATCTTCGCGGCAAGACGGCTCGCCGCCAAAAGATTGCCCGCTGCTATTTAGGCGGGATCAACAATCCAGCGATCTCGCTGCCGGTGCCGGCCCGCTACGGAGAGTCGGTCTACCACATGTTCACGGTTCGCCATGCTGAGCGCGATCGGTTGAAGGCGTACCTAGCGGAAGAGGGGATTGGCAGCGATATTGTATATCCGTATCCGCTCCACTTGCAGCCGTGCTTCAACTTCCTCGGTTACAAGGAAGGCGATTTCCCGGTAGCGGAGGAATTGGCGAAGACCTGCCTGAGCTTGCCGATCGTTCCGGAGCTAACAGATGGCGAGGTGAATTACGTTATCGAAAAGCTGAACGCTTTTGCGTAAGATATTAGGATGATCAATGGTATCCAGTTCAAGGTCTGCGGGCTCACTCGAGCTCGTGATGCCCAAGCGGCAGCGGAAGCCGGAGCGGATTACCTAGGGTTCATCTTTTATCCGAAGTCCCCGCGGGGGATCCGTTTGGAGCGCTATCGGGACATTTTGCCGCGACTTCCGGATGTGCCGAAGGTCGCCGTGACAGTCGCTCCCGATCTCTACACGTTGGCCCAATTGGAAGGGGCTGGATTCGACTATTTTCAGATTCACTTCCCAGTCGGATTGACGGAGGAAGTGCCCGCATGGTCGAAGCTGGTGGGGAAAGAGCGCTTGTGGTTGGCTCCTAAGATTCCTCCCGGTGTAGCCTTTGATCCGGGACTGCTGGAGTTTTCCAATACTTTTCTGTGGGACGCGTTCAAGAAGGATTCCGATACCTATGGAGGGACTGGGGCACGGAGCGATTGGGAAACCTTCAAGGGCTTGCGCGAGCGTTATCCGGAGGTTCGATGGTTCTTGGCGGGCGGAATTTCGCCCGAAAATGCGAGCGAAGCCCTGTCGGAGACGGGGGCGGATTGCTTGGATTTCAATAGTTCGCTCGAAATTGAGCCAGGGGTGAAGGATCTTGAACGTATTTCGCAGGTCAGAGTCTCTCTGAAGGATGCAACCGGGTGCCGCTCCTAGTTTTTTAGTGGAGTTTTTACCCTTAGTCTTCTTTTATCCTAACACTAATCTCTGTCCCCAGACGCCTTATGCCTAAGACATCGCGCCTTAAATCGATCCTTTTCGTCTCTCTCTTTTCAGCGACTGCCTTGTTCGCCCAGGAGGAGGAGGTCTCGCCGCTCGTCGAATCTGAAACGGAGGTGGAGCAGGAAGCTGCACCTGCTGAAGTGGCAACGGTCGGCACGAAATCGTTCGACGCGGAGACGGTGAACGAGCTCTTTAAGGAATACGAGGCGGAGAACGAGCGCGTTGCGGAGGAGCTCGCGCCGCACATGAATTTCGATAATCTGGAGGTTATCGAGCTCGGACCGGTCAATGCCCAGGCCTACGAGGTGCGTAACCTCGATATGCTGATCGATAAGCTCGATCCGCAACCGCGTCGCCGCTTGGCCCGCTTAGCGGAGCTCGATCCGGTCGCCGCCGCGAATATCCGTGTCACGGCTCGCGCCGAGGAGCGTTTTTTTTCCGGTGAGGACGACTACGCCAATGACATGAACGCGGGCTCCACCGCCAATATCGATTTCCGCGAGGTCGGTTCTGCATTGAGCGACGCTCTGAAGAAGGCGAAGGCTTCGATGCGCGAAAAGAAGGCGACCGACGACCAAGCTGAAGTTCCAACAAGCGAATAGTCGGCTGGAAAGGGCCGATACCAAATCTTGAAGGCGCCTTCGGTTGAGGGCGCCTTTTTCGTGACGTAGCGCTGAGCTTTAGCCGGCGTCCACCTTGCAGGATGGACCGTTGCGGTCGCGGGCTTCCGTCTTCGCTGAAGCTCCGCCGAGACAGGAAAGCACCGCGCTACGATTCGGTCTAGCCTGCATTATTCATGAGACTTCTACTACGCGCCCACGAATCCCGCACGGAAGCAGCCTTGCCTTGGTTCGCGACCGAAGCGGGGTTTCAACCCAGCCTCTCCCGCGAACCGGCGTCAAAACCGCCTCCGCACTGGGCTCGCGGACTCTCGCTACGAATTTCATGAATAATGCAGGCTAGAGGTGTTTTATATCTTCGTTTATCGTGTTCGTTGTAGCACGGGTTGGCTCGATTCCTGGGGGGGAATCGAGCTTTCTCGTTTTAGGGCAGGTACTCGTAGCAGCGCTTGCGAGCGAGCGTTTCGAGGGATTTGTCCGGAAACGGGAGCTGGTAGGACTTCGCGATGCTCAGGAGCTGGAAGCTTTGCAATGCGGTTAATTGGTAGAGTGTTTCTTCGCTCATCGAAGCGAGGCAGGCTTCGATCTCTGGCTTCGCGAGCGTGTGCTGCTTGCCGAGGGCGAGGGCAATGGCCCGCAGGACGCGGCGATCCCAATCCATGGGGACGAGCCCCGTCTGGACGTCGTTGGCGAGTTCCGAACTGTGCTTTCGCAAGCCGAGGATGTCCTTCGAGTCGGTTGCGAAGAAGGTTTGGGCTATCTGGGCGTTGGGGTCTTCGGAGTAGGATTGCTCGAGGGTTTTGGCGGCGAGGCTGGCTGGCTCCGGGCGCCGCATTTCGATGAAGTATTCGGTAAGGCGGCTCATGGAGAGGGCTTCGTCCTGCACGGGCGCCATCTCGAACACGGCGAGTTTCTCGGTCTCGAATCCTGAAATAGGTGGCAAGTGGTAGGGAATGGGCCGCAGGAAAAGGGGCAGTATCCAGATTTGCAGACGCTGGTAGAAGGTGCTGCCGTTGTCGGGGGCTTGTTGGACGAGTTGCGGTAAGATGCGGTCCCATGACGATAGGAGTATGTGAGTGACTTCCCGGCTTTCGAGTATGGCTTGGACCTCGGTGTTTTCGGGTGCGCTGAGGACTCGCGAGGCGGCGATTTGTCCGGGGTACGACTCCCATGCGCTGGACAGGATGGCTTGGCAACCTCCGTGGAAGATGAGCGAGTCGGATTGGCTGGGGGATGCTAGGGCGTGGACTTCGCGGGTCGGATTGTGGGATGCGATCCAGTGGGATAGGTGGCGCTGGACCAAGGCTTCCAAATCGGAACTTCTGAGCGGGTCGCTTCCTGCGGAACGATGCAAGCTGGCGGGAAGGTTCTTGTTCCAAGCGAAGAGGCCAATCATGAAAATGACGGCGGCACCGCAGTAAAGGTATCGACTAAACTCCAGCTTAAGCTGGGACCCGAATTGACAGAGGAGAGGGATGGAAACGAGTGAGAGGGTCAGGGCCCAGCGGATTTTGAAATAGGTGAGCAGGGCTAAGATTCCGATAAGGGACAAGCACGCGATCGTGTTTCTCGTTTGGCCGTCTCCGCTCTCTTTCGAGGAGCGGAGTCGAAGGAGCTGGGTTGCAAGGGCTGCTATGGGTAGCAAGAAAATGAATACGACTTCTACTGTTGCGCTCGAAGCAATCCATGCGATCGCATTTTCGAAAAGGAGCGGAGCTCGCAAGTCGGACAGTCGCTGCGTCTCGGCGGCGGAGTGAAGCCAGCCGAGGTATCCGTTTTTGAATTGAGCGTAGAAGAGCGCGAGGAGCAGTGGTATTCCTATGGCCAGCTTTGAGAGGGCTAGGTTTTTCTTACCAGTGTGGGAAGCGATGGATTGAATGCCGTCGAGCCCGAGGCCGAGTCCCAGCCACGCGATGGCGTAGAGCGGGTGGTTGTAGCGGAGTTCGCTCGCTTCAAGGGCAAAGGGGTTCTGGTCGATCAGCCAGCCGCAAAGCGAAATGCCGGCGCCGACGCTTGCCCATTTAAGGTACGGGATTTTTGCTTGGGCAGGCCCGAGGCTGAATGAGCTGAAGATGGCGATGAGCATGACGGCGACGAATCCGAACTTTGGGTCTAGCCAAAGGGCGAGACCGGCTAGGATGGCGGTCAGGGGCCGGAGGCTCTGGGGCGACTTTGGCGACGGAATGCTTATCGCAATTGCGAAGGCTGCGAGGAGCAGTGCCCAGCGATCCGAATCGATCGAGCCCGGGATGAATTGGACCGTGAAAAAGGGAAACAGGGCAAATAGGATTCCCGCCGCCGCGCCGCTGAGGATGGTGAAGCGGCGGGCGATGAAGGCGACCAGCAGCAGCAAGGCGATGGCGTGGGAGAGGATGGGCTCCCAAAGGGCGGCTGTTTCCACGGCGATCGGAAAGGGCTGGTCTCCCGCGATGCTGATTACCCCAGCGATGGTGGCGATCCAGCCGGCGTAGAGCTTGGGGAGCAGTTGGGGGCGGCCGGCGGGTGAGGCGTCGTCCATGTAGACGCTGTCGGCGAAGGGGCCGTTTTCGCGGAGCTCTTGGACGTAGGCGATCCAGCGGTAGGTCGAGCCGCGGTTGTTTGTGGCGATGAAGTGCCGTTGTCCGAGCGCGTAGCCGGAGGGGGAGGCTACTTCGAGCTGAGGGGCAGGGCTACCTTGAGCGCTGAGGTTTTTCGCCCAGAGGAGGGATTGATAGTCCTGTCGGACGACGAGGGCTACGGTCAAGAGGACCAGGGCGATGGCGGCGCCTCTTTGCCAGATTCCAGTTTGGTTCATAGGGGTGGAGCGTGTTCCGGGGAATTCTATCAAGGCGTGTCTCGTTCAATAAGCCAAGCTCCGCTCTTAGGTGGTTGGGCGTGAGTGCTCTCGCTGCCGTCTGGCCACCGCACCGTAATCGAGCGAGGCTCTCGTCCCGGTTTGGAGGCAAGGTAGAGCGTGCAGGATGATTGGCTTTGCCAGCTGCCGCCGAGGCCGATTTCGTGGTAGAGGATCGAGCCGTCCGAAAATGCTATTTCAAGCTGTGCTCCAATGGCGTCGATGTTCTCGGTTGAGCCTTGGAGTTTTAGGGTTATTCCATTTTCGTATTCAGAATTATAGGACAAGTGGGCGGATCTTGCTCCATGTCGGGTTGCGAAAAGGTCCGGCCGCGAGTCGCCGTTGGAGTCAAGCAGCGCGATTGCGCGTCCGTTTCCGGGGAGGAGAATGCCGGACTGATCAGGCGTTTGGGGGGCGAAGCTTCCATCTTCCATGCCTTTCATGAAGAGTCCCATTCCGCCGTGGAAGCGGGGGATTGCAACGTCCGTGTTTTGGGTGGCGGCGAGATCGATTATGCCGTCTCCGTCTAGGTCCGCAGCGACAAGCCCGAGAATGGGCCCCGTCTGGGCTCGGGCGGGAAATGCGGTGAACGCGTACCTGCCGTCGGGCTGGCTGAGGAAGGCTCCGGATCGAAAGTTGTCTGCCTCGAAGCGCTGGGCGGAGTCGAGCTGCGCTTGGCCGTAGACGTCGGCTAAGGTGGCTTTCGCGAAATCGTCGTTCTTTGGGAACTTGCGCAGGACGGTGGGGAGCTTCGCCCCAATATCCACGCGCGAACGAAGCGGGTAGAGTTCCCCGTGGTCGTAGACTGCTTCCGCCAGGAGCGTGGTGCCGTTGCGCGCGAAGTCGCCGTAGAAAAGGGTGGTGGGTGCGGCGTCGGACGCTTCGTAGGTCGAGTTTAGCCCAAGGTTTCCTGCCGCGAAGTCGAGCCTACCATCGCGATTGAAGTCGCCCGCCACGAGTCCGTTCCACCAGCCCTTGCCACCGCTTTCGAAGCCAAGCGTTCTGGTTTGATCGCTGAATCGCCCCTTTCCCTCGTTTTTGAATACACGGACGTAGTCCCACTCCAGGGCGAGGATCAGGTCGGGTTTTCCGTCGCGGTCGATATCGCGGAAGAGGGCGCTTTTTACGAGTCCCGGTTTCGCTAGGACTGGCGCGAGTTCGAGCGTTTTATCTACGAAGGTTCCGTTCTTGTTGATGAGAAGTACGCTGTCTGGACTTTCTGGATACTTTCCGGGAATGGAGCGTGCTCCGATGAATAGGTCGACGTCGCCATCGGAGTCAACGTCGGCCCCAACTGCCGCCCCCGCATTGATCTCTACCTTTGGGAAATGGGGGCTAGCGGTGAAGTTTCCCTGACCGTCGTTCGTATAGAGCGCGGCCTTGTAAGCCGTAGGCCAGAGTGTCGCTTGGGCGCTGGCTCGAGTGGTGAGGAGGTCGCGATCTCCATCACCATCTGCATCGAAGAGGAGGGCGGGTCCGTGCTCTGTCTCGGGGCCTGCAACAGAAGACGAATCGTGGGAGTGGTAGGAATCCTTGTTCCGGATCAGAAGCTTGTGTGGTGACCCGGTGGTGGATCCTAAAAAGACGTCGTCCTGTCCGTCGCCGTTGATATCTGCTATCGCAAGCGAGGGGCCGGATCGGTCCGTTCGAAACGGCAGAAACGCTTGTTCCTTGTCAGGGATGGCGAGTTTTGATTGGTCGTCGAAGAAGAGGCCGGAGTGGCTGCTGTTGTTCTCAAACAGTGGGTGTCGCTCTTTTTCGGATACAGAATTGGAGGTTTTATCTTCTCTGACGGTGTAGGTCTGGTTGGTTTTCAGGTTGGCGAAGCTTTGCACGACGCCGGATGGCCATTCTACGGTGAGACTTTCGATATGGCTGTCTTCTCCAACGCCGAAGTGGGCGATGGCCTCGCTGCCCGATGCGTAACCGCGGGCAACGGTCAAGGTACGCGATTGCAAGCCTGCTGAATGCGACTCGATGCGGACGACTGCGCCGATGCCGTAGGAGTTCGAGTCGGTGCCTTGTAGTTGGATTTTAATACTTTTACGATCGGTGGAATTGTTGCGGAAGACTTTCAGTCCACCGTTGTAGTCCAGGTAGGCGAGGTCGAGGTCGCCATCGTTGTCGAAGTCTGCGGTAGCAGCTCCGAAAGTGACTCCGATATCGCTGAGGCCCCAGTCTTGGGTTACTTCTTGGAAGCCGTTTCCGGTTTTGTTTCGATAGGCGAGGTTCGACTCTTCGAGGGCTGGGGCCCGTTTGATGACTCCGATGCGTTGCATGTCGGAAAGGGCCCGCATCATGCGGGCGAGCAAGTCGCTGTTGTTCGCCTCGCGTACCATCCCGTTGGTTACGTGGAGGTCGGTCCATCCATCCTGGTCGAAGTCCTCGAATCGCACGGACCAAGTCCAGTCCGTGGCCTCGATCCCGGCCCAGCAGGCGACCTCGCCGAATATGCCGAATCCGGTGTTCAGGAAGAGGCTGTTGCGGGTGTATTGGGGGGCGATGCCTTCGGTGGTGCCGGTCGTGATCACATCGCCCCGCGAGGCAGCTAGGCCGCGACGGTCCTTTTCCCGGTTTGTGGTGGCCATGTCTGCTACGAGCAGATCGATGTGGCCGTCGTTATTGATATCGCCGGTATCGGCCCCCATGGAGGAGTAGGGGGAGTGGGGGACGACTTGGTTTATGACGTTGGTAAAGGTGCCGTCATGGTTATTTCGATACAAATGATCTTGGCCGGAGAAGTCGTTTGCGATGTAGAGGTCGGGCCACTTGTCCTCGTCGAAGTCGAACCAGGTCGCGGCGTGGCCGAAGGTGGAGCCTTGTATTCCGGAGGCCGCTGTCACCTCGGAGAAGGTGCCGTCTCCATTGTTCCGGAAAAGCCTGTCCGGGCGTCCGCTCGACTCCGTTCCGTCCACTTGGTTCGTCAGCACGAGCGCGTCGAGCCAACCGTCGCGATCGTAGTCGGAGAAGGCGCCTATAACGCTTCCGTCGCTGATGGCGAGGCCCCGCTTTTTTCCCTCTTCCTCGAAGGTCCCGTCCCCCTGGTTGATGTAGAGGAGGTTGGGGGCGTTGTTGCGACAAACGTAGAGGTCGAGCTTTCCGTCGTTGTCGACGTCGGCGAAGACGGCACCTTGGCGCCAGACGATTTCGTCGTCCGAAAACCAGGAGAGAAGAGATCCCTTTTCGGATAGGCCTGCCTCTTCGGTGAGATCTTGGAATTTCCAGTTTCCCAGGTTTTTGAAGAGGCGGCCCGGTTTGGTTTTCGTGCTTACGTAGAGGTCAACCTTTCCGTCTTGGTCGAAGTCTCCGGCGCAGATGCCGGATCCCATGCCGCCACCCATGAACTCCCGGTAGCGGGAGTTCCACATTTTCGGGTCGTCGTACTGGTTGTCAACGTGCAGGCCCGTTTGTTCGGGAGCGAGTCGCGTGAACAGGACGTTTGACTTTGTTGATGGGGACGATGCGAAGGGGCTTGATGAAATCGGTTCGTTGGCGTGGATCATTGAGGCGCTGAATATCGCTACGCCGAGAAGGGTTTTGCATCTGGGAAATGGGGGCATGGAGGTGGGGGTGTTGTTCTGCTCCTCCGGTCGTTGAGGAGTGGCTTTGCTCTTTGGCGAAGGGCGAATTGGGAGGGGGCTGTCTGGCGGTTGATAGGCGAGTGAATTGATGCTGGGAGTTGCCTGCTTTTGGGCAAACCGACATTGGTTATGTAATGATCTATAACCAGAGTTATAGATATTTTAACGATGCTAATAGCAGGTCGCAAATGCGTGTATAGATGTCGCAAAATGCCCGTAGACCGGGTGCTGGTAGTAGTGTTATTTTAATGAGGCTTATTAAACCCGAATATGACGTCCTTCCCCTGTTGGACGTAGCTCTAGCAAGATTGCCCTATTGGTCCCCAAACCAGCGACTTCAATGTGTTGAATGGTTTTGGGACTCCGGCGGCTGGTTTTGCGAGGGTGTGGTGAGTTAACAACTACAATCTAAAAATACGGCTAGCCTGATTATGATAAAGATTCCACCTGGAAAGTATAAAACTACTGGAGCAATATTTGCGACGGTACTGTTGCCGGCGATTGGCTTTGCCCAATCGAGCGACGATGCGGAGGAGGAGCAGGTATTTGACCTGTCTCCTTTCGAAGTATCTGGAGACCAAGGAAGTGGTTACTCGACGCAAGCGACCCTCGCGGGTAATCGCTTGAAGACCGACCTCAAGGACTTGGGCACTTCATTGTCTGTTTACAACGAACAATTCCTGGACGATGTCGGAGCGACTGATAACGGCACGCTGCTCAAGTACACGCTTGGTACCGAAGTCGGCGGAGTTTACGGTAACTACTCGGGATCCGGTGGAGGTACCAATCCCAATTCCAATGCGTCCCTGAACCCTCAGTCTACCAATCGCGTGCGCGGTTTGGTGGGCGCCGACAATACGCGCGACCTGTATCTCTCGAGTATTCCTTGGGATGGATACAATGTTGACGGCGTGGATATCCAGCGTGGGCCGAACGCTATCCTGTTTGGTCAAGGTAGCCCGGGCGGCGTGATAAACACCCGTATGAAGCAGGTGAGCTGGCAGGATTCCTCCGAGGTTTCGCTTCGCCTGGACGAGTATGGCAGCGTTCGCGCTTCGGTAGACGTCAACCGTGTTATCATCGAAGACGAGCTCGCGGTTCGATTCGCTGCGGTAGATAACAATGCGAAGTTCAAGCAGGATCCGGCGTTCGACGACATCCAGCGCCAGTACTTCGCCATACGTTACGAGCCAGCGTTCTTGGCCTCCGAGAATGCCCGCACGATTCTCAGGGCTAATTACGAGATGGGCGACGGCGAGAGCAACCGTCCACGCAACATGCCGCCCAGAGATCGCATTTCGCCTTGGTTCACCGACTTGAACAAGGAGCTCTTCGACGTGGCTTGGGGTAACGATGCGAACTGGCAGATCCCCGGTCGCGGCGCCGCAGCGGACCAGGATTGGAATAATAATCCAAATCCCAACTACGTAGAGCGGATAGGCAACGCCACCAACGGAACGGGTTATGCCGGATACTTCGGTGGCTCTCTTTTCTTCTATCTGCCAGGAGAGTCGGAGCCAACCTTGGGACTGGCTCCCAATGCGGTCGCGTACCTCGGCCAGGATTCGACTGGCGCCCGCGATGGCAACATCGGTGGCTTGGCTAACGGCAATCCGCACGGTCTTGGCGGCTACCGCGACTACGCCCA
>JBNKSG010000029.1:0-26723 GCA_050297195.1 Opitutaceae bacterium | reverse complement strand
GTGAACCGGCGTCAAAACCGCTTCCGCACTGGGCTCGCGGACTCTCGCTACGAATTTCATCAATAATGCAGGCTAGGTTTCCTTAACACCAAACCTAGCCATTCCGCAGTTGCCATAATCCAGTTCCCTCATAGGTATTTGTGCAATTCATGGACATGGGACTTTCACCCAAATACAAATCACCCACGCCGCCCCTACAATTCCAGACAGCGATACACGCTAGCCTATATACATGCACAATCTTATGCGGTTCGAATAAACTATGAAATCCAACGAAACGAAGAAACTCTTAGCGATGGCGCACATTGTATTCGCAGTAATCGCTTTCGCAGTCGCACTATGGCAAATCGCCATTTTCAAAGACTTCGCACTAAAATCCTCTATGAACACGCCGCCCCTTCATGTTTTCTACAGGATGCTGACGTTATCCGGCCTGCTTTGGTCTGTCGCGCTCGCGACCTGCGCGATCAGCCTCCTCACAGATAAGCGAAGAACATTCTGCCAGCTTATTTCTGTCGTAAATCTATTCTTATTTCCAATTGGAACGATAATAGGCGGCTTCACACTCTATACACTACGAATAAGTGAAAAAACATTCACAATCAATGAAGTAAAATAGTTCGAACCATTCGATACCACTCGAACCAGGAACCCATGCGGTGGGCACACCATGCACGTACTTAAGCCCATTCTTTCACCATGATCAACCTTGGCCCTAGCGTATCACCTCGACTGTGCGTAGAATCAAATGAACAAGGAGGACAGCAGGAAGCTCATCACGACATATATCGATGGCTGGAAGCGCAATGATGTGATCGCGATCCTGTCTTCGCTATCCGAGAGCTGCTCAATCGTCGAATCCCACGGTCCAAGGTTCTCAGGGAAACAAGAAGTCAAACAGTGGGTAGAAGAATGGGTTGCCAGGAAAAGCAAAGTCACTGAATGGGAGATTGAGAGCCACATCCACGAGAACCAGGAGTCGGCCATCACTTGGACTTTCCGATGCTTAGATAAAGGAACCGAACACGTGATTTCAGGAGCAAGCCTCATTCGCTTTCACGGAGATAGAATCGCTGAGATATTTGAGTTCATGAGAACCCAAGCCCCCTATCCCGGACTAAGAAAAGAAGAGAAACCCAACGAGGCAGCAGGACATACAACTTCAGCCAGCGCTCGGTGCTGACCGCGTATGGACATAACCGTTCATACACGAAAAGAAGGGGCTGAGTACATGACAGTCCTAATCGTTGGAGGAAGCGGTGCGACTGGACCTAGCCCAATTGCCAGATTCCACTTGGAAGGTGCTCGTCCCTCCCCAGGCCATCCGAGACTACGCCGAGCAACTCGGAATCGCGCTCTAGCAATCACGCTCCGACGAGCGGACCGACTCCGTCATTACCACTTGAATACAGCCGCGACGCTCTTGCCACCCGGCACCTCGTCTTCTGGCAAGACGATCGCGTCGCCATTTTTCAACAGCGTTTCCAAGTAAATTCGGTCTAGCGCTTCGAAGGCGTCATCATCTTCTTGCTTGGCTGACCTCGGGCGCTCGTCACGACCAATGCGGCACCAAATGTCCTCATCGCACGCCAATACGGCTGCAGACACCCGCCCCTGACGAGCCGCTTCGTACACTTCCCTAACGTTGTTCGAAAAAACGCCGTCGCGGGCTCTCATTTCTTCGATGGCACCCAGCACCTGAGACTTGCGCTGCTGCTGCTCTTCCCAAGCGATCCTGCGGCAGACTTCAGCCACCTTGCTCCGACTGGGGCGCGCTTCGATGTTGCTCACTCGGGCCACCTTTCCTCCCGGGTGGTTGTAGCTCTCTAAAAACGCTGCCACAATCCGCTTGTCGCCGATCACCACCAGAGGCAACTCCTTGGATTCCGGAAGGGCATCTAAGGCGTGGCCGATCTCTCTCATGAAAATCGTTTCGTTGAGCTCCCGCGGAGACTTGGGGCCATTCACTCCTTGGTTCACCAATTGCGGAGCCCCGCCTCCCTGAGAACGACGAACATGCCCATTTTGCCCGCTGTCGAGGAGCCCGCCCTCCGAGAAGCTCAGCACGCTGCCCGGCAGATCAACCTCACTCAGCTCCCGTACCCCTTCTCCGTCGTACCGAAAAAGACGGGGCAACTTGAGGCTCACATCCAACACCAGCCAATCGCTCAAAGCCGCAATCGCGTCCGCAGCAGGCCGCAAGCAAAACGTATCTTCCAAGGTCGCCTTTTCGACAGGCGGATAGGGAAGCTTCAAAAATCGCGTCAACTGCTCCGAAATATGGATACAGACTCCACGATAGTCCCCTCCCCACATCTCCCGATCCGAGACTAAGGACTTGAGCGTGGAAAACAGCTTATGGTTCGCAGGAGCGTCGTCCGCCTGCTTTGCCAGTCGGTTCATGGTGCGGAGCAACTTGTCCCGGTGGATTTGAGAGTTCTTGCCCCCTCCATCGCATTCCAGCGAAACCGTCAGGCAAGGGCCGTCCTGAGCTGTCGCTTCCTTGAGATAATCGTGACCTTTCTTGGATAATTGCATGTTCATAAATTCAGTATTCTCTCTCGTTCGGTTGTTTTCACTATTCCTCACTAGAAACACGAAGCGACCGGCAGGACGCTTCCGCTAAAGTTGACTTGCAGCGCCCCACCCTCCAAACGACCTACCGCCCTATTGCAAAACGCGGGGTTGCCGATCGCGAGCGAGTGCAACTTGCAATCGTGCACGATCGCGGCTCATCACTCCTGAGAGTGGTCCGGCTCGGCATTCTCCTCTCCGACAGCGATATCGTACTCTTCATGAAAATCCCTTACAGGCGGGTCCTCTGGCCCTCCTTCGGGGAAGAAAAGCGCCCTACCCTCCTCAAGGCGTTCGTCAAACTCCAGCGCGCTTGTGGCGTTGTCCGGATCCAGCTTAGTGTTGTAAGGAGGCGGGGTGGGTTCGTACCCTTCCCCCACTTCGGTATCGTTCGCTCGTATCTTAATCATGTGGCTGAGTCTACTTGCATAGCTTGTGCCAACATCCCGCGAGCATGCTCAGTCAACCCCAGCCTACCACTTCAGTTTTCGTGTCAAAAACATGAATACAGCGAGTGCGACAAAGAGTAAACCCGACCCAGCCAACAAGGCGTAGTCCTGCTCCCTTAGGATTACGAGCATGGCGCCGTACAGGGACACCATCGCCCCTCCCACCGTCATCGCTCGCTTGCCACCCCCAAGAATGCTCGCCGCGTAAAATGCCACCAGACAGGTCGCCGCCAAACTGGCGATCCCATACGCGTAATCGAAGTGCAGCACTTCGGACAACGCGAGCACAAGCAGGAAGAAAACCGCCTGGGCCGCGCCGGCTAAGAGGTAATGCATCATGTGCAGTTTCAGTCCGCACAGTACCTCAAACAGAAAAAACACCGCAAACCCGAGCACGATAAACAGGCTACCGTATTTCAGGCTTCGTTCAGTCAAACGGTATCCATCGATTGGATCCACGAGCTCCACACCGCATAAGCTGCCCATAAAGTCTCCCATCGTAGGAGCCCCATTTTCCTCAATCCAATACTGCGGAAAGCCGCGACCGAATTCTCCGAAACGCCACTCCGCCGAAAAACCGTTTTCCGAAATCTCACGTGAAACCGGCAAGCGCGATCCACTGAAAGACGGATCCGGCCAGGTCGATTCGAACCGTGCCGATCCATCCCTACCGACCGGCAAGAAGCTGAAGCCCGAACTCCCTTGCAGCTTGAAAGACAACTCCCAATCCACCGGGCCCTCGCTAGCCTCCAAAGGACAATCGAGAGCGACCCACTCGCTGTTGTCGCCGAAAAAGATGGGCCGTGGGGTTTTGCCCTCCGCAGGTCCGACGGAAGCTACTTGCGTCAATCCCTTGGCATCGCTCACTCGAAAAACCAGCAAGCTCTTCGCCCAATCCAACTTGGTGTCTCCAAGGGCGTATGCCTGAGCTGAATCCAATTTCCAACTACCCGACATCGAAATCGTGCTCGAATAGACGGGCGACCGAAAAATCCCTCGATAACGGATCTCCGGATCCAAACGCGCTTCCATTCGAAATGACTCCGGCAACAACACAAGATGCCCACGGTGCTCCACTTTTCGAATACGGCTCTGCATCTCTCCGTTTTGGATCACTTGCTCCTTACGCTCCTCTGTTCGTGAGGTCGGGACTCGCAAAAAGGGGCCGTAGACCTGCTGGGTGCCGCCCCATTGTTGACCGATCTCATTCACCGCTTCCGCTTTTCGATAGGTTCGCTCACGCAACAATCCCTTAATCATCGACAAGGGGATCAACAAAACAAGGGCAAGGAAGGCCAAAGTCGCCACCCGCCAACCAAGGCTAGAGAAGAAACGATTGCGCAGGGTTGAGAGGAGATGAGGAGAGTCGTTTTCAGAGTTCACACGCCCACCCTATCGCGCCTCTGCGCGGAAAGCATGAACCCCACATGAAACTTCCGTGAAATCGGGACCAAGGCGACCCCTGCCTTAGCGACCTTGAATGACAGGATGAATTGGGGCGGCCGAACTTATACCGTAGCGACTGCCACACGCTACCGTAATTCACCGAGTTATCGGTCGAAATAAATTCCAGTATGCTCCTCCCCATCAGCTCTAAGGAGTCGCAGCTTCCCGAACGTAACCCATCGGCCCTCAACTAACAAAGATAATTATGAAATCCACAATTGTACTCACTCTATCTCTCATCGCGATTCACTCCGTTGTAACGACCGCTTTCGCATCCGACAAAATGGAGGATACACCTCGGTTATACCAAGGATTTGGCGACTACAGCCGCACCATATCCACCCAATCGCAAGAGGCTCAGAAATGGTTCAACCAAGGCATTCAATTGCTCTACGGCTTCAACCACGACGAAGCCATTCGCTCCTTTCACCAGGCGGCCCAAGTCGACCCGACTGCCGCCATGCCCTGGTGGGGCATCGCCTATGCCCACGGGATCAATATCAACGATCCTGCGATGACCGACGAGAGATCCCGTGCCGCTCGTGAAGCTGCCGATCAAGCGCTCGCCCGCCTAAGCCAGGCCACTCCAGTCGAAATAGCACTAATCAAGGCCGTCTCCGACCGCTATCAGTATCCAGCTCCTGATGACAGAAAACCACTCGATCAAGCTTACGCCGATTCCATGGGAACAGCCCACAAAGCCTTTCCCAATGATCCTGACCTCGCAACCCTCTACGCGGACGCCCTCATGAACCTGCAGCCATGGGACTATTGGGACAACGAAGGAAATCCCCAAGGCCGCATTCAGGAAATTGTTAACGTTCTCGAAGGCGCGATAGCGATGTATCCAAATCACCCTGGCGCCAACCATTTCTACATCCACGCGGTGGAGGCGTCGCAAAATCCAGATCGAGCCATAGCCGCAGCAGACCGCTTGCAATCCCTCGTTCCAGGATCCGGGCACCTCGTCCACATGCCATCCCATATCTACGTCCGCGTGGGACGCTACAACGATGCCGTCGACTCGAACGCCCAAGCCGTTTCAGCAGATCGCACCTACTTCGCCGTCGCTCCCAAACCTTTCATGTACTCCATCTACTACGCTCACAATCTACACTTTCTAGCGTACGCCGCCATGATGTCCGGACGCTACGACGATGCGCTAGAAGCCGCCCGCAATCTTGAGAGAGAAATGCCGGAAGACGCCCTCAGGGAACTCGCCGGTATCATGGATGGAATTATGCCAACCACCTTTCACGTCATGATCCGGTTCGGGAAATGGGAGGAGATCCTTCAAGAGCCAGAGTATCCAGATTATCGATTCGTCAGTATTGCGGTACGGCGATACGCTCGATCGATCGCTTGCTCGGCACTCGGTAAAACCGAACAGGCTCGAGTCGAAATGGCTGCCTTTGAAAAAGCCGTAGCAGCTATCCCTGAGGATTGGTACATCTTCAACAATCGCGTAGACCAAGTTCTCCCCATCGCTCGAGCAATGATCGAGGGCGAGCTCCTCTTCCGCGAGGGCAAGTTCGAGAGGGCCTTCAGCACTCTCCGCAAAGGCATCGAAGCGGAAGACGCGCTCGTATACGACGAACCTCCCGGATGGATGCTCCCAGTTCGCCACGCCCTTGGCGCCTTGCTCATGTCGCAAGGCCACTATGCCGAAGCGGAAACGCTCTACCGCGAAGACCTCAAACGAAACCGAGACAACGGCTGGGGGCTGATAGGCCTACGCAACGCGCTCAACGCGCAAAAGAAGAACAGCTTCGAGACAATGGGGATCTCCGATCAACTCGCAGAGGTATGGGCAAACGCGGATACGCCCCCAATCGCCTCCTGCCTCTGCGAACCGAAGGCGTTCTAGGATGCCACTCGCACATACTTCACAACCAACCAAAAACCCTCGAATAGGATACTAACAAATGAAAAAGTCAGCACTAACGCTAGCCCTCACCTTGGCTGTAATCGCCTCCGCTTCCGCAGGACAATACTCATCGGAAGTCTCTCAAAACGTCAAACAAGGGAGAAACAAGCCCTCGCCCCGAATGGTTCAAGCATCAGATCATATCGTCGTTGGCCAATACTCGGCTCTGCGCCAAGGCCCGAAATCAAAGGCCACACAAAAGCGGAAAACAAAAACTTCCGCCACGCTCGCGATCCAGAGCAAGCCGCGTCCGCTCACCGGCCAATATTCCGACAATGGCGCTGGGCCAAAAACCTGAGCCACTCGACACAAAACCTCTAAATGGGAAGGTGTTCGCTCCGGCGAGCCCTTCCCTCTGCGCGTTTTTGCAAAACAAACCCGCTAAGCAAGTCTCGCCATTCGTGCGCTATCCGGCACACTAGAATAACCTAAATTCACTCCTTGGATGCCGACTCAGATTCCAACGCTACCCGCCCCCTCATTCGAAGCCCTCGCCAAAGCGGCTCTCCTCGTTGACCCCTTCCCCATTCAAGCCCTGCTCGCATCCGGCACCGAGCCACTGGCCCTCGACCCCCTCTTCGACAATGAAATCCTCGAGGAGCTAGAGAACGGCGAAGCCTGCCTCGCCGAACCCGACAGCCGCGAAGAAATCCTTTCTCGGCTATCATGGTCCGCAAAGCGCCAACTTTCACTCACCCTCGCGAAAACCTATCTTGCCCTCCACGCCAACCCCGCGGAGATCGCTCAACTCTACCTCAAGGCTCAACAACACGCTGAAGCTCGCGCTCAATTTCTCGAAGCCGCCCAAATCGATTGCAAAGCGAACAACTACCAGTCCGCCCTCGAGGAGCTACGTGCCGCCTTCGAAATCTGGCCCATCGACGAAGAGGTCGACCAACGGAAAAACGCCCTTGCCGAGATGGCACGCTGCGCCGCTAATTGCCAAGACCATCCAGCAACAAGCCTAGCCCTCGAGGAGCTCCTCGAAATGGCGCGCCAAGAGAGCGCCCTAGAAGAGCAGATCGAACTAAACCAACGCCTCGCGCAATTAGCCACCGCCCGCGGCGACCATCTGCAAGCCCGCGAACGACTCGCCGCCGGAGCTGCCATTGCCGAAGAGGCAGGCCTTCTGAAACAAGCCAACTCACTTCGCCGCCGCCTCGCTCAAGTCCAAGGAGACGCCCTCCACCTGCGCGACGCATTGAAAACCCTTCAAATCGTTCGCGAGGCCGCCTCAACCAGCCAGGATTGGCCACTACTCAGCGACACTCTAGCCTACGCCGCCATGCTCACTGCGATGCTAGGCAGTATCGAAGAGGCGAATACATTGCTCAACGAAGCCCTATCGCTCGCCATCGAAAAAGACCTCCCCGAGCAAATCACCACCGCCTACCGCCGCCAAGCCAACATCAACGAATACGCCTCCAACTACGAGGCCTATCGCGACTCCGAACTCGCCGCTCTCGATCGCTGCCGGACCCTGGACCAGAAGGAAGGCACCCAAGCCTGTCTCAGTTGCGTTTCCTACGCCTTCTTTCGGCTCGGACAATACGAGGAAAGCCTGAAGGCAATTGAAGAAGCTGTCGGACAACTGAACATTGAAGGCGAGCTCCTCGCCGCCGCTCTCTGCGTGAAGCAGTGTATCCACGCCCTACAGACGAGCAATCAGGACATTCATCCACAGCTCGACGAAGCGCTCCGCTTCAATCGCATCCACGGAGGTCGCGTATTCGAATTTTACGTCCTCTGGGCGATGGGTGCAAATGCCGTCCTAACCGATCAGCCAACCCGAGCCCTCGAGGCTTTCGAACAGCTCACCTCATTCTGGAAGGAAACCGATGACCATAAGGACGTTGCACCAGGGCTTCTCTGTGCAGCCTCGTTCTATTCCTCGGAGAACAAAGCGAGTCAGCTTTCCCTTTGTATCGATATTTTCAACACAATCTCTCGACGAAGCGAATCTCCCGAGCCTCGCTACGGACTGCTCGCGGCCACAGCAGAAGACGCCTGGCTCCACGGAAAAACCGATCTTGCCATCACACGATTCCAGCAAGCGATCGAAGGTTACCAAAGCATGAGTCTCCCATTCGAGCAGGCGTGGACCCTCTGGCGACTTGCTTTCGTACAGGCTCAAGCGGGAAACAGTCCGGAAGCTTTGCTCGCTTGGAAGCAGGCCGAAGAAATAGCAAAACGGCACTCTCTGCGACCGCTTTCCCGAAATATCTCGCGCGATCGTCGCCTGCATCAGACAAAAACGAGCGAAGCCACCGCCCTCACCGCTCGCCAAATCGAGGTCGCACGACTCATCGCCGCTGGACACTCCAACAAGGAAGCCGCGGACCAGCTAAAAATCAGTCCTCGCACCGTCGAAATGCACGTCGCCTCCCTCGTCGAACGACTTGGCTGCCGCACGCGAACTGAGGCCGCTAGCAAGGCCAGCCAACTCGGCCTAATCTAGCGCACTGCCGAGGTATCTACCCGGCGCTACCGTAGTCTCCTAGCGGTACTACCGTAATTCGCCGAGTTACGACTTCGCACCCTTTCGGATAAGATGCCCTCCAGAAACGGCGAGATCCACTTTCGCGATCTCGCATCACTTGAAACGGTAGAAACCAAAATCCGAAAAGACAATGTGCCTCGCATGCCAAACCCAAATCGACCCTGAAAAAATGGACGCCTTCGGCGAACGTTTCGTAAATCTGATGAACGAATCCGCCCTCGGGCTCATGATTTCCGTCGGCTACCGAACAGGACTGTTCGAAACCCTAAAGTCGCTCCCGCATCCCGCTAGCAGCCACACAATAGCCGATGCAGCCGGATTAAACGAGCGCTACGTTCGCGAGTGGCTCGGTTCCATGGTGGCTGGAAAAATTGTCGACGTCGACGAAGACGGACAACTGTTCCACCTGCCCGCATCACACGCAGCAATGTTGACCGAAGGCGGAGAAGGCGAATGCCTCGCTCACCTCGCCCAATATTTTTCCATCTTGGGAAGCGTGGAAGACAAAATCGTCGACTGCTTCAAGAACGGCGGAGGCGTTCCCTACTCCGAGTATCCACGTTTCCATGATGTCATGGCGCTCGATAGTCGCCAAAGCGTGGTCAACGCTCTCGAAGAATACATCCTTCCGCTCGACCCGGAAATTGAATCCAAGCTACGCAATGGGGCCAAGGTATTGGATATCGGTTGCGGCCAAGGCTACGCCCTTCGCACACTCGCGATGCTCTATCCAAACAGCAGCTTCATCGGCTACGACCTCAGCGAGGAAGCTATTCATTTCGCGCGCGAACAAGCGAAAGCCTATGGTTTGCAAAACCTAAGCTTCGAAGTCCGCGACCTGACCAGCTTCAATCTAGACGCTCCGCTTGACCGCTTCGACATCGTGACAGCTTTCGACGCAATCCACGACCAAGCTCGTCCCGACCACGTGCTTGCCGGCATTCGCCGTGCCCTCAAGCCAAACGGGATCTTCCTTATGCAGGACATCGCGGGTTCTTCGAATGTATCCAAAAACAAGTCACACCCGCTCGGACCGCTCATCTACACCATTTCGTGCCTGCATTGCATGACCGTTTCCCTCGCCCAAGGAGGCCTCGGCGTGGGAGCCGCATGGGGCGAGGAAATGACGGTCCAGTTCGTCAAGGACGCTGGTTTCCAAACCGTCGATCGCCACAGGCTCGAGCACGACATTCAGAACTATTACTACATAGCTCGATAACGAAAAACGCGGCACCCGATCGGGTGCCGCGTCCACAAAAGCTAACTACAAGTTGATTTAGTCGAAGATCTTCTTCGCTTTTTCGAAGAAGCCCTTCGGCTCGTCGCCGTCGTCCGCGTCGCCGCAAGCGAGAGCGAACTCCTCGAGCTTCTGGCGTTGTTCGGAAGTGAGCGACTTCGGCACTTCGATCTTCACCCGCACCATCTGGTCGCCGTAGTAACCGCCGCGCAGGCTTGGCATGCCCTTGCCCTTGAGGCGGAACGTAGTGCCAGACTGGGTACCGGCTGGAATCTTAAGGCTGGCCTTGCCGCTCAAGGTCGGCACTTCGATGGTCCCTCCTAGCGTCGCCAGGGTGAACTTGATGGGAATCTCGCAGTAAAGGTTTTCGTCCTGACGTTCGAAGACATCGTGGTCACGAACGTGCAACACGATATAGAGGTCGCCTGTTGGACCTCCGTGCGAACCGGCTTCGCCATTGCCGGCGGAGCGGAGCTTGGATCCGGTATCCACGCCGGGAGGCACCTTGACCTTGATCTTGGTGGTCTCGTTGACGCGGCCTTCGCCGCCGCAGCTGCTGCAAGGCTTTTCGATCTTCTGGCCGCTGCCGTTACAAGTGGGACAGGTTTGGCGAACCGAGAAGAAGCCTTTGGAAGCGGTAACTTGTCCATGGCCGGCGCAAGTAGGACAGGTCGTAACGCCGCTGCCGGGTTCCGCTCCAGAGCCGGAACACTTGCTGCACGTGGTGGGCTTACGGAAGGAGATTTCCTTTTCCACGCCCTTGGCCGCCTCTTCGAGATCGATTTCGAGATCGTAGCGCAGGTCGGACCCGCGAGAAGCGCCGCCGCGTCCGCGACCACCACCGCCTCCGCCGCCAAAGAATTCTTCGAAGATGCTGCCGCCTCCTCCTCCGCCGCCGAACACTTCGCTGAAGATATCGAACGGATCGTGGAAAGGACCGCCGGCTCCGGCGCCTCCGCCGCCACCCATGCCACCGCTGAAGGCCGCATGGCCGTAGCGATCGTAGGCAGCCCGCTTTTGCTCGTCCTTGAGGACTTCGTACGCTTCCGAAACCTTCTTGAAGTTCTCTTCGGCTTCGTGGTTGCCCGGGTTTTTGTCCGGATGGTACTTCACCGCCATCTTGCGGTAAGCCTTCTTGAGCTCGTCCTGGGTCGCTTGCTTGCTGACTCCAAGCAGTTCGTAATAATCTTCTTTCACTGGGTAGGTTTCCTCCTGGTTCGCTGCTTAACGAATAACTATTCGCTGTCCTGCGCAGGACCGCCGCTCACTACGACAGAAGCGGGACGGATCAGGCGACCGTTCAGGGTGAAGCCCTTGCGCATGAGCGAGAGGACCTTGCCCTCCTCGATTTCGTCGCTGGGCTGGGTTTGGAAGGCTTCCGCCACGTTCGGGTCGAAGTCGTCGCCCGCGGCAGGAGCCACTTCCGCGATTCCGTTGTCCTCGAGCAATGACTTGAATTGCGTCATCACCATTTGGATACCTTGTACGACGACCTTCGGGTCCGAGGTCTGCTCGGCCGACATGAGTCCGAGGCCCAGATTGTCGTACACGGGGAGGAAGTCCTCCAGCAGTCCCGAAATGGCGTATTGCTTGAGCTCGTCCTTCTCGCGCATCACGCGGCGACGGTAGGTATCGAGGTCGGCAACCGACCGCAGGTAATTATTATAGTTCTCAGCAGCCTCCGCCTTCGCGGCCTCGAGCTGCTCTTCAAGCGTCAACTCCTTCGGCTCTTCAGCGACCTCGGTCGCTTCGTCAACCGCCTCTTCAGGGGCAGTTTCCGTTGCCTCCGCAGAAGCCTCTGCTGCTTCAGCGCTCGCCTCATCGGTCTGCGCGTCTACGTTTTCTTCTACTTCTGGTGTATCCTTAGCGTTTTCCATAGCCAAACTGAGATTCTCTAGATCAGTTCCTCCGGGAATCAAAGAGATTTTCGACAAGGTCGAGCCCCTTTTTAGAAGAAAGGTTCCCCGCGAGGGCGAGAATTAGTTGGACGAAGCCTTCGAGAGCCGCTTTCTGCAGTCCTCCTGTTGGGGCTCGAGAACGGGAACCATGCCCAGCGGTTTTCTCTCCACCGCCGGGGAAGAGGGCTTCGCCTTCGACTTCCAGTCCATCTCAACCTCGCCTCTCAGCTCCACCAGCTTTTCTTCGCACATCCCATGCGAAACGGCATAGCCTAGCTGCTCGCTCAGGAATTCCCGGAACGATACCCAGCGCCCGTCGACCTTCACCTGCTGCGTCCAAGCGCAAACCACCACGATGTCCCGCATGGCGTTCGACTTGGTCAGGTAATGGAGCGTGATCCAAACGCTGAAGGCTCCTACCAGCCCGACGAGGCAGGCCGATACGAACGCTGATTTAAAGGAGACGATGCTGTCCTCGGCCCCAATGCTGGCCAGCAGGTCATAGCGCTGATTCGCGAAAATAAAGGTGATGATCAGCAGGAAAGAAAGCACCTGCCCGAGCACGACCGCGATTTGAGTTCGGTTGGGTGAGTGGATTTTGGGCATGAGAGCGAAACGGCCCGATAGGCGAGCCAAACACGGCTCATCCTATCGCTATTTCCAGCGAAAACTGGCTGATCCCAGCCCAAAGAACGTAACAAACCGCACGCCACTACGCACTCATGCGCATAAGCTTCCTTAGAGAAGCATGGGGAGTGCACCTCCCAACCCCTTGGGCAAATTTTCAATGGAACAAATCCCAGCGGCTCCCGCTACTGCACCGGCAGCGAACCTACGCTCCGGGCTAGCTCGAATAAAGGACCGAAAATGTCCCGCGACTGCTCCAAATCCGCTCGTTCGGAATCGAGCGAAGCTCGGATGCCATGCCGCGAGGGAACGACCTTGCTGTTGTCCACGAAGACCACCTCGTCCACCACCAGCCGCACCTTTTCCGCAAAAAACGGGAGCTGCGCCCCCGTTGCAGGATCCGAAAACAGGCGGCTGGCAAAGGCATCGAGATTGAGGCGACCGTTCTCGTTCACCACCAAGGTGGCACGGGTGATATGCATCTCCAGCTCGTAGAGCCAGATCTCGCCCCGTCCGAGCGACGGCAAACTGGCGCTTCCCGAAACGCTCTCGATTTCCAGCATGGCCTCCCCACCTCCGTAGGTGCCGGGATTTCCGATAACCAAGTTCTTTCCCTGGAGCGACAGTCCGCCAATGGGATTCACCGCCATGGATTCCGCCGTCGCCGGAAAGCCGGTACGGGTTTCGATCTCCATCTGTACGGCGCCGGGCATGAGCAGCATCCAGCCTAGGACACCTCCCGCGCTGAGCACCGTCAGCAATGCAAGGGCGGACTTCAGGACACCGCCGCGCTTGCTGTTAAAACGAGAGAAGGAAGCTTGTTTTCGATGCACGGCTAAAAACTCTCTGATAATCCTAAACGAAACGCTCCGTTACCAAAAAGGCCGCTCCCGCTTCGCCAGCGATTTCCCACTCAGTATCGGCAGACAGCAAAACGTTGTCGCCGCGCGAAACCTCGACGCCGTTCGCCTTGACCTTGCCGTTTACCGGACTGAGCAAACGCCCTTCACCCGCTGGAATGGTCACGGACGAGCTCTCCTCGCCAAAAGCGAACTTGACCAGGCGGAACTCCTTGCAGTCCGCCAGCACGACCTTCTCGCCCGCCGTCTTCATGGCGCTCGGCTCGAAATCGTTCCACTCGATGCTGGCCAGCGACTCCTCGATATGCAACTGGCGCGGCTTGCCGTCCAGGCCAACGCGTCCCCAGTCGTAGACGCGGTAGGTGGTATCGGAGTTTTGCTGGATCTCGAGGATCAGGTTGCCCGCATCGATGGCGTGCAAGCGGCCGCTTTCCACCAAAATCGAATCGCCGGGCTCAACCGGAAAGCGGTGGATGCACTCCTCCAGCGAACTGTCTTTCAGCCGACGCTCGAATTCCTCGCGAGTAGCCCCCTTCTTCAAGCCCACGATCAGCGACGAGCCGAGATTGCAGTCCGCAATATACCAATTCTCCGTCTTCGGCTCACCGTTGAGCTGGGGAGCGACCTCCGCCGGCGGGTGCACCTGCAGGCTGAGCCGGTCGGCGCAATCGAGCCATTTTACTAAAATCGGAAAGGGACGCTCCGGATCGTAACCTTCTCCCATTACCGCTGTCGCATGCTCGGAAATGAGCTCCCGTATCGTCTTACCTTCGAATTCGCCTCTAGCGACAATCGACTGCGCTTCTGGCCGGTCGACCACTTCCCAGGCCTCCCCGATCACCTTTCCCTCCGGCAACTCCCTTCCCAGAGCGTCGCTCAGGTTTCGGGCGCCCCAGACGCGTTCTTGGTAGATCGGTTTGAAGAAAATCGGTGCGGACATAATAAGGATGGTTTCGAGACCAAACCAAAGCCTCGCTCCCAAGTCGAAACAAGCAGTAAATCCCTGCATCCCAACAAAGTCCCCCACAAGCGCCATCAATCTCAATTTCGCTCGCCTCTTTCTCCAGAATCCACATCCAAGCCCCCTCTCTTCGGACCATCGGCTCGCAAGGCTCCCGAAGAGTTTAATTGCAAAGCCGAACCTTTCCCATCTTCTCGACTCTACATAAAAGACTAGCGCCTGCCTTCGGCCCGACACTATCCTCCCTCTTTCCTCCAAATGGCGAAAAAGCGAACTTCGACCAAAGAACCTGAATCCGACATCAAGCAAGCGAGCATGAAAAGCCGCTTCATCTGGGCTGGCCTGTGCTTCCTCATAGCGGTCTTGCTGGCTTTGGCCCTCGGAGACTACACCCCCTACCAAGTCTCCATCGGCCGCTCCGTGGGCTCCACCAACCCCAACGAGAACAACATGGTCGGCATTTTGGGAGCCGAATCCGCCGAACTCCTCATCGCCGCCTTCGGCCGCATGTCCTGGTTCGTGCCCCTCTTCGTCGGCTGGCTGGGCGGAGCCTTCCTCGCCCGCGACCGCCGCAACAAGCTCATTCTCTGCAGCGTGATGCTGGTCGCCATGATCACCGGCTCCGGCCTGTTCACCTCCACCGGCACGACCTTCGCCAATCCCGAAGTCTACGTCACCGGTTCCGGCGGCGCCGTAGGAAACCTGCTCTACAACAACCTCCTACACGTCTACCTCGGCACCGTGGGCTCCGCCGTCATCCTCGGCGCCATCTACCTGGCTTGCCTAACCATGATCGTCTTCCCGAGCCTGCCGGAATCGGGCGAATTCTTTAAGCACTCCTTCGCCGAGTGGCGGGAACGCCGCGCCGCTGCCGCCGAAGAGCGACGCGAAGCCAAGCGTCTCGCCAAGGTCGCCGCCCAGGAAGAGAAAGCTCGACAGAAGGAAGAAAAGGCCGAGGCCAAACGCCTTGCCCAAGAAGAACGCGAAGCGACTAAGGCCCTCATCCGCGAAGCCAAAGGCAAAAAGGCGGTCGAAGCCGAAATCGACCCGGAGCCAAAGATCAAGATCAACATCCCGACCACCAAGAAGGCCGTCCCGGAACCCGAGCCCGAAGAGGAACCAAAGAAGAAAACCATTGGCGAAGTCCTCAAAATCGTCGCGCCGGAAAAAAACAAGAAAGCCCGCACCGCCACCCTGCCGGTCAGCACCGGCAACTACACCTTCCCAAAACTGGACATCCTCGCCGAACTGGAAGCCCCCGAAGGCGCCAACTCCGAAGAGGAGCACACCGAAAACGCGGAACGCCTCAAGCAGACCCTCAAGGAATTCGGGGTCGACGTCACCATGGGCGAAATCCACATCGGCCCGGTCATCACCCGCTACGAGGTCTACCCCGCTCCGGGCGTACGCGTTGAGAAGATCTCGAACCTCGACAAGAACATCGCCCTCGGCATGCGTGCCGTCTCCGTGCGTATTCTCGCTCCCGTACCGGGCAAGGGCTGCGTGGGTATCGAAGTACCAAACCAGGTTCCCATGCCGGTCGGCATTCGCGAAATCCTCGAGTCCGAGGACTGGGTGAAGTCCAAGGCGGAAATCCCTATCGCCCTCGGCCGCGACGTATCCGGAAAGCCGATCATCTCGGACCTTACCAAGATGCCTCACTTGCTCATCGCGGGCGCTACCGGCGCCGGTAAGACGGTTTGTATCAACGCCATCATTACATCGCTGCTCTTCCACTCGAGCCCCGAAAACCTCCGTTTCATCATGGTCGACCCCAAGATCGTGGAAATGAAGGTTTTCAACTCCCTCCCCCACATGCTCATCCCGGTCGTCACTGACCCGAAGAAGGTGCCGGGAGCTCTCAAGTGGTTGCTCAACGAAATGGAGTCCCGCTACGAAATGTTCGCCAAGGTGGGCGTGCGCAACATCGCCGGCTTCAATGGACGAAAGAAGCCGGAAAAGGAAAAGACCGAGGACGAAAAGTTCGAAGAGCAAATCCAAGAGGAGCTGGAAATTCGCGTTCCCCGCGACGAAGGCGTGCTCGACGAGATCCCCGAAAAGCTGCCTTACATCGTCTGTATAGTGGACGAGCTGGCCGACCTCATGATGGTCGCCCCCGCCGACATCGAAACCGGTATCGCCCGCCTCGCCCAGCTGGCCCGCGCCGCCGGTATCCACCTCGTGCTCGCCACCCAGCGCCCATCGGTCAACGTCATCACCGGCGTCATCAAGGCCAACTTGCCCTGCCGTATCTCCTTCCAGGTCTCCTCCAAGATCGACTCCCGCACCATCCTCGACGGCGGTGGAGCGGAACAGCTCATCGGTCGCGGCGACATGCTCTTCTCCCCTCCCGGCTCCTCCCGCCTCGTACGTTCGCAAGGCGCCTTCGTCTCCGACGAGGAAATCGCCGACATCGTGGAATTCCTCAAAGCCAACGGACCGCCAAAGTTTGCGGAAGAAGTGCAAAAGCAAATCGAAGCCGGCGACGAGCTGGATCTCGGCGGTGGCGGCGAGGACGGCGAAGGCGGAGACGAACTCTTTTCCAAAGCCATCGACGTGCTCCGCTCCACCAAGCGAGCCTCCACCTCCATGCTACAACGCCGCCTCCGAATCGGTTACAACCGAGCGGCCAACCTCATGGACCAGCTCGAAGACCGCGGCATCGTCGGCCCCGAAAACGGCTCCAGCCCCCGCGAGATCCTCGTCGACCTAGACTCGATGTAATTTTCTCAGGGCGAGAAAAGAGCTGCATAAGGTATTCGCAGTCAGGAACTCACTCCCAGCTAGGGTTTGGAATCCGCTTCGTCGCGAAAAAAATTATGCAACTTAATGGGATTTGGGGTGTTTACCGACACTTCCATTCGGGTAAAACCTCGCTGGGAACGACGAACCTTAAGCAAGGTTATCGGTTGTTCTTAGCGTATTCGCCCAGATTGGAAGCGAACCCATCAGACTACAAAATTCGAAGCCGATAACAGACTTCATGTTAATAGACCACTTGCTCTCTCCCACCAAATACAAACAGACGATCATCAAAAGCAGCTTACTCCTCCTTTCGATTCTCTTCTTCGCGAGCGCCGCCAATGCGATGCCAGCCAACCCCAATGGATTTACGGAAACCCAGCCGGATGGCTCTGAGATCAATCTGCAGATTCATGGCGACGAGCACTTCCACTGGGTATCCGACTCAAAAGGCTATACCGTTCTCCGAGACAGAGCGTGGTTCGTATACTCCCAAAAGGGTCCCAACGGACGTCTCGTGCCCAGCGGCAACAGAGTCGGCAAGGTCAACCCAGCCGCCCTCGGCCTGACTCCACGCACTTTGCCCGACGCAGCCTTCCGCCACTCCAAGCTCGGCGACCCGCAACAAGCGGGCGGGACTGCCTCCCCCACCGCCTCAAGCGCCACCCAATGGCAAGGCTCCCTCAAGAATCTAGTGGTCATGCTCCGATTCGCCAACCACGCTGGCCGCGCCCTTCCTAGCGTTTCCGATGTGGACATCCTGATGAACGAACCGGGCGGGCACTCGTCCTTGGCTCCTACCGGCAGCGTTTGGGATGTCTTCCAAGAGAAGTCCTACGGACAGCTCAGCCTCGAGTCCACCGTGACATACTGGGTCGACCTTCCGCAAACCGAAGCCTACTACGCTGGCGGCGGCTCTGGCCTCACCTCCTCCATCCACGAGGCCCTTCGCTACGCGCTCGACGTCATCAACGCCGATCCCAATTTCAACTTCGCCGACTTCGATCAAAACGGAGACGGCAACATCGACGCCATCACCTTTCTCCATTCCGGCTACGCAGCTGAGTGGGGAGGAACTTCCTCCGACGGAGCTTACTACACCGACCGTATCTGGTCGCACAAGTGGAGCCTCGGTAGCTGGTACTCGAGCGAAGGCGTTCGCGTCAGCAGCTATCACATTAGCCCAGCGGTTTGGGGCACCTCGGGGTCCACGATCGGTCGCATCGGCGTCATTTGCCACGAAACCGGTCACTTCCTCGGCCTCCCCGACCTCTACGACGGCGACGACTCCGACGGGGACGGAAAAATCGGCAATGGCATCGGCTCCTGGGGCTTGATGGCCAACTCATGGGGATTCGACAATTCCCAGCGTCACCCGCCTCACCTGAGCGCATGGAGCAAGTCTCAACTCGGGTGGGTCAATCCCGCAGTCATCGACGGAGCCGGTACCTATACGCTCACCCAAGCCGAAACCGCGCCCCACGCATTCCGCATCGACCAAGGGTATCCATCTGGCGAATACCTGCTTATCGAAAATCGCCAACCGGTCGGCATCGAATCCGCTATGCCTCAAGGCGGACTCGCAATCTACCACATCGACGAAACCGCGAGCTACACCAACGAGACCAACCACTACCGTGTCGCCCTTCTGCAAGCAGACGGAGCTCGAGACCTCGAGCGAGGCGCGGACCGCGGTGACGCCTACGACGTTTTCCGCTCTGGCTATCGCGACGAGCTCAGCCCCAGCACCAATCCAAAGACGAATTCCTACCAAGGCGGTGCCAACGATGTGACCAACAATCGCATCTATAACATCAGCGCTTCCGGCACCGACATGAGCTTCAACTTTGAAATCATCGGAGCCGACGCGCCCCCTTCCGCGCCTTACAACCTCTCAAGTTCCAGCCAGTCTTACGACCGCATCAGCCTCGCGTGGGCCGACGGTTCCAGCGACGAGTACGGGTTCAAGATCGAACGTTCCACTTCCAGCGGCAGCTGGACAGAGATTGCTTCGACCGGGGCCAACGCGACCGGCTTCCAAGATACAAACCTTCAGCCGAGCACCAGCTACAGCTATCGAGTAAAAGCCTACAACCTCGGCGGCAGCTCCTCCTATTCCAACACCAGCTCCGCGACCACCGATCAAGCGCCGCCTCCTCCACCCGCTCCTAGCAGCGTGGTCGCAAACGCAGCGAGCGACACTCAAATCGCCTTGAGCTGGAACGACAACGCATCCGACGAATCCGGCTTCTACGTCGACTGCTCGCTCGATGGATCGAACTGGACGCAAATCGCAACACTCGCCGCCAACGCTTCGAGCTACATCCACTCCGGACTAAACGCATCCACCCAATACTTCTACCGTGTTCGTGCCTACAGCAGCTGGGGACAGTCTTTCTCCAGCGTAGCATCCGCTACGACAGACGCCCCACCACCATACGTCTTCTCTCATGCAAGCCAAGACTGGGCCGTATCGGGCACTGTATCGGGAAGCTATCTCGCGACTCAAAAGGCCGACGGCAACTCGCAACGCATCACTGAAGTAGAAAGCGGCGGCAAGCCAAGCAATCGCCACAGCTACCTCGATCACCGTTGGCAGTTCGACGGCGTCCGCGGAGGCCTCATGGTCACGCTCAGCCTTACCGCATCCGCCCCATCAAATTCCGAGGGCGACAACTTCGAGATCCAATACTCCACCAACGGAGGTAGCAGCTGGAACAGCCTCTCTCCGGCTCTGGTAATCGAAAACGGATCGAGCGGAACTCTGCTCGGCCAACTCCCGGACACGATTTCGGGCACGGTTCACATCCGCGTGATCGACACCAACAGCTCCAAGGGAACCCGATCCCTAGACTCCGTCAACATAGACGAACTCTTCATCCGCACCGATATTGACGCGAACGACTTCCCGCCCGAAATCCCAACCGGAATCACGGCCTCCTTAGTCGGTAGCTCCAGCGTCAAGCTCAGCTGGGTTGACAACGCCAGCAACGAGCGCGGCTACGAAGTTCTCCGTTCCGCTAACGGAAGTGGCTGGGAATCGATCGCAAGCTTGCCAGTAAACACCGAATCGTTCACCGACGAGTCAGTCGCACCTTCGACTGCCTACAGCTACCGAGTGGCTGCCTACTCCGTCAGCTTCGAATCGCTCTCTTCTAGCTCAAACACAGTTACCACCCCAGACGGGCTCAGCGTTACCAGCCTGTCAGGAGGTAAGAGCAAGGGACAGATTTACGTCGATATCCGTTGGGAAGGTGGCTCGAGCCTCAACACCGTTGTGATCTATCGCAGCATCGACGGCAGTGGCTTCACCCAAATAACGAGCACCACAAACGACGGCTCGCACCGCGACAACCTTGGTCTGAAAGGAAGCCACACCATCGAGTACTACGTCACCTCGCCGGACAATTCGATTGTTTCCCCACCTTTATCGATAAGTTTCTAGATCAGATCACTCTCGTGAAACAGAAAGCCACCCTGAAAAGGGTGGCTTTCTTGGTAAAAGCAAACTGAGAAACCGTTAGCGACGCTTGGCGAAGAATCTCAACGCTGCGATCGAAATTCCAAGAAGCAACAAGGTCGAACCGGAATCGGGCACCTCTGGAGGCGGATTTGGATTTGGTCTGTCGGAATCGAATAATACAGTGTGGGATAATCCCGAGTCCGCGCTATCCAAATCCAGCATAGTCCCAACTGCCAAGCTCCCAATATACCAGACATGAGAAATTTGCCCCAGGCTACTGGAGTTCCCATATTTACCAAGTATGTAGGCTGAGTCGCTTCCAACGACTCGGTCGGAGTTATCATCTGTTTTATCTCCATTCTCGGCATCACCGAGCACTCCGAAATCATTCAAACTTCTGGCGAGCGTTTCACCTGCAGGACTTGTAGATGCAGCAACAACTCCGAGCCCCAGGTCAATGAGTTCGTTCACCCAACTAAGCTCGTTCGCATCGCTGGAGGGGATTCCGTCGGTAATCGAGCCAAGGTAGTAGCCGTCATTGATCGCAAGACTGATCGCGTGCGTCGAAGAAGCGAAAAAGAGTAAGGCAATAGCCGCTCCGAATATCTTAAATCTCGTTTTCATAATCGATTGGTCAGGGTTAATAAGTATATATCTTATAGATAATAACATGCACAAGGCATACCGAACTGCGCGAATTCACCCGCACTCGAACCTCACCCCTTCCATCTGACTGATGCTTCGCTCGTTACATAAACGTAAAAAGATTGAGAGATAGTTCACTCAAACGACCAAACGTAAGGGCAACCGACAGCTGTCTTGAAACCTTACATACTCAAACTTCCATATCTCCCACTTTTCCTCGCCCTTACCCTAAACAAAGATCAACGCCCCCCTCTAACTGAACGCAAAAAGTCCCTTAGCCAATCCTCAGAAACCAGTCTAAAACCGCCTAGCGGCTGTCCACGAGGAAACGACCGCGCCATGAAGTCTAGGAAGACCTGGCTCGGTTCTTTCGGACCAACTCTTCACAGGCGTCGCCCTATGGGTTGTGGAGTCAGCATTAGCAAAGGGATCAACAAAACCTCGGGTTCGCCATCGAACTCAGGGTCCCAAAGCCTTTCCCGACCAAAGACACCTTCGCCTCAGGAGTTTCCGGGTGAGGATCTACAAGAACCGTGCACTCTATGCGCTTCACTATCTCCGCTTCCAAAGCCAAGAGGTGGTACACTGCGTCCTCCCTCTTTCCGAGAGCGACTAGAACGTCCTATGGGCAGTGTGGAATAAGTTCATGTCAACTCATCCGACAGAAAAAGCTAATATCACAACAGCACCATTAATAACTGACTATCTGCAACTTACGGACCCCAATAGGAAAAAGACCCTACCTCGTGTAAAATTCACTTACAAACCAAATGAAGCCCGAATAATTACCATTTCCCTAAGTCATTGCCTATCTGATACTTCCAGATCCGAACAACTCAGATGGAGCCAATTGGCACGCCAACTGCACTGTTCCTTGTCGTCACTTGAACCTGAATCCAAAACCCAAGCCTACAGACTCATGAAAAAACTAATCACCACCCTCATAGCCACTGCGCTCGCGGTGTCCGCAAGCGCGCTGACCATCGATCTGAGCTTAGTCGACTGCACGCCCTCTAGCGACGACCACGACTTCCTCTACAAAATAAATTTTGACGGAAGCGTAGAAGAAGGACAAACAGATCTATTCTCCACCATCTGGGACCTTAACGGTGAAGGTGAAGCGGAAGGAGCAACGATCAGTTACGATGGTACGGACCCTCTTTCGATTAACGAATTCATAATCAAAGCAGGCAAGACGATCTGCTCTTTCGTCGTCAGCTGGGACGGCAGCGAAGACCTAATTCTCGAGAACTGGGAAGGCAAAGGAATCTCACACATCAGCCTGTTCGGTTCGACCAGCCCTGACCCAGGACCAGGACCAGGACCTAACCCAGTCCCCGACTCCGGCACCACTCTCGCCCTTCTCGGCGCTGCCCTCCTCGGAGTGATCAGCCTCCGCCGCTTCAAGAAGTAAGCGATCTCAAATCCAATTTCCAAAGAGCCAAGCAATCCGCTTGGCTCTTTTTTTTGCGCCCAATTGCCAGCTCGTTGAATTGCCACGGAACCCTCGCACAGTTTCGCGAACAGTAATTCTACGCTCTCATCATCATGGAGGCTTGTTTTACAAAAAATTCCGTTTAAACACAGAAACTGATGCAGAGTATTGGCGAAAGACTGGAAGAGGCGCGCAAGCGCAAGGGTGTCACGATCCGCGAAGCGGCCGAAGCGACGAAGATCCGCGGTGATTACCTGAACAGTTTCGAGAACAACAATTTCCAGATCAACGTACCCGACATCTACGTGCGCGGCTTCCTGCGCTCGTACTGCAATTTCCTCAAGGTCAACAGCGAGAAGGTCATCACCGACTACAACGCCAACCTCCTCGGCGAAGCCAAGGCCGCCAAGCGCGAGCACCGCGAATTCTTCGGCCGCATGGAGCTCCAGCAAACGCCTCTCGTTAACGAGGAAAACAAAGCGGCCCCGGCCACCCCAATCGACGACGACAAGTTGCGGGCGGAAGAGGAAACGGACGAGAAGGTCAGCTTCCTCGACAAGATCGACAAGGAATCCGCTATCAAGATCGGCATCGTCGCCGTCATCGCGATCATGCTCCTGCTCGTCATCATTTGGCTGTTCCGCACGCTCACCAGCGGCGGCATTGACGACAACGCCAACACCAATACCACCGGACTCGTTCCAACCCAGCAGACCACCACCGCCACGGCCACCACAACGCCTGCCGCGGAAACCGAAACCATCGTCCTCATCGCCACCGGCGACGTTCGCGTCTCCGTAACCGAATGCAACACCGGCAAGGTCCTGCTCGACTACTTCCCCATGGTCGCCGGTCAAAGGGAGCCCATCGAGAAGAGCGGGCCCGTCAAGATCGACTACACCGCAGGCGAAAACCTGCAGGTCGAGATCAAGGGCACCGCCTACGGCACCGGCAAGACCGGCCAGAACTACTCGACTATTCCTTGATCCCGAAGGAAATCGGGAGCGTCACCCTTTGGGCCGCCGGATAGCCTTCGACAACTGCAGGCAAGAAGATCCACTTCTCAACCGCCTGTAGAGAGAGCTTGGCTGCTGACGTGCCAGCTCCCTCGAGCACCCGAGCATCCCTGACGCGCCCCAGCTTGCCAACCAATAGTTCGACCTTCACGACCGTCGGCTTCCCCCCTTCCAGCTTCGGCACAGGAGCGTAGAGCGCCTTCGCGTTCCTGTCATTAGTTTCCGGATACGGAATCATTTCCAAGGCTTCGGAAAACGGTGCAAACTCGTTGAAAAAGAAATTTTGCCGCACCGTCGTGACCAACGGTTTCCCCTCGTAAGTCCCCGCCTGGTAACGCGATTCTACCACTGTTTTCCAAACCTCCGGGATGAAATCCACGTGATCTGCGGCAAAGTCCAAAAACTCGATCACGCGCCCCTCCCGATCGATGGAATAGATCGCAGTCGCGTAACCGCCTTCGATCTTGCCAAGCAGCGACTCAGGAAAATCGAGCAAGCGCGGCTTGAGCACTTCCGCCGGCTCTACCGGTCCTGCAGGTTCCCGCGATCGCCTCACGCTCCCCCCGTTCGTCTCGGTCCCCCCGCCACGAACGCGTTGCATCTCGATCGGATCATCGGACTCGTAGCGACGAATCTCCTGCCCCCTCGAAAAGATGCGGTACGCGAAAGTCCCGCCGCCAAAACCCGGGTTTACCGGCAAGGTGATCATGATCCGCTCCGTCCCCCTGGTGTTGATGTCCGGAATCTCCCGCAGCAAGTACGTGCTTTCGCCCTTTTCCGGCGTGATCACAAAAAGGATATAGCAGTCCTCGAAATCCCGCTCCGCCCGCACCGTCGCGACAAAACGGAAGAAGAACCCTCCGAAAGGAGAGCCGTAGTCCTGCCCCAAAAGCGCGTCTCGCTCGAGCACCTCGATCGAGCCATCCGTAAACGCCCTGCCCCCCTCGACTCGCAAACGGGCATCCGGCACCAACATACGCTCGCCAGAAACCTCGACCACCGGAGTCGACCCGCTCATGGCCACCACCGGCAGCATCTCATCTTCATAGGAAACCAAAACCTGCGTTTGGGCAAAGCTCGAGCCCCCCAACTCGAGCAACAACAACCCTGCCCCGAAACGCTTCAGAGCCCGCATGGTCCGTTTTCCAATTAAATTCCTCATCCACGAAGGGGCCAGGTAGTCGTAAAACTATCATCGCCGCCAAGAGCTCGCAAGGCGCGTATTGAAATAAGCTTAAAGCGAATTGCGTATCCTTCGAGACGCAGCCATCTTCCCAGCTCCCTTTTTGGTTTGAACCTCCGCCACCCTCTCCCTAAACACCGCCCCACCATGAGCAAACTCACCGTTGCAATCGGCTCCGACCACGCCGGCTATCTCTACAAGCAAGCCATCATCGCCCACCTCGAGGGCCAAGGCTACTCCGTCAAGGACTTCGGAACGGACTCCACGGAGTCCTGCGACTATCCCGACTTCATTCGCCCCGTCGCCGAAGCGGTGGCCGCTGGTCAATACGATCGCGGCATCGTGCTCGGAGGCTCCGGCAACGGCGAAGCCATCGTCGCCAACCGCGTCAAAGGCGTACGCTGCGGACTCTGCTGGAACGAGCAAATCGCCATCTGGAACCGCTCCCACAATGACGGCAACGTGCTCTCCATCGGAGAACGCACCGTCAGCCAGGAAGACGCGCTCCACATTGTGGATACATGGCTCAACACCGAATTCGAAGGCGGCCGTCACCAACCCCGCATCGACAAGATCGACGCCTAAAAAAAGGTGGCGCGGCTTCTCCGAAGACGCTCTCACTTCCCTCCCAGCACCCGCAACTTCGCATGCAATACCGACGCCTCGGCAAATCCGGTCTCCAAGTTAGCGCCCTCTCCTTCGGGTCTTGGGTTACCTTCGGAGACCAGTCCTCCAACAAAACCGCCGAAGCCTGCCTGCAGCTCGCCTACGACTCAGGCGTCAACTTCTTCGACAACGCCGAAGGCTACGCCAACGGCCAATCCGAAGAAGTCATGGGCTCCGCCATCGCCAAAGCCGGCTGGGCCCGCGACACCTACGTCGTATCCTCCAAAGTCTTCTGGGGCGGAGACAAACCCAACCAAATCGGCCTCTCCAAGAAGCACGTCATCGAGGCCTGTGAAGCCGCCCTCAAGCGCCTCCGCGTCGACTACCTCGACCTCTACTACTGCCATCGCCCCGATCCCGACACTCCCATCGAGGAAACCGTCCGCGCCATGGACGTGCTCATCCAGCAAGGCAAGATCCTCTACTGGGGCACCTCCGAGTGGTCCGCCCAAGAGATCATGGAAGCCTATTCCATCGCGCGACAGTACCACCTCACGCCGCCCACCATGGAGCAGCCCGAGTACAACCTGCTCAAGCGCCACCGCTTCGAAGTCGAGTACGCCCGCCTCTACTCCCAAATCGGACTCGGCACCACCACCTTTTCCCCGCTCGCCGGAGGCATCCTCACCGGCAAGTACAACGACGGCATCCCACCAGACTCCCGCCTCGCCTACACCGAATTCGATTGGATGCAGGAAAAGCTCGCCCGCCTGCAAGCCCAAGGCGGCATCCAAGTCCTGCAAGAGCTCACCGCCATCGCCCAGAAGCTCGGCGCCACCCTGCCCCAGCTCAGCATCGCCTGGCTGCTCAAAAACCCAAACGTCAGCTCCGTCATCCTCGGCGCCTCCCGCCCCGAGCAATTGGAACAAAACCTCAAGGCCCTGGACATTCTCGATACCCTCAATGACGAGATCATGGATGAAATCGAAATCGCCATCAGCCGCTTCCAAGAAATCGACGCCTAACAGGTGGTTCGGCCGCTCCGCGGGCGAAAGGTGGCGCGACTTCTCCGAAGACGCCATTTCCCGTGGGAAGCGGCCTTGTGCCGCGATTCTCCTCACCCTCCTCCTTCCACTCGCCGCCTGCTACGTGCC
>JBNKSG010000028.1:0-26924 GCA_050297195.1 Opitutaceae bacterium | reverse complement strand
ACTTTCGGGACAACACGATCGTGGTGACGACCGATGCAGCGGGCACCGGCTACATCCGTCGGCTCGAGACCGAAGGCGTCAACGTATGGGTCCTTCCGGCAGAGAACATGAAAGTTCCTTTTTCCGTTTTCCGGAAACGCTGCGCGGACGTAGGGATAACAGGCGTGTATTTCGAAGGCGGCAGCAGGCTGGTGAGCGAGTTGCTGCACATGCGCGAGCTCAACTACCATTTCAACTATCGAGCCCCGATCATGATGGGCGACGACAAGGCCAAGTCGGTCTACCGAGGCCTGCGCACAGAACGCCTGGCGCAGGCGATCCGACTGGAGAAAGTGCGGCATGAGGTTTTTGGCGAGGATCAGCTCATGCGTGGCTTTGTTAACTATCCGGCGCGATTGGACGTAGATGAAACTGTTTTTAGCAACGGGTAACGCCCATAAGATCGAGGAGCTCCGGGCAATGCTCGCCGCCGCAGGCTTGTCCATCGAGGTATGCGGCCCCAACGAGCTGGGAGGAATGCCCGAGGTCGTTGAGGACCAGGACACCTTCACAGGCAACGCGCTCAAGAAGGCGCGAGCCCTTGCGACCCTTTTGCCCGACGGGGCCTGCTCGCTGGCAGACGATAGTGGGCTTTGCGTAGACGCCCTCGATGGCGCTCCGGGCGTGCACTCCGCTCGCTATGCAGGTGAGGATGCGACCGATTCCGACAATACTACCAAGCTGCTCCATACGCTCTCCGCATTGGGCAATGTCGATCGTTCCGGGGGATTCCAATGCCACCTAGCTCTCGTTTCGAAATCTGGCGAAGAGCAGGTTTTTCAAGGGGAGTGCCGCGGAAAAATCATCGATGAACGGCGCGGCGATGGAGGATTTGGATACGATCCCGTCTTCGTTCCGGATGGCTTCAGCAAGAGTTTCGCCGAATTGAGCAGCGCTGAAAAAGCAGGTCTCAGCCATCGTGGAAACGCCATGGCGAAATTGATCGACTGGTTGCTCGCCCAGACTGCGTAAGACTGCCAGGCTTTCCAGAAAGGAGCCGTCCTGGGGAATCTTCCTCCCCGCCTAGGCGTGCGTTTCAAAGATGAAGTAAATCTATCTTAATTTAGATGAATTTACTTAGCTGAAGAGATTGAAAGCCGAATAGGTACATACCACTAAGTCGAACCTTGAGTTCGGTGTTTTTTAGAAAGCAAGGTGATCAAATGCAATTGACTCTTAAGCAAAAACTAATCGGCGGATTTCTTGTCGTCGCATCAACCGGCCTCGCGATCGGCCTCGTAGGTTTATATGGGTTGAGGGAATCGCGAAAGGCGATGACTGAGGTCAGTTCCGAAATCTACGATCGGGGCGTTTTCTTGGTCGATGCGACCGATCTCGCACGGTCCGCGCAAGTGAATTTCAAAATCCAGGTACAAGAGTGGAAGAACACGCTGCTCCGTGGAAGCGATCGGTCCCAGTTCGACAAGTATTGGGGAAATTTCCAGGAGCGTGAGTCGGTCGTTCAAAAGGACCTCAAGGAGCTGCAGGCGCTTTTGAAAGCAAATGGCATCCCTACTGAATCGGTGCAGCAGGCAGCCAGAACTCACTTGGGCTTGGGCAAGTCCTATCGAGAAGCCATTGCTAGCTACGATTCGCAGGATCCGCTCGCTCACCGTGTGGTGGACAAGCTCGTGAAGGGAATCGACCGAGCTCCTACCAAGGAAATCGATGGAATCGTCGAGATGGTGCAAGCCTTCGAGCGAAAGGCTACTGCTGGCCGTATGGCTGAATTCGAAGCGGACGCCTCCCAACTTACCTGGTTTACGGGGGCAGCGATGCTCCTAGGATCCTCGCTGGCGGCTGGGCTTGGGCTCTGGCTTGGTGGGACGCTTTCAGGACAGATCCAAAAGATTACCATCTCGCTCAGCGAAGGAGCCGAAGTGGTGGATAGCGCCTCGCAGGAAGTATCCCGCTACGGGCAAGCCCTAGCGGATTCGACGAATCGCGAAGCTGCCTCCATACAAGAAGCAAGTGCTTCCCTCGAGGTGCTCGCCGAAAACACTAGCAAAAACGCCGAATCCGCCAATTCCGCTACGAACATCGCCAATCAGACACGAGAGGCGGTCAATCACGGCAAGCAGCAGATGGACCAGATGGAAGCGGCCATGATCGCGATCCGCCATTCCAGCGACGGAATTTCCCAAATCCTCAAGTCCATCGACGAAATCGCTTTCCAGACCAATATCCTCGCCTTGAATGCTGCAGTCGAAGCGGCTCGTGCGGGCGAGGCAGGATCCGGCTTTGCCGTGGTCGCGGATGAAGTCCGCAACTTGGCTCAACGCAGCGCCAAAGCCGCCCAGGAGACGTCCATGCGGATCGAAGACTCCATTTCCAAGAGCCAGCATGGCGTGGAATTGAGCTCGCGCGTTTCCCATAGTCTTGAGGACATCCTTTCGAAAGCCGCTGAGCTTGACGAGTTGGTCGCAAATATCGCCCAGTCCGTGACCCAAAACCGTGATGGAGTAGGGCAAGTAAATGCAGCGATCCGCGAAATCGAAAACGCTTACCAGTCCAATGCGGCCATCACCGAAGAAAGCGCCGCTTCCGCGAGGGAGCTCAGCGAGCAAGCGGTTTCGTTGAACCGGGCGATTAACGAGCTCTCCAGCCTTTGCGGCAACCGTGCCGAGCGGAGCAGCCCCACGCGACTTGCTCCGCAGTCGATTGCTGCCCCAAAAAGCGGCAGCGCCTTCGACGTTTCGCGAAATTCGCAGGATGCCGAGGCAGCGTTCTGGAACTAGCCGGTTTGCGAATAAATCGCGAAAACTGCTTCCGCTACTGGAAATTCAGAGAATCTGGTTTAACTATGTGGCATCGGCAACGATAGTGGTAAACATGCAAGCGGCTAATCGGGGTAAAAACCCAGAGTTAACCATTAGTCTAGCATCAGTTTTTCTTTAATTTGGACTGCGCGGAAACGCGCTAAGGTTCAGGATCAAGGCAACAAATAAAGGGATAGCTGGCTTGGAGGGGGGCCTCCGAGCCAGCACTTTTTTTGCCCGAAAAGGACGAGAGTCGGGGGCTACGCCGGCCGGTTCCCGAATCGTGGCTTTCACCTGGAATGCGGCAGGCCGCAAGCGGCAGCCCAACTTCGATGCCTACACGAGCAAACAGCAGTCTCCACCGCTTTTGCAGATGAACCACAAAAAAGCCCGCCCCCGAATGAATCGGAAGCGGGCCAAAATCTAAGAGGTCCTTCGCGAGGAAGGAGAACAACTAGAAGCTGTGCGTGAAGGAGAGGCCGCCCCAGAGGTTTCCGTCAGGGGAGTGTCCGAGATCCTTGTCGTTTGTGCTGTAGCGTAGGCCCACGGATACGTCTGTCGTCTCGCTGAGCGTGTAGACGTAGTCAGCTGTTGCTCCGTAGTAAGCGTATTGACCACCGTTGTCGAAGTCGACGTAGCCAGCTGTGAGGCCGAAATCTACGCGAGAAACTTCGTTCAGGTCTACGCTGTGACCGAGAGAGCCTTCGAATGTGAAGGTTTCGTAGTCGAAGTCGTGGAATACGTAGAAGCTAGGAGCCAAGACAGTGTCGAAAGACGCGCCGACGTAAGCTTCGAAGGAGTCGTCTCCATCTGCATCCGGATAGTGGTAGAGAGTACCACCGAAGTCCAGAGTGATTGCGTCATTTAGAGCGTAGCCCCAACCACCGTAGATGTCGAATTCGCTAGCGTTGCTGTCGATATCTTCGAGACCTTCGTTAGCCCAGACGCCAAAGTAGCCGTCGCCATAAGTGGCTTCGATGCTGCCCTGGAGGCTTTCGCTTGCGATTTCTACGCCACGGAAGACGTATTCAGTCTCGATACCGTAGTTTACGGAGTACGCGAGTTCTTGTGCGTTGATGTTGGCTGCAGACACGAGTCCTGCGGCCGTCGCTAGTGTAGCGAGGATTCTAGTTTTCATTTTCTGATTTGTGTTTTGTAGTTTGTTTGATGAGGGCCGCTGATAAGACGGCCCTCGTCTTAGTTTCCAGGAATTCGGGAAAGTTCCTCGATTTTCTGAAAGCCGACGAAACATGGGGGTTTCCTAGCGCATTGAAAGTAAAAAATGACGTATTCAAAATTTACTTATGCGCTCTATGATGCCCTATGATTAGGGTAACCACCGCAATCCGCCTAACTTAAAATCAGCTCTTTCCTGCCTCCTGCGCGAATGGCGGAGGAACACGTTCCTTTTCTTCAGAAACTGCGCTAGCGCGGTCGCGTGTTCCGAGCTTCCAAGATGGCCTCTAGGGACCATCTTCCAGTGCTGTAGAAGGGCAACATGGTGCATACCCCTAAGAGGCAGAGGTTCTTGACGAAATTGCTCCGCTGGAGCGTATCCCACATCCACTGGTCTTCCGGGCAAGCCACCGGCGAGAGGTGGCCTTGCAGGGCCGGGGCGTGCACAAGCGCAGTTACCGCCACAAGGAAGGTGCCGAGGATTGCCGCCGCCACCTTGAGGCGATACCCCACAGCAATCATGGCTCCCCCTGCGAAGAGTGCGAGTCCGCAAAAGATGGATACGAGCCGAGGGCTTGGTATCCACTCCGGCATCAGTTTTTGTATGAGATCGTCGCTGAGGAGGTGTTCCCCGCCAAGCCCAATGAAGATCAGGCTAAACAAGAGTCGGAAGACGAGATCTGAAAAGTCTTTGCTCATGATATTTTCTCCGTATCGGTGGGGCCCCAGGTTTTGATCCCGGGAAGCGTCCGAAAGAGTAGCTTATGGTACATGAAGCGTGGCAACATGCGACGGAGATAGTAGAAAATAGTAGCGTCAGGAGTGCCGGCGGCTCGCAGGGGCGGCCTCTTCCTCCGGCAGATCTTGAAAATGCGCTTGGCGACGTCCGCTGAAGTGCAAGGCGTGCGTTTCATGATGTTTTCTACGAAGGTTTTCATGTTCTCGTAGTGTTGCCCGTATTCGCTCGAAGACTCGCCCGAGGCCTTCCGCTTGGAATAGAGCACCTTCGTGAAAGCGAGCGAGTTGATGAAGCCAGGCCTTACGAGGCTGACATGGATCCCCCAAGGCTTCAGTTCGTACCAAAGCGACTCGCTTGCTCCCTCGAGGGCGAACTTCGATGCGGAATAGGAGGCCATGGTTGGCATCGCCATCATGCCACCGACGGAGGAGACATTGACAATCCGTCCGCTACGTTTCCTCCGCATGGCTGGCAGGCATTCGCGGATAAGGTGCATGGCGCCGAGGTAGTTTACTTGAAGTTGCCTCTGTTCGTCCTCGATGGTCATGTCCTCGACCGTGGAGCGGTAGGAGATACCGGCGTTGTTTACCAGAATATCGATGGTGCCGATCTCGCGCTCGACTTTACGGATCAAGGCTGTACCCGCAGCATAATCCGCCACGTCCAAGGCCTCTGCAGTGACCTTTGGGCTTTGGGCCACGGCTTGCGCTTTCAATTCCTCGAGCGAAGTGGGCAATGCGGTAGCTACGATCCGATAAGGACCTTTCTCGAAAAGCTTGATCAATTCGAGTCCGATGCCGGAACTGCATCCCGTGACGAGAACGATGGAAGGGGTTGAGCTCAAAGTATGGGCTGTAAGCTATAAGCCTTTTTCGAAAACGTAAAGCCCTTGTATTACGTTCGTTAACTAACCAAATTAGGCATCGGAAAAGCGTAGTCGTGGACTTGATACATCTCGCGTTTTGCGCATCGGCCTTAAGCGGTTCCTTAGGTAGGGCAGACGGGGTGTTTAAGTACAGGGTGAGGTCGCTAGGGTCTAGTCAGTAGGGGACTTTTCTGGGACCTGTAAATGTCCTGCTAGAGGCTCGTAACTTATCTATCAATAGGGGCTCATGGCGTTGAAAATAAGGACAAATGGCCGATAGTATAAGGGACAACGACGCTCTATGAAATTGAATCCGAGAAACATAAGAAACCGGCTCTGCCTCATTGGAATTTGCTTGGTTTCTAGTTTCTCGCTTCAAGCTCAAAGTGCCCTGCATTGCCTCGAGGACGGCGCATGGATTCCGGTGTTCGAAGTAAGAGGCTCATCGCCGTATTGCTTTACTGGCGACGGGCTGCTCAAGAGTTCGGAGGAGAAGGTAACCATGCTCTCCAGCTCCGAGTTCGGAAAAGGCTACCTGAAAGTGGAGATCCTCGAAAACACTCGCTCGGGCGTGGATTCGTCGGGCGGGGCTCCCCGCTTTACGGCAGAACATGGCTGGTTTCAGTTTTCCGCTCGGGTAACCGCGCAGCAAGATAGTTCGGATGTCTACTTCGTGATGCGTTACAATCGCCTAGGAGAAGCAGCTTTCAACTGCAAGTCGCTCGGAGACATGAGGGCAGGCCAAACGAAAATCATCACGTTTTTCAAGAAGCTCGACTACGAGATGGCGGAGCAATTGCACTTCTACTCCGGTATGGAGGAGATCCGCACAAACTTGGTTCCATCGAGCTACACGTACCAGTTTGGCGACTTCATTCTGGAACCGGTCGAGGACGCGCCGATGGGCCATCTCGTCGCTTCGGTTCAATAGCCGTATAGCCTCGTATCCATTTTACGGAACACTCGGGCAACGATAAGGCGGACCGCCTACCCCTAAGCGACCCGCCATTACCCCATATGTGGACTCGCTAAGCGATGTCCAACGTCTATGTATGACGTCCGAATCGGAAATGTGTTCAGTCAAATTTGGCCAATTATCGGCGGTTCCCGAGAGATGAGTACAGAGATGCGATTTGGCCTCACCGAAGGTGTAGGGGAAGTCCGGTAGGGGATGGGTAGGGGCGCGGTCTGCCCCTGTCGCTTGAGCTTAAGGCCCGTATTAGTCCTTCGTCAGCTGGACGCCACCGGGAACGAAGGCGATGAGGCGTTGCTTGTATAGGTTGCCGAGGGCTTGCTTGAAGGCTTTCTTGCTGACGTCGAAGGCGTCGCGGATCGCTTCCGGAGGCGACTTGTCGTCGAGGTTTAAGGTGCCGCCGTTTCCCTTGATCGCATCGAGGATCTGTTCGGCGAGCGGAGCGACCCGCGTGTAGCCAGACGGGTCGCGGCGCAGGTCGATGTTTCCGTCGGGGCGGATCTTGTTGACGTATCCCTTGAAGCTTTGGCCAACGGTGAGCGGCTCCGAAAGTTCGTTGTCGTAGAGCAGGCCGATATGGGAGCTGTTGATGATGGCCTTGTAGCCGAGGGGCGTTTCGCCGATGACGATCAGGTCTACCTGCTCTTGGGGCTTGTAGGTTGCCCGATACTTGCTGATGAAGCGGGCGTGCTTCTCGCTGGCGACGATGCGGCCGCTGGCATCGTCGACGTAGATGCGGACCACGCGGGTGTCTCCCACTCTTACGCGCCCTTTTTGCTCCCGATACGGGAGCAGGAGATCTTTGCTGAGCCCCCAGTCGAGGAAGGCGCCCACTTTTTCGTTCACCTCCAGCACCTTGAGGGCCGCGAATTGGTCAACCTCGGCAAGTGGCGTCTCGGTGGTGGCAACGATACGGTCTTCGGAGTCGAGGTATACGAAGACCGAAAGCTTTTGGTTTGGCGTAATGTTTTTCGGTACGAATGCATTGGGCAGCAGGATATCGCCCAGTTCTTCGCCATCGAGGTAGAGGCCGTGAGGGGATTCGTTGAGAATCGCCAATGTGTTCCGTTTTCCGAGTTCTGCCATAAAAGCCCAAGACGCTGAGGAGTCGACGCCTTGGCTGCAAGCTCCGTAACGGCGAGCCGCCCGCGTTCTCCAGAACAAGACGGACGTTTTCGGCCTTGGCCTGCGGGCGCGCTCGGATCAGGTTTTCCGTCAGCATGGAAGAAGAGGAGGATGAGGCCTTAGCGGTCATCGGAAGCTACCGGACCGCGAGACAAGCGCACGAGGCGGGGCTTTCGGTGCTGGCGTGCGGACATCCTTATTGGGTGCGGCTCGTGGAAGGGCGATTCTTGCTGATCGTGAAGGGGGAGAACGCGGACACCTTGAAACGGGAGGTCGATGCGACGGCGGCCAAGAACAAGTTTTGGCCGCATAGTGTTTTGGACCTGTCGGCCCCGTCGCAGAACAAATGGCCGACTGCCAGCTTCATCGTACTGTTGATGGTCGTTTTCTGGTTTCAGCAGGAAGATCCCAAGATCGTAGACCTAGGCGTGAACAGCAGCCAAGGGCTTGCGGCGGGAGAGTGGTGGCGAACGGTTACGGCCGTCACCCTGCATGCCGATATCGGACACCTCGCGGGCAACCTCCTAGGGCTATCGACTTTTGCGTATTTGGCATGCCGATATCTGGGAAACGGCTTGGCGTGGACTTTGATCCTAGCTGCGGCGAGCTTGGCAAATCTCAGCAATGCGTGCTTGAGATCGGGGGAAAGCTTTTCGTCGCTCGGGGCCTCGACGGCGGTTTTCGGGGCACTTGGCCTACTTGCTGGGTATCCAGTGGGCAGCTATCTGCGCGCCAAGGTCGAGATCCAGACTCGCGATTGGCTGATTCCGTTTTTCGGAGCCTGTGTCGCTTTTGCGTGGATGGGCGGCGGCGAATTTCCCACCGACGTGGCGGGGCATTTCTGGGCCTTTGGGTACGCGGGAGCGCTGGGGCTTGCAGCGGCTTGGTCCGCTTTGCCCAAGCGGCTGGGGGCTTATGCTCAGGCGGGCCTGCTTGCTCTCTGCTCGGGCCTGCTGGCGCTTTGCTGGTTGCTCGCCTTGGGAATCCTTTAGCTGCTAGAAGTCGATGGTATAGGGCGCTCCTTCTTCTGCTACCGTGACTGGCCAATTGAATTCCTCGCGGACCCGAGCTTGCAGGGCGCTGGACGCTTCCGGCTCGCCATGCGTCAGAAAAACGCGGCTGACCGGCTTGTTGAAAGCCATCAGCCAGGCCAGCATTTCGAGGTAGTCGGCGTGTCCGGAGAATCCGTCGATCGACTCGATATGGGCGCGGACCTGGATGTCTTGGCCGAACATGCGGATGCTCGGCTTTCCCTCGCGCAAGGCCCGACCTCGGGTGCCTTCCGCTTGGTAGCCGACGAAGAGCACGGTCGCCAAGGGGTTCGGCAGGTTTTGGCGAAGGTGGTGGAGGATGCGTCCTCCGGCGACCATGCCGCTGCCGGCAATGATAATGCAACGATCGGTCGTTTTGCACAGCGCCTTCGAATCCCGTTGGTTCGCGATCAGGTGAAGCTGCTTGGGACGGAAAATGTCGGTTCCCGAAAGCGCTTTCGCGCGACAGGTTAGGTTGAGGTCTCTCAAATGGTTTTGGTGGGTCTCCAAGGCTTTCAAGGCCATGGGAGAATCTAGATAGATGGGAACAGAGGGGATGGATCCGTCTTCCTCCAGCTCGCGAATGAGGTAGAGCAAGCTTTGGGAGCGTCCGACCGCGAAGGATGGGATCATGACCGGGGCATTGCGGGCAAAGGCCTTTTGCAAGGCCTCGACGAGCGATCTGCGGACGTTGTCGGGCGAATGGAGCCGATCGCCGTAGGTCGACTCCATTACGAGGTAGTCGACGTTGTAGGGCTGGGAAGGAGGGCGGAGGATCGAGTCGCGGGGCCGGCCAATATCGCCCGAAAAGAGCAGTTTCTTGGGGCCGTCTTCGCGATCGATGGCCTTTAGGCTCAGGAACGCGGAGCCAAGGATATGCCCGACGTCCCGGTATTTTGCGACTAGGCCTTCAATCGGCGAAAATTCGTCCCCGTAGGAAACGCCGTAGAGGAAATCGGAAACGCGTTCCGCATCGCGGTGATTGAAGAGGGGCAGCGCGGGGTGGTGCTTGGAGAAGCCTTTCTTGTTCGCGTACTTGGCTTCTTCCTCCTGGAGGTGAGCTGTATCGGCCAAGAGGATACGTGCTAGCTCGACGGTCGGATGCGTGGCGTAGATGGGACCACGGAACCCGTCTTTGACGAGCCGGGGCAGGTAGCCGATGTGGTCGATGTGAGCGTGCGTAAGGAGGACGCAGTCGATGGAGCTTGGCTCTACGGGGAAGGGGTCCCAGTTCTTGAGGCGGTTCTTCTTGGGGCCTTGAAAGAGACCGCAGTCTACAAGAATGCGCTTGTCTCTTGTTTCGATGAGGTGTCGGGAGCCGGTTACCGTTCCTGCGGCTCCGAGAAAACGTAGGGTAGTTTTGTTAGTGGGCATCTCCTTATAGCTTAACGGGTTTTCTCCGATTTGCCAGCGCTCCGCAGCTATTGCGGAGGAGTTTTCAGCGGGAAAAAGCGCTTCGCTGGGCGCAAAAAAGCCCGTCTCTGCTGGCACAGGACGGGCGGAAAGGAATTTGGTCGCGTGGTTTAGTTAGTGATGTCGAAAGTCGTGCTACCTTCGCGAACGGGATAGTAAACTTCGTACCACTTCTTCTGGGCGGGGCTGCCGGCGTAGTCCTTGAGGGCTTGAGGACTCTTGAATTCCATGACGAAAGCGTGGCTGCGGTTACCTTGCGCCTTGATGGTCTTGATCCAAACGCGCTCGATTCCGTCATACTCCTTGGCGAGGGTAACCACGCCATCGAGGGCGGCTTTGATGCCTTCTTCGCTTGCGTCCGCTTTCCAGGATACGGTCACGACGTGGATGACGGTTCCGGGCGTGTGGGCGTCGTCGCCACCTTCATGATGGTTCGCGTTCACGGTTGTCGCTCCGAGAGCGAGGCAGGCAAGGCTGACGAGAGAGAGTAGTAACTTTTTCATAATTGGGTCTTTGGTAGGGGATTAGGAATCTGGACGAATGCCGTCTCGGAAGGCAAACGCAGCTTCCAGTTCCCTGATTGCCGTAAATTACCGTTTGCCTTCCTCCGAGAACGGAACACCAAAACTAACGATCCCGTTTATGTATCAAAACCGACACGCTTATCGCAATCTTGGAGTCGCCTGCGCCTTGCTTCGCTGTCGCCGTTGCGAAAAGGAAACGACCTTTAGCGTCTACTTGGAGACCGATGCGAAACGACAAAAGATCTGCTCGCTTGGCTGCAACGAATGTGGCGGCGGCGGGCGCATCGACGAAACCTCCTACGAGCAGCTTTACGAGCTCAGCTTCGAGTTCGACCGGCTGCAGGAAGGCAAGACGACTCGCGAGGCGTTCGAAAAGCAGGTCCCGGAACGCTGCCGTCTCCTCTTCGAAAAAATGCAAGCTGCAGGAGAGCCGAGTGGAAAAACGGCCGCCGCGCAGGAAGCTGCTCAGACGGCTGCCAATCCCGCGAAATCCTGGCCGAAACCGGGGGGCGACGTAGACCGTCCCGCTGAAGTCGCGCTTTCGAATGCGACCAGCGATACCCTAGGAACCGGGTTCGCGCTCGCGGCAATGGCTGGAATTTCCCTTTTCGCGGCTGAGCTTGCGTTCGAGTTGCCTGCTTGGATGTCCGGAGCCGCTCTGTTGGCAAGCGGCCTCGGGGTCATGGGAATCGCATTCGTGGTCGGCGCTCTGCTTAGCTTCAAGCGATTTCCGCGCAGCGTCACGATCTCCGGAAAAGGCATCGAGATCAAACCGCGCGGCAAGGCGGACCTGCTTCACTACGAGTTGGGCGACGTGAGTCGCGTGAACTACGGTCAGGGAGCAAAGTTCCTGACGCTCTGGTTCGGCGATGGAAAAACCTTTGTCGTGCGGGTCAAGGGAGCGCGGGTGAAGCAGCTTGATCGTTACTTCGACAGTTCGCGTTGAGGCTAAGGCGTTTCGCGAGCGAGAGCGTTTCTTCCGGCTTCCAAGGCCTTGATGATCTTTTCAACATCGTAGACGCTGCCTGCCCACGTTCCGCCGCTGGCCGCCTGAAGGGCTGCCCATAGCTTCGTGTCGGCTGGCAAATGGGGATGCGCGGCGATGATGGGATTCATGGGGCGAGCCGCGAGCTCAGCGGCTCCAGCCTCCGGCGAGAGTAGGGCATTGGGATCCGTCCCAATAAATTGGATACTGCCAGCAAGCTTTTCGCGGTCGACGCGAATCTGGATGATGTCGCCATCTTGCAACTTGCCCACCGGGCCTCCGGCAAGCGCTTCGGGACCGACGTGGCCGATACAGGCCCCAGTGGATACGCCTGAAAATCGAGCATCGGTAAGAATCGGAATATGCTTTCCCCAAGGGAGGTACTTGAGGGCGGAAGTGAGTTGATAGGTCTCTTCCATACCCGTGCCCGCCGGCCCGCATCCAGCCAAGACGATCACGTTTCCTTGTTCGATCCCACCGTCTCCCTTGTTTTTGATGGCCTGAATTGCGTCCGATTCGCGGGAGAAGATCCGAGCTCGCCCCGTGTGTTGATAAACGTTGCTCTCGTCGATCAGGCTCGGGTCGATGGCCGTCGCCTTGATGACCGATCCATCTGGAGCAATATTTCCGGTTGGAAAGACAAGGGCGGAGCTGTATCCAGCAGCTCGAGCTTTTTTAGGTCCGAAGATAACGTCTTCCGGATCGATGCCGTCCAGCGTCCTTAAGCGATCCCTAGCCGCCAGTCGGGTTTCGCTCCGCTCCCACCAATCGAGATTCTCGCCCAAGGTTTGGCCCGATACGGTCATCGCGTCGAGGTGCAGCAAGCCCATTTCCCGCAGGTGCAACATGACCTCGGGCACGCCGCCAGCCATAAAGACTTGCACGGTTGGATGGTTTCGTGGTCCGTTGGGCAAGGCGTCCACGAGTCGCGGCGTCGAGCGGTTTACGCGTGTCCAATCTTCCACTACCGGCGTCCGGAGGCCCGCTGCGTGAGCGATCGCCGGGATATGCAGCAGCAAGTTGGTCGAGCCGCCAAAAGCTGCATAGGTGACCATCGCGTTTTCGATGGATTCATCAGTTAGGATACGCGAGAGCGGGGTGGAGCTCGAGGCTAGGTTGAGCAAGGCAAGTGCGGAGCGTCGAGCGATGTCGAACCAAACGGGTTCGCCAGATGGGCATAGGGCGCTGTGCGGCAGGCTCATTCCCAGCGCCTCCGCTACGACTTGCGAAGTGGCGGCCGTTCCGAGGAATTGGCAGCCACCGCCCGGAGAGCCGCAAGCTTTGCAGCCCATATCGACAGCGTAGTCGTAGGATATCGTCCCATGCACGAAACGAGCTCCAATGGTCTGAACCTTGCCCGCGTCTTCGGCTCCCGGGGCTGGCAGGGTTACTCCGCCGGGCACGATGACGCCCGGCAGGTCGCTGCATCCAGCGAGGGCCAGCATGGTTGCGGGAAGGCCCTTGTCGCAGGTGGCGATCCCCAGCACGCCTTTGCGGCGCGGCAGCGAGCGTATGAGCCGGCGCATGGTAATCGCTGCGTCGTTGCGGTAGGGCAGGCTATCGAACATCCCATGCGTCCCTTGCGAGCGGCCGTCGCACGGATCGCTGCAAGTCGCCGAAAAGGGGAGCGCCTTGTTTTCGGAAAAGGTTTCTGCCGCCGCCTTGACCAGTTTGTCGATTTCCCAATGCCCCGTGTGGTAGCCTAGGGCAATCGGTAGATCGTCTGCTCCGCGGAGCCCTCCGGAGGTGCTAATGATCAGAAAGGGGTCGCGGCCGATTTCGGAGGCCCGCCAACCCATACCCGCATTTTGGGTCAGCCCGAACAAGTCGCCGCTGGGAGCGGTTCGAAGTTGTTCTTCGGATACAGGCAAACGTCCCTCGGGCGGCTTGCCAGATGTGCGCGAGCGGGAGACCGGATCGGAGCCGGGGAGTACTCTGGAAACGGGAATGACTTGGGGCATCTGAAGGTAGCTAGGCGTCAGCCGTGGTCCATTTCCCGTTTACCAGGCGATTGAGCGTACCGGTGGGGTTCTTCTTCTGCAGGGCTGCGGGAAGCCGGTGTTCTCGAACATTGTCGTAGCTGTGCAAGGCGCTGAAGCGAATCACGCTAGCAGGGAAGCCAACGGCAGTGAATCCTGGGTGTCCAGTCGCTGGATACGGTCCGCCATGGTTCATGGACGGGCAAACGGCAACGCCGGTGGGCACCTTGTCATTGAGGAGACGCCCGACCTTGTTGCGGAGGATTTTGGAGAGCGAACCGTAGAGCGAATCGTCGCCGCCCTTGGAATCGCTGTAGATGCTGCCGGTCAGGTTGCCCTCGAGCGAGGAGGCGATTGCGTTCATTTGGTCGCAGCCCTTTGCCACGACAACCAGGCATACCGAGCCGAAGGCTTCGCTCTGCAGTTTGTTGGGATTTTTGAGGAATACGTCGCCGTCGATGGCGAGCAAGGTTGGCTCGTATCCAAAATGTGGCGTATCAGCAACGTTTCCGCCAGCAAGGACCTTGGCCCCTGCCGCTTTCAGCTGCTCTACGGCACTGGAAACCGCCTTAACACCGCCTCCTGTCAGAAGGATGCCGGCGGGCGTCGCCGAAAAGCTTTGGGTCATCTGTTCAACGAGAGCGGTCGCTTCCGGGCTTTGCTGCAAGACGAGCAAGCCAGGTTTCGTGCAGAATTGCCCCGCTCCCAGCGTGCAGGAACCATGCAGTTCCGAGCCGATATCGGTTCCTCGCTCCTGTAGTGCCCCCGGCAATACGAAAACTGGGTTGACGGACGACATTTCGAGATAGATCGGCGTTCCCGCCTTATCGGCCGCTTCCTTGAGGGCCAGTCCGCCGGGACGACTTCCGGTAAATCCGACTGCGGCGACTTTCGGGTGAGCCACCAGTCGCAGCCCATTTTCTGGGGCTGTACCGTAGAATAGCTGCACTGTGGCTGGCGGCAGTCCGGTCTCGGTCAGAGCTTCCAGCGCGAGTTCCGCGAGCAATTGAGTGGTGTAGGGGTGCGCGGGATGGGCCTTGGCGATGACAGGGTTGCCTGCTGCGATCGCCGAAGCGAAGTCGCCGCCCGCGATGCCGTTGTAGGCGAAGGGAAAGTTATTGGGGCCAAATACGACCACGGGGCCGCCGAGCGGGCCGTATATGGAATGGATGTTGGTTTCCGTGTCGAGGGTGGGGCGCGCCCAGTCGCCAGATCGGGCCGAGGCGGCGGCTTGGCGAAGTTGGTTCACTGTGCGTGGGATTTCGACTCCTGCGAGGCGAGGTGTGATCGGGAGGCCGGTTTCCTCGTTGGCGACCGCAGCCAGTCGCTCCGTGGTCGCTTCGATCTTGTTCGCGTACGTTTCCAGAAATTCCGCAAGGGTGGCAGGTTTGACGTCCAGCAGCGCTTGCGCGGCATCGTAGGCAGCCTCGACCAGGGCTTCGACTTCTTCCCACTTCGATTCGGGGAAGGCTCGCTCGCTCAGCTCCGCCTTGTTGCTCGGATTGAACGCATGGAAGCTCGAACTTGGATTTTGGGACTCTGTCCAGTTTCCGTTGAGAAGGATTTTTTGCATACTGATAGGCGGAGGTTGGGATTAGTGGAAATCGGTCATCGCCGATGCTCGGAGGCGGGCAATTCGTGTTTTAAGGAAAAAGCTGGGATTACCGAGTTAGCGACTGATAGCTTAAGTAGGCAACGACTTCCGCGAGCGGTCAAATAGTGAGAGCGATTTCCCGGCTACGCGTAGCCTTCGTTTTTGAATGGCCTTGCTCGCGCTTTTAGGCAGCACTCTACCCAGTATGAAGTATCGCAGATATGGTCGGACTGAGATAAAGATGCCCGTAATCACGTGCGGCGGCATGAGATTCCAGCAGAGCTGGTCGGACATCCCGTTGAAAGATCTGAAGGGAGGCGTGCAGGCGAATCTCGAGGCAGCGGTCCGCTTTTCCCTGGAGGTCGGCTCCAATCACATCGAGACGGCAAGAGGCTATGGATCGTCGGAAATGCAGCTCGGCCTGGTTCTGCCAAAGTTCAAGCGCGAAGACTTGATCCTGCAGACCAAGGTTGCTCCCGAAAAGGACCCCAAGGTCTTTCTGGAAAATTTCGAGAGGTCGATGGCGTATCTGAAAACGGACTACGTTGACCTGTTTTCGTTTCATGGAATCAACAATGCGGAAATCCTCGACTGGGTGCTTCGCGATGGCGGATGCATGGAGGTTGCCCAGAAGTTGCGGGAGCAAGGTCGTATCCGCCATATCGGTTATTCGACCCATGCCAGCAACCAGGTGATTTGCGATGCGAACGCCAGCGGGCAGTTCGACTATTGCAACGTGCACTGGTATTTCGTGAACGAGTTGAACTGGGAGGCTATCCAAATTGCCAAGCAGCAGGATATGGGGCTCTTCATCATCAGCCCCAACGACAAGGGCGGCAAACTCTACGAACCGTCCGAGAAGCTCGTAGAGCTATGCGGCGACCTGCATCCCATGCAGTGGAACGCCTTGTTCTGCTTGGCGCGTCCGGAAGTCCACACCTTGAGTATGGGAGTTAGCTGTCCCCAAGACTTCGATACGCACCTCGAGATGCTCGACTACTACGACACCGCAGAGGAAACGATGAAACCCATCGAGGAGAAGCTCCGGGCGGAGATGGTTAAGGCGCTTGGCGCCGATTGGTGCGCGGGCTGGTGGAAGGGCATTCCCGAGTGGGAAGAGCTCCCAGGTGGCGTCAACGTGAAGGAGATCCTCCGCCTCTACACCTATGCGAAATCGCTGGATATCGTGGAATGGGGCAAGATGCGGTACAACTTGCTGGGTAATGCCGAGCATTGGTTTCCCGGACATAAGGCCAAGGACTACGACAGGGCGGAACTGCGCGAGAAGGTTTCCGGCAGCGCCTTCGCCGACCAGATCCTGGATGTTCTCGACGAGGCGCATGCCCTGTTCGACGAAGCCGAGCTCAAGCGGCTGAGCGAAAGCTGAGCTGAGGCCGCTTGGCTTCTTGGGAGGAGCCCCCGCGCTATTCGTTTAGCCAAAGGATATTCGTTACGATGCGCGGGTAGTAGAGCGAACCATGCGCTACGCCAGAGCGAAACTGGTCGGAGCAGGCGGAGAGCTTGGATCCTTCCCGTTCCCAGCGGGCATGGGCATGGTCGGCCTTGAACTGGGCGTCGCCAAAATCGAAGCCGAGCACGTCGCGGGCAACGTATTGGCAAAGGTTGATCTTCGACATCCAAGAATTGTCGGCAGAAGAGGAGAGCTTCCATCCCCCGTCTTCGTAGAGGCAAATTCCGGAATCGATGACGTATTTGAGGTGCTTCTTGAGCGTCTTGATATAGTCGCCGTAAGGGCCGGCTTCGCTGGTGACCTCGCTCAATCCGATCACATGCGGGTAGACGAGGGCTTCGATAGCCGGGATGATCGCGCTCGTATTGCCATCCTCAAGGACTGCAGGGATGTATCCAAGCTCTGGATCGAACCCGGCGGTTAAGGTTTGGGCAGCGAGTTCCGCTGCGGCAAAGGCTTCCTTGGAGAGATCGTCAAGCTCGCTCAGTTCGAAGAGCTTTTCCAAAATGACATAGGAAGCCCACATCTTCCCGCCGAGGTAGATGTTGCGTCGCGATTGGCCGAGCGAGTGGTCGAGCGAATCGTAGGTCGTGATCTCTCCGCCCCCGCGGGTGCGCGAGGACTCGAAGCTCATGATCCCGTCGCGCTGGGCTGGGTCTGGGTGGTCGCGGTTTTGCAGGGACCGGAAGCACTCGACGAAGGTTTGGCGGTAGCGCCGCAGAAACTCGTCGTCGTGCGTCTTGGCGAGGTACACGCCGGCGCAAAGAACCCAGTTGGTCAGCTGCTCGCAGGTCATGTGCGAAAAGCAGGCCCGATCCAGGCCACCGACCTCGTAGGAGCTTCGACCAGCTGGACTCCAGTGGTTCATGACGCCCATGTCATGGGTGAAGGAAATGCCGCCCGGGTAGAGCGTATCCGGATCTTGGGGATCGAATACTTCGTCGTAGAAGGAGTAACGGCTGGCGAACTGCTCGAGCTCGCTACGCACGGTCCAAGGATTGAAGCGCATCTCGAAGAACAGCATGTCGACGGTGAGGTCGAAGGTGTTCATCATCAGGTACTCGCCTTCGTTGACCACCCAAACGGATTGGCTTCCGTCCCAGAGCCATTGAGTGGAGCCGTAGTAGCTGCGGGTCGCGTGGGCGATGAGGAACTTTTGTTCGTCGTTGAGTTTGGAGGAAGCGAGCTCTTCGTCGCGCTCCTTCGCAAGCTCGATATACTCCTCGCGGCAAGCGACTCCGTATTCAAGGACTTGCGACAGGTTCGTGAAGTGCTGGGTGTAGTAGTACGACATCGCCCGATTGTAGGTGGCGACTCCTGCCTTGAAAAAGCCAAGGGTGATTTCGAGCGTCCGCTCTTCTCCAGAAGGCACGTAGATTTCCAAGCCTGCAGTCGGGCCCAGCAGGAATTCAGCTGTGCTGTGTTTCCGGTTCATCGCGGAAATCGGATCGAAATCCATCCAGCAAGAAGCTTCCTCGTTTTGCGTGGCGAAGCCGATCTGTTCGCGGCTGACAGCTCCTATCAAGGCCCCATTGGTCCGTTCGGAAAGACTGCTCCAGCGGTTGTCGATCCCGAGGGCGAAGATTCCGCGAATGGGAGCGTCCCCATCGTTCTTGAACGTCACCGACGCTTGGATTACGGGACAGCAGGCGAACGCTAGCTCGGTTGGGTTAGCGTACTGCGGATCGGGAATTGCGAAAAAGGGAGTGACGATTTCGAAGCTCACGCCAGGGGCGGAAATGCGATCCGTGGCCCAAAGGTATTCCCGCGTCACGTCTGTCAGGACGCGCTGCTTGCCCGCGGTTCCTTCCGAACCTTCCACATAGCGTTCCGACTCCGAGGTTTCGCTTCCTTCGAAAAGAGGCAGCAAATGCAGCGTATCGGACGCATCGTAGTATCCGATCGAAATGTCGCCCTGATACGGCCCCGGAAGCTCGAGGCCCATTCCGCCTTTGGCTCCGTGTGCCCCGCAGGTGAAGGAAGCGAGCGCTCCCATAGGTGAGTGGTGTGAGTGGAAGGAAGGGTTCTCTGGTCTCATGCGTCTGACGGAAAAGGCACGAAGGCTAGACCGAAAGCGGTTCGGGTAAAGTCATGAGTCGGTCTTTCTTAAGACCGCATGGGGGGGCTCACGCCAACGACTTCGCTCGCGAAGCAATCTTCGGCTCCTACTCAAATGCCCAGTTTGATGCCCAGCCGATTCACTAGCCCCGTTGCTCCAACGATCGCAAAAGCGAAGACAAACGACTTCAACAGCCCTAACGCGCCCGATGTAAGAATGTCGGGCAGATCAAAACCAATCTGACTGAAAAGTGGATAGGCGAGGTAGGGCAAGAGGTAGCAAGTCAAGGTCGCTGCCCCAGCGGGAGCGATGACTCGGCTCCATCCGTCGATCTTCTTGAGATCGACCAGCCAATAGCTCAGAGCGAAGCTGATCATGGCGATACCTGTGCAGATATGGGTCCAAGACGGCGTCCCATTGATTTTCGATAATCCACCCAAGGGCCGAAGCAAGAAACCGATCATAATGAGGCCCGCTCCCGCGACGACTGCTATCAGGCAAAAACGCAGCCATTGCTCCCGCTCCGAGAAGCGTATGAAAAGAAGTGAGACGAGGCAGCCCGCCATCGTGAGAGCAGGGATCGATGCGTTTCCGACGACCCAGACATAGTTGCTGATCGGGTCTAGGAAGCCGAGCCAACCCGCGAAGGCTCCGACATTGAAAAGCGCAAGGGCGAGCCACGCGGCCGCTGCGGGAAGGATGCGTTCGCGACCCGCTAAGGCGACGATTGAGCAAACGAGGTAGGACCAACCGATGAGGCCGAGGATCCCCCACCAATGCGGCTCGATCCAATTGTATCCGCTCTCTGGATCGCTCCGGAAGGTTGCGAGCAAGACGAGAATCAAGCCCCAGCCAACGCTCCTGAGGGCGATAGCCTTTTTCTGCCACGATTCCTGCTTGGGATAATGATTCCAGATGAGGAAGAAGGCGGCGATCATGGTAACTTGCCAAATCGGCTTGGGAAGCATCGCCGTCTCCTCGTGGTAGAAATCTAGGTTTACCATCAGCAAACCCATTAGAAGCAAGGCCCCTGTCCGGGTGAGAATGTGGACAATGATCTGCGACGGCGTATCCCCTTTTTTCTTACGAGCTCGCAGGGCGAAGGGGATTGAGAGGCCGACGATAAACAGGAAGACCGGGAAGATCACATCGGAAAAGCCCATGCCGTCGGTGTCCGCAGAAACATGCAGCAGCCAATCCGGAACCTTGGTGAGCGACCAAAAGTCGTTCACCCAAATCATAAGCAGCATGGTGAGCGCTCTCAACGCATCGATAGACTGTATCCGGCTTTTCATGCCAGTTCCTATTGCTCAGGCGGTTTCGGAAAAATGGCGTCGAGAGCCTTTATGGGGCCGAGTTGATTTTTCGTGGCATCCTCCGGGTTTTCGTAAAGTTCCATGAAGCGCTCCGCGCTGGACCAGTAAGTGTGCAGGATACCGAGGTGGCGTTTTGCTAGACTCGGATTCGCGTTTGCCCTGAAGTCGTTGGCTTGCTGAAGCTGGGCCTTGGCAACCTCGGGCTTGTCCCAGGGGCAAGCGAGAACGCGCAGCCCTTTCATCGCAAAGTAGGTGGGTGACGGTTCCGCGCGTTCGTAGTGCCAGTCGCAAATCACAACATCCTTCGGTATCAGATCGATTGCCCGGTGCGTCCCGCTGTCGCTCGCTTCCCAGATGCCCAGTCCCGTTGTCTCCGCGTCGAGAAGTCGATCGCCCCACATCCAAAGCTCCTTGCCTGACTTCGAGAGATGATCGCGTAGCTTTCGCACTTCGCCCGCGAACAGTTCCGCCTTGTCCCGGCCTTTGCAACGAGGGCACTTGTCGTCGCCGATGTAGAAAACTTCGTCAAGCCCGGCATGGAAGGCATCGGCTTCGAAAGCTTCCGTTATTTCGTCGACCAGAGCGAAGACGATGTCGTGAACGTCGGGGTGCAAAGGGCAGTAGCTCTTGCAGTAGAGGCCATCGTCGTTGGGCCACTGGTAGGTTCCAGGCGCAGGAAGCTCGACATGCGGCGTTTCATCAAATTCTGGATACACGCGTAGAAGCGGGCCGAGGGTGCTGTGCCACGACTGATGGCCGAGCAGGTTGATTTGAGGGATTAAGCGAATCTCGTTTTTTCGCGCCATCTGAACGAGTTCCTTTACCTGCTCGAGGCTTAAGGGATTGTCGGCTTTCAGCTCCGGATGGCTTTGGTAGTCGAAGTTGTAGTCGACTCGCAGTACCAGAAGGTTGAGGCCTCGGGGAGCGAGCTCCGTTTCGACAAATTGGATGAACGATTCGAGATTCTCCGTATTGGGAGCTCGAATACTGAGTCCGCGAACCGGCAAGCTTTCGACTCCCGCAAAAAGCGGAGAGACAAAAAGCAGGACAACAAGGAGAGGGGCGAGCAACTTGGTCATAGGCATTGAGTATTGGGCGAGGGCAATGAGTTTAGCAAATACCCGCAAAAGCTTGTTTGCCAAGCGCGATCCTTAATTTGATAAATCCGGTTCCGGTTGCGTGACGCTCACCAGAGCTTCGGGACGAGGACGGGCGTGTCGCGCTTGTAGGCTTCGTAGTCCTCTCGGCCTCCCCACTTCTTGTCGGCACGATCTTCCAGCAGAGGAATGCCGCTTACCTTGCATAGAAGGATGGCCACTAACACGGGAGACAGGAGCGTCGCGTTTTCCCATCCTTCCAGCTCGGGAAAAGCCACGATGGCAACGCCGGTCCAGAGCACGATTTCGCCAAAGTAGTTGGGATGTCGCGATCGGGCCCATAGCCCGTTACGGATGAACTGCTCCTTGTTGCTGGCATCGGATTTGAAGCGCGACTTTTGCCAGTCGGCGACCGCTTCCAAGAGGTAGCCCGCGAGCCAGACTAGGCCGCCCAGCAGGACATAAGCATCTATTTGCGGGGAACGTTGTGATGCGATCGCTGCTAGGGCCGCCGCCGCAGTGAAGGTCACCCACAAGCCCTGCAGCGTCCATGCGGCTCCAAATCGAATGAAGGACGGCTTCATTTCATCGAAACGACCGTCCTTCCCCGATTTGTGGATACGGTTGAAAAGGAAGCAGCCGAGCCGCGCCGCCCAAGCTAGGACCATCGCCAACAGAACCGCGGACCGTGGCCCCTGGTTTGCTGCTCCCAGAAAAGCGATAAGGGCGACCGTGACATAAGTTAGGCTGCCCACCAAGTCGAAGTAGCGCTCGGTCTGGAAAACGTAGGCTGGAATGAAGGCGAGCCACTGCAGGACAAAGGCAATTCCCACCGCTAGGGCAAATGGATGCAGGCTGCCATCCGTTTGCGCGAGCGCTCCGTTGGAGCCGGCAAGGGCAAAGCCGAAGCCGAGGAGCAGGATTAGGGGGATTCCGAGCAGGGCCGTTTTTTCCTCTTTGTTCATGAGTGGGTTACGAGAGCTGACGATCCGCAGGCCTATTTGAAGGCGTTTCGCTGGGGGCTGCGCCGTCCTGCACGCTCTTGGCATCTGTCGTGCTTAGCAAGACGTCCTGTCCTTTTCTGCCCACCACCGACCTCAAACTAAAAGGACACGATGCAACTCAACAACATTCCATTTGATCTCCAAACGCTAACCGATCCACGCGACCTAGCAGCGCGAACCTCAAAGAACCTGAACGCTGCCGACTTTCAGGTGTACCTGGAGCAAGCCGCCGCCACGCAATTTCATCCGGCTCCGGACCCGATAGCGGCGGGAGCGGAAAAACCGCTTTCGGCGAAGGAAGAATACTTTTCCTTGCTGCCAAAGATCGGCGTCGCGGACTTCGGTCCACCGGTGCAACATTTCGATCTCGGCGTGGAATTGAATCGTCTCGCTAAAGTCGAGCTGAAGGTAGAGGCCATGGAAAAAGCGGGCGAAATCGACAAGGAGCTTGATGCATTCATCGGTATTCATGGCTTGAAGGACCGGCTCACGAGAGCCGAGAAAGAGGAACTGCGCGGTCGCTTCATCGAGCTGACGAAAGCGGTGCTGCTGGAAGACGAATGGCAGAACGCCTACCTAGGGGCTATGAAGAAGCGAATCGACGTATCCGTCGAAGGCCTACGAGAGTTCTTGCTGGGCGACGAGGGCAAGGCCCAAATGGTGGAAGTCGGCGTCGAGACGCCCTACGGCGACCCGGACTTGATGTCATTTGTGAGAGACTCCAAGTGGAACAACTTCAATCCGCCCGAGTTCTCGCTGGTCGCTAAGGCTGACCAAATGCTGCTCGAAGCTAAACGCGAGCGAGAGCGCTAGCGTGCCGCAGGGCTCGCCTGCAGAGCGGCTGAGCCATAGGGGTGGTGGAAGTTGGAAACTAGGCGGAAGCGGTCTTCAGCTTAGCCCGCACGTCCGCGAGCATCTGCTCGGGAGCGAGTCCATGGCGTGCCCGCAGATCGGATACGCTGTCGCCGTGAGCTACGAATTCGTCTGGCCAGCCGATTCGCGCCAACGGAGTGGATACTCCTTCGTCCAAGAGCGTTTCCGCAACCAAGCTGCCAAAGCCGCCGGCCTTGATTCCGTCTTCCATGGTGACGAGCAGCTTCGCTTCCTTGGCCTGCGAGAGTAGCAGTTCCTTGTCCAGCGGCTTGATGAAGCGAGCGTTTACCACTGAAACGCTTAGCCCGTCTTCCGCCTCGATCTTGGCCTTGATGGCGAGGGCGTCATTGATCATCGGACCGAGTGCCCAGATGACGACGTCCTGTCCCTCTTCCAGAACTTCGGCCTTGCCGACAGGCAGGGCAACAGGCTCGTCTTTAATGGTGACTCCTTCGCCGGCTCCGCGAGGGTAGCGAATGAAGGCGGGCAAATCCTGGGAAAACGCGGTCTGCATCATATCGACCAGCTCGTCCTCGTCCCGCGGCTGCATGGCGATGAGGTTTGGCACCATACGCAGGTAGGCGATGTCGAAGAGGCCGTGGTGGGTGGCTCCGTCGTTTGGCGAAAGTCCGGCTCGGTCCATGCAGAAGATGACCGGCAGCTTTTGCAGGCAGACGTCGTGGAGGATCTGGTCGAAGGCCCGCTGGAGAAAGGTGCTGTAGATGCCGCAAACGGGACGGAGGCCACGAGTCGCCATGCCTGCCGCGAACAAGACTGCGTGCTCTTCGGCGATTCCGACGTCGTAGAATTGATCCGGAACCTCGTCGCTGAGGTGGATGAGTCCGGTGCCGGAGGGCATCGCCCCTGTAATGCCGACCACCTTTTCGTCCGCCTTGGCGAATTTGACCAATGCCTTGCCAAAAACGTCCTGATAGTTAGGCGGCGTGGGCTTAGAGGAACCGTTGGACTTGCCCGAGTCGATGGCGAAAGGGCTGGTCCCGTGGAAGCGTTCCGGAAAGTCGAGAGCTGGCTTGTAGCCTTTGCCCTTTTTGGTGACCACGTGCACGATGACGGGCTCGTCGGAGTCGCGAGCAAATTCGAGGTATCGGGTGACCTGCTGCAAGTCGTGGCCGTCGATAGGGCCGAGATAGCGCACGCCGTATTTCTCGAAGAGGGAGGAGGGCACCATCATGCTCTTCCAACCCTTTTCGGCGGTCTTGCCGAGCTTGATCAACTGGTCGCCACCGGGGACGTTCTTCAGGAAGGAGCCGAAGTCGTGGTGGAGGCGGTTGTAGATCGGGTTGGTGATCAGCTCGTTGAGGTAGCGCGAGATGGCTCCGACGTTCTTGGCGATGGACCACTCGTTGTCGTTGAGCACGATGACGAGGCGTTTGGTGGACTCGGCGACATTGTTGAGCGCCTCCATGGTGATGCCGCAGGTGAAGGCCGCATCGCCGCAAACGGCGACCACGTGGTCCTTGGACTTGAGGGCGTCGCGAGCGGCGGCCATGCCGAGGGCGGCCGAAAGGGCGGTGCCAGCGTGGCCCGCGCCGAAGGCGTCGTGCTCGCTCTCGTCGCGGGAAAGAAAGCCGCTGAGGCCTGCCGAGCTACGGATCCCCTCGAATTCCGGACCGTTGCGGCCGGTGAGGAGCTTGTGCACGTAGCCTTGGTGGGAGGTGTCGAAGACGAACTGGTCGTCCGGGGTATTGAAGACGAGATGCAGGGCGATGCTCAGCTCGACCACGCCGAGATTTGGCCCAAGGTGCCCGCCATTTACGGAGGTTACCTTGATGAGTCGGTCCCGAATCTCTTGGGCAAGCTCTTCGAGCTGCCCAGAGTTGAGTTCTCGCAATTCCGCGGCGCCCTTGATCTTACTGAGGAGAGGGTAAGCTTCGCCCGGAGCGGTTTTCTGTTTGTCGTCGTTCAAGATGGAAGAGGGAAAGGGGGCGAAACTGAAGCGATTCCGCTCCGCTTGTCCAACACTTTGAGGCCTCGCGGGGCTATTGCTCGCTTTCGAGCGCTTCGAACTCGGCTCCTGACTCGGCTTTCGCCCTCAGGATTTCGATCTTCTTCTCGGCCTCCTTGAGTTTGATATCGCACTGGGCGAGTAGCTTGTTCCCCTTTTCGTAGTGGGTGATCAAGGTCTCGAGCGGAAGCTTGGAGTCCTCCATTTCACTTACAATGGTCTCCAGCTTTTCGAGGCCTTCCTCGAAGGTCGCGATCATGTCCTGTTTGTTGGTGCTCACGGGGAGGAACTATGGGGCCAAGCCTTTGGGATTCAAGGAAATGAACGCAGCAAATGCGCGGAGCTGGCACTCTCGCTTTAATGACGAAATCAGCGCTCGACAGGCAGGCAGCTGTTCGGAAGGTTGGAGGTCATGACCCTGCTCGAAACGGTTTTCATTATAGCCCTTGCCTCCAAGCTCGTGGCAGAACTCATCCTCGACGCCCTCAATCGAGGACAAGTTGCCCGCAACGCGAAATCGATGCCGGCGGCCCTGGAGGGGATCATGAGCGAGGAGAAATTCCAGAAAGCGAACGAGTATACCTTGGTCAAAAGCAAGTTCGGCACGATCGGCCTCCTGCTCGACGCGGCTATCCTTGCGGCGGTGATCTTGAGCGGAGCCTTGCCGCTGGCGTTCGAAGCTTGGAGCGCGAAGATGGGCGACGCCTCCTGGAGCTCGGCGCTTTTTCTGGTGGTGGTCATGATGGCTTTAAGCATACCCAACCTGCCGCTAGAATACTGGGAGCAGTTCAACATCGAGGAACGCTTTGGTTTCAATCGCAGCACCAAGGGCCTCTGGATCGGCGACAAGATCAAGGGTACGCTCGTCGGCTTGGCAATCGGGTTTCCGCTGCTCTGGCTCCTTATCAGCCTAGTCGGTTGGCTGGGGGAGTATTGGTGGGTTTGGGGCTTCGGGATTATGTTCGGATTCCAGCTGGTCATGATGGTGCTGTATCCGATGTTGATTATTCCGCTTTTCAACAAACTCACTCCGCTGGAGGATGGCCCGCTGCGTTCCCGCCTCATGGCTATGTCGGACAAGGCCGGTTTCAAGTGCAACGCGATCCAGGTCATCGACGGCAGCAAGCGCTCCGCCCACTCGAACGCCTACTTCACTGGATTCGGAAAGTTTCGCCGTATCGTCCTTTATGATACACTGATCGAGCAACTGGGAGAGGAGGAGATCGAAGCGGTGCTCGCTCACGAGATCGGGCATTACAAGCGCGGGCACATTCCCAAGATGATCGCGAGCTCCGCCGTTATGATGTTCGCAGGCTTTTGGATCATCGGTTACCTCGCCGACAACGAAGCCTTCTTCGAGGGGTTCGGATTTAACGATCCTAGCATCGGGATTGCCTTTCTTCTCTTCGCCCTAGTTGGCGGGCTCTTCACGTTCTGGATGACACCGCTCTTTAATATTATGTCGCGAAAGCATGAATACGAGGCGGATGCATTCGCTCGCGACGTAGTCGGGGACTGGAAGCCGCTGAGCCGCGCCTTGCGGAGCTTGAGCGAGAAAAACCTGAGCAACCTGCATCCGCACCCCGCCTACAGCGGCTTTCATTACTCGCATCCAACCTTGCTCGAACGCGAATCCGCGATGGCGGCAGGGACAGCCCAGTCGTAGCGATGCGGCGTTTGCGGATTTGCTTTTGCCTGCTGGCAGCCGCCCTTGCAGTTTGCTGCCGCGCGGAGCCGGAGAAAATTCGAATCGCCACTTACAACCTGCGCAACTACCTGTCCATGGATCGGTTGGTGCAGGGGCAGTTCCGCCTCGACTACCCGAAACCGGAGTCGGAAAAGGCTGTCGTGCGAAAGACGATCGTCCAAGCGGCGCCGGACGTTTTAGCTGTTCAGGAAATCGGGTCGCAGGCGGAGTTGGAGGAATTGCAGGACG
>JBNKSG010000027.1:0-27115 GCA_050297195.1 Opitutaceae bacterium | reverse complement strand
GGCTCCTTGGGTTTGTTTGCCCAGTAGAAGTCTTCTTGTCCGGTGAGAGTGGATACGAGGGTGGCTAGCTTTTCGCGATCGAGCTGGAGGAAGGACGAGAGCTTTCCGCCGCACCATTGGAAGAGGGAGAAGGCGGCGACGCGGCCGGCTTCGTCGAGCTCGCCGAGCTTGTCGGGGGTGAGCTGTTCGGGACGGACGTTTTGGCCGTTGGGAAGGGCGATCTCGAGCTTGGTGGGAATGGCGTCGCGGGGAGCGGCCGACTCGATATTGGGCGGGAGAATGATGCGGAGGCGCACTCGGTGAGGATGAGGGATGAAGGAGGGAGGTCGGGGAATGTCCGTTGGGACAACGGACGCACCTGTTGAATTGAGCTATCGTTTTACGGGGACGTGGATGACGTATTTTTGGTCGAACTCGTCGTAGTCGAAGTGGTCGCGGATGGGGTGCGGTTGGGGCTTTTCTTTGATGGAGGAGAGCTCTTCGGTGAGGTCGCCGCCTTTGAGGTAGAGCACGCCGTTGGGGAGGTCGTTGAAGCTGGAGCGCTTAACTTTCTTGCGGATCCATTCCATGAACTTGGGCAATTGGGTGACGGCGCGGGCGACGATGAAGTCTACTTGGCGGTCGACTTCTTCGACGCGGCACTGGATGGCTACGGCGTTTTCGAGGCCGAGGCGTTCGAGGCAGTCTTGCACTACCTTTATCTTCTTGCCGATGGAATCGACGAGGAGGAATCGGGTTTCTGGAAAGGCGATGGCGAGGGGGACGCCGGGGAATCCGCCGCCGGTGCCGACGTCGATGACAGTGGTGTCGGGCTTGAAGGCCATGACCTTAGCGATGGCGAGGGAGTGGAGGATGTGGCGCTTGGGGAGGTTTTCCACGTCGGCGCGGGAGATGAGGTTGATCTTCTCGTTCCACTCGGCGATGGCGGCGGCGTAGGTTTCGAATTGGGAGATCTGCTCGGGCGTGAACTCGGGAAAGTGTTGGGAGACGATGGATAGGTCGAATTTCATAGGAAGTTGGCCAAGGAAAGCTGCTTTGCTCGGCTTGGCAAAAGGAAACGAGCGCGGTGGCGTTTTGTCATACGGGTATTCCTGTCTGTCCAGCTTTGCATGGGTAGCCAGCCGGGAATGCCCTTCTTGCAAATCGGACAAACTGGTGGCTTGAAGGTAACACGCGGGTAACAAAGAGTCGCTATTCTGGCCCTGATATGAAAAAACTACGCTCCTTAACCCCTCTCGCTCTGCTATTTTGCTGGCTCGGCTTCGCCGTGCTCGGCCGGGCCGAAACGGTATCTGAATCCTCGCTCACCTTGGCCGACCGTCTGGAAAAGGCGATCTACCTGCAGGAAGCCGAGAGCGACCTCGATGACGCGGCCAAGGCCTATCTGGCGATTCTCTCCGAAGCCGATGTGGTCAGCTCGCTCGCGGCCGAGGCGAAGTACCGGTTGGCCATGTGCTACATGGACCAAGGCAAGCGGGAGCTCGCCTTGATGACGCTGAGCAAGCTGGTGGCGGAATACCCGAACGAGGCCCGTTGGGTCGAGGCTGCAAAAGAGGTGTTGCCCAAGGAATTCACGCCGGAGCTGACGCCCTGGAGCGATGGCGATAGGCTGCAGTACCGTTGGTCGCTGACTTCGGGCATGGATCTTGGGTATAGCTATACCGTTTACCGAAAGCTTCAGGAAGGCGGGCGTGCGCAGTGGCAGGTCGAGTCTCGCGTGTTGCTCAATGGCGATCGAGACACGGTGGTTGAATTCGATGCGGAGACCTTCCAGTCCGTCTCCAGCAAAATAGAGATGCCGGAGGTTGGGACGATCACTTGCCAATATGGCGAAAAATCGATGTCGGCGGATATTGAATACGAAAAGTCCGGCCAGAATAAGACATTCGATTTTGAGAACCACGTCTACGACAACGAGCAGGCGCTTTCCCTCATGCGACAGTTTCCGCTGGAAAAGGGGTATTCGACCGAAATGTCGCTTTTCGTGACGCTGTCTGGTGTCGCTGTTCCGGTGCGATTCGAGATCGCGGATATATTGCCGATGAAAACGGTTCTTGGCGAAGTGGACTGCTACCGCGTCAACATCGTATTGGCGGGGAGTCAGCAAACCTACTATTATACGGCGGACGAGCGTCGCATCCTGGTGCGGATCGAGATGGGAGGTGTCGTATCGGAGCTCGTAAAGGTCGATCGATACCGGGAAGGTGTCGAGTCCACCTTTACGGACGATGAGACCGGTCTCAGTATCCAGCACCTTGACACGTGGGTTGCCTTTCGGACACCGGGCCGTCCTGGAACGACGGAGGCGAACATCTACTTCATGGCTCCGTTCCAAACCGGAATCTTCAGTCTCTACACGGACAAGAACGCCAAGTTCAGCGACAAGTCCGTTTTGGCCAACATCGACGCCTTCACTCAGTTCATCATTGACGATGAGGCGCCGCGTCGGGCGGGCCAATACGAATACGCCGGTATCTGGAAGGACGCTTTGGATATAAACGGCATGCCTGCGAAGGCCTATCGACTGCATCGCGACGCAGGCGAGAATGGGCCCGAGATGGATCGCTACACCTTCGTGGTGCTCGGGCATGAGCGGCACTTTATCATACACGCGTTCCTGACGCCGGAGCAGGCGAAGGAGAATTTGGACGCATTCGTGAGGCTGGCCTCGACCTTGCATGAGTAGACGTTTTCAAGCGCAACCAGCTTGCGGTGAGCCATCCGGTCTTGGGGCCGGGTGGCTATGCCCGTCTAGCGTCGGAGACTGGCTATGAGAGTAGCGCTCAAGAGTCGGCGTTCGCGGAGGTTTCAGAGCTGGGGAGCGTACATGCTCTGGGCTTTGGCCCTTCTGGGCCCGTCGATCTGCGTGCTCTGGCTCGTGAGGAAAACGGTGGAGAGCGAGAAGATCGTGGCTCGTCAGTTCGCGAGCAAGACGGTCGACCTGAAGCTCGAAAACGCGGAGATCGCATTTCGCGAAAGCCTGAATACGCGCGTGCGGACGGCGTTCGAGACCGCGACCGCTGACGGCGGCTTCGATTGTCTGCAGGTGTTGCGCAGCAACGAAGCGGATGCGGCCATGTCGTGGAATTCTGGATATGGACTGAAGCCGTCTGGCGATTCAGCGAAGGCGCGACCGCTGTTGGCGGAGGCGCGGACGCAGCTTGATGCTGCGGATTCCGATGCGTTGCCCGAGGTGGCGTTGGCGCTGCTGTCGCGCGACGACATCCTGGCCCAGCGTTTCGATGGCGGGCGTTGCGTGTCGGCCATGGTGGCGGAACTGTGCTTGAAACGTCTTGAAACCTTGGATGCAGCGCTGCGTGAGCGGATCGACGAGATTGTTGTTGGACGTGGGAAGAACGCGTTGCCAGCGGGGCAGCGCGATCACTTGCTAGACGTGTACGGTGACCGGTCGAACGATGCAGGGGTGGAGCTTTTGCTGCGGAACCGTCGAATAGTCCGGGCTTGGCAGGAGGAGTCGGGGCAGGACGGGCGAAATCCGCCGTTGGAACCGATTGTGGTGACGCCGTCCTGGGTTGGCCTTGTGGATACGAAGGACGCGTTTGCTCTGGTGTTTCGGCGTGACGGCTTCGCGCGGCGCTGGTCCGATGCTCTCGGCGGCGATGTATTCTTGGCGGAGTACGCCGTTCCTGAACCGACCGCCATGGAGACGGGGGCGACTGCCGCGAGGTTGCGCTTGGCCGCTCCGTTCGATTGGCTGGTATTGCGTCCGAGCGAATCGCTTGAGCGCGAGGCTAGCATGTCGGACAAGGATCGAACTGCCGCCTATTTCTGGATCGGTGGCATTGTTTTGGGGCTTTCGCTTGTATCCGGTTTCGCCATCGTTCTATTCGTGAGAAGCCAGACAAGCGCGGCGCAGCTCAAGAACGATCTGGTGGCGACGGTGACGCATGAGCTGAAAACCCCTGTGACCTCTATCCGTTTGCTGGTCGATACGCTGCGCGACGAACGACGAAGCGCGTTCGTGAATCGCGAGGAGTATCTCGAGTTGATCGATCGGGAGAACCGCCGACTCGGGCATCTGATCGACAATTTTCTGTCCTTCTCGCGGCTGGAGCGAAACAAGAACAGCTTTACGCTCGCTCCGCTCGACGCCGGGGAGGTCTTGGCCGAGGCGGAAAGCGCGTTTCGCGACCGTTTCAAGGATCGCGTCTACGATTTGCGGGTGGAGGTCGCGGAGGATGTCCCGCAAATCTACGGCGATCGCGAGGCGCTATGGACGGCGGTCGGCAATCTGCTGGAGAACGCGCTCAAGTATGGCGGTCCGGAGGGGCGGATCGTGTTGTCGCTCAACCGGGGCGACGGCGGCGCGACCTTCGCGGTGCAGGATTTCGGGAAGGGGATTTCGCCGCGAGAGCGCAAGCGGATATTCAAGCGCTTCTATCAGGTCGACCGGCACCACGCCGCCCACGCCGGCAGCGTCGGTCTTGGCCTGAGCATCGTCGAATTCATCGTTTCCAGCCACCACGGCAGCATCGATCTCGAGAGCGAGCTTGGCGTTGGGAGCGTGTTCAAGATTACAATACCCTATGCCTAAGATACTGATTGTTGAGGATGATGCGGTCTTGCTGCGCGGCCTGAAGGACAACTTCGCCAGCGAGGGCTACCAGACGCTGGTGGCGATGACTGGGGACGAAGGCTTGGATCTGCTTCTGGATGGCGGCCCGGATATCGCCCTGCTCGACGTCATGCTGCCGGGCATCAACGGATATGAGATCTGCCAGGCGGCCCGCAGGGAAGGCTGCGAGATCCCGATCATAATGCTCACCGCCAAAGGACAGGAGTCGGATATCGTGCGCGGACTGGAGATGGGGGCCGACGACTACGTGACCAAGCCGTTTTCGATTAAGGAGCTGATCGCCCGGGTGGGCGCCTTTCTGCGGCGTCACGGATGCGCGGATACGCTGCTGTTCGAGTTCGGCGACTGTTCGCTGGATCGACGTTCGTGCGTCTTTCGCAAGCATGGCGCGGAGGTCAAGCTGACGCGCAAGGAGTATCAGCTTCTCGAGTACCTGCTTGTCAACGAAGGCAAGGCCCTGACGCGGCAGGGCATCATGTCTCGGGTCTGGGGCAGCAGCGTGCTGGTGACGCAGCGCAGCGTCGATCGCTGCGTTACGACCTTGAGGGCGAAGGTCGAAGACGAACCCGCTCGCCCGCGGCATATCCTGACAATCCGTGATGTCGGGTACCGCTTCGAAAGCGGTGCGTAGCTGAGAGGTTTAGGCCTCGCAATCGCCCGCGGAGCGGCCGAGCCACCTTTGAGTGCCCATATCGGTTTGGGGGATGTGTGGGGTGCTGTTTAATTCAACGAATTTTGCCTTAGAGTCGTTCCGATAAGCGTTTGCCGCTGAGGATGGAGGCGCCCATGGCGATGCCGTCGACGCAATTTCCGCCGAAGTGGAGGCCGGGGTATTCTTCTTCGAGGCCTCGTAGCGTATCGCGCCAGGGGCCGAACTCCTTGGTGTACTGAGGTATGGCCCGTGGCCAGGAGCTGCAGCGATAGAAGGCGGGGTCTCCTTTGAGGCCTACAAGCGTCCTGAGGTCGCGCAGGGCGATTTGCAGCAATTTGTCGGGGGAAAGGGCGGCGAGCTCTGGATGGCGAATTCCTCCAATCATTACGGTCAGCAGGCAATGTCCATCGGGAGCTCGTCCTTCGTAGGTGGAGGAGCTAAAGAGGGCTCCGAGGATGGTGAGAGATTCCTTGCTGGGAACGAGTACGCCGAATCCGTCGAGGGCGTGGGCGATTTGATCCCGTTTGAATCCCAGGGCTAAGCTGTGGACGGGTGGGTATTCGAGGTTTGGTGACGCTTTCAGTGGGTCGCTGATTCCTTTGCTCCACGCGATTCGTTTGATGGCGTGGGAGGGAAGGCATACGATGAGGTTTTTGGCGAATCCTTCGAAGTTCTCTCCTTCTCGTTTCCAGGTGACTTGCCACGCGTCGTCGACGCGATTTACGGCGACCACTTCCGATGCGGTCCAGAGTCGATTGCCGAGTTTGCGAGCAAGCGTTTTGGGGAGGATGCCGAGTCCGTCTTCAAAGCTGACGGAGCGTTTTTTGTAGGCGGTGCCGTCGGCTTTTTGCTTTTTCTTATGCTTGATGGCTCCGCGAATAATGGAGCCACCGTCTCGCTCGAATCCGCGCATGAGCGGGAAGGCGTGTTCGAGGATGAGGCGGTTGGGATCGCCGGCGTAGATGCCGCTGACGAAGGGATCGATGGCGTAGTCTAGGAAGTCTGGCCCCATGCGGCGGAGTACGAAGCTGGCAACGGTTTCCGAGGTTGCGGCCCGATCGGAAATCTGTTTGCGAAAGGGTTCGAGGAGGAAGCCGAGTTTTCCTTTGAGGGAAAAGAGAGGAGTGAAGACTGCTTGTATTGGCGAGCCGGGTACGGCTACGGGTTTGCCGTTTTTGACGATGTAGCGTTTATGGGCAACTGGGTCTGTTTCTTGAAGCTGTTCTTGAAGGCCTAGCTCTTGGATGAAGGACTCGACCCAAGGACTCGGAAGCAGGAGGGAGTTTGGACCGCGTTCGTAGAGGTATCCTTCTTCTCTGCTTGAGGAGATGGGGCCGCCGGGATTGGGAGCTTTCTCGATTACGGAAATGTCTAAGCCCTTTTGTTGGGCGAGGTAAGCGGCGGTGAGGCCGCTGATGCCTCCTCCTAGTATGATCGCGTCTTGCATGTCTTCGGTAGATGTCGGTCCTAGATCGTGTGTAAGAGTTTGGCAATGCCCCAATGCCGCTTGCTACGGGGGGATTTAGATTCTTTGTTTAATGGTGTGAGCAGGCAATCGACGAAACCGCTTCAGGCGTACGTTTATGGTATGACTTTGCTCTCTACCATTCACCAGTTGAAGGATGGGTTTCCAAAAGAGGATAGCTACGGGGAGATTGTTCATACAAGCATCGTACCGGGCGGTGAAGCGGCAAATGGGGCGACCTTGCTTTCGCATTGGGGTGTGGAGACTCAATTGGACGGGACGCATCTCGGTTCGCTGACTCGCGAATCTTTGCTAGAGTCGCTGGAGAAATACGGGGTGGACTGTTCGTTGATGCATTACGATCCGGAGTTCGAGGGCTGGAAGGACGTAGTGCTGTGCGGAGGTGGGACGCGTACGGTATTTGGTTGGTTTCAGGCTTTGTTTGGGCTTGAGGACAAGCACTGGAGCGAGGTGAACGTCGGAGCGGTCAGGCGGGCCGATGTGGTGGCTCTCGATCCGTTTTTTGGAGACAGTTCGTTGCGAGTGGCGAAAGCCTGTATTGAAAGCGATACTCCTTTCGTGTCCATCGATGTTGGATACGAATGTCTGTTGGCTCGGGCGGCGGCAGCGATTGTGATATCCGGGGAGTTTAGGGAGCGGGAGTTTCCGGGGGTCGAGCGTGAGGAACTATTGCGGCGCTATAGGGAAACTTGCCAAGGTTTGGTGATCTTCACCTCTGGGGCGGGAAGTATTGATTACGCCCACGAGGGCTCTGTTTATTCCCTATCTCCGTATTGTATCGAGGTTGTCGATACGCTGGCGGCGGGCGACACGTTTAGGGCGGGAGTTGCCTATGGAGTCGCGAAAGACTTCGCGGCGGGCGAAATCGTACGTTATGGGGCAGCGTCGGCTGCTTTGGTTTGCGGACGGTTTCCGTCGATCCATCCCGTGCCTTGCTTGGCCGAGGTGGAGGCCTTGGTAGAGGGCGGTTAGCCTAAGCTCTCCAATTCGTAACCGTATCGACGAGGGCTTCCATGTTTTCGATACGTGCGGTTGGGTGGATTCCGTGGCCGAGATTGAAAATGTGGCCGGGGCGATTTTTCATCGCGTCGAGGATGCGGGTGGCGCTGGCGCGAACGATCTCTGGTTCGGTATCTAGGAGGACTGGGTCCAGGTTGCCTTGGATTGCAATATTGGAAGGGACTTGAGCGGCCGCCTCTTCGATGGGAATCGTCCAGTCTACCGCTATGGCCTTGGGGGTGCAGGCAGCTTGGCGGGCTATTTGCGGAGTGGTGCCCTTGGCGTAAATGATCATGGGGACTTCTTCGCGGACCGCGTCGATGATTTTGCGCATCCATTTCAGGGACGCTTCTTCGTAGTCTTCGCCGGAGATAATGCCGCCCCAGGAGTCGAAGATTTGGATGGCGTCCGCTCCGGCTGCTTTTTGCATGCGGAAGTAGGCTATAAGGGCGTCGGAAATCTTCTCCATGAGAAGCTCGAAGGTAGGGCGATCCTGGTAGAAGAGCGCTTTTATCTTGGCGAAGTCTTTCGAGCTGCCGCCTTCGAGCATGTAGGTCGCAAGGGTCCAGGGTGAACCGCCGAAGCCGAGTAGCATTTTCGAGCCCGCGAGCTCGGCATCTATCAACTTGAGCGCTTCGGCTACGTAGTTGAGCTTTTCCTCGATGGTGTCGGTGGTCAGCTGTTCGATTTGCTGGCGGTTTTCGAGGGTGTAGTCCATGCCGATTCCGCCTTGGTCTCGGAAGTGGTAGCCTTGCCCCATCGCTTCAGGAATGACGAGGATGTCGGAGAAGAGGATGGCGGCGTCCAAGGGGAAGCGACGCAGGGGCTGCATCGTAACTTCGAGGGCGAGTTCAGGGGTCTGGGCGAGCTCGAGAAAACTGTATTTCTCCTTGAGGGCGCGGTATTCGGGAAGGTAGCGGCCGGCTTGTCGCATGACCCAGATCGGTGGGCGATCGAGGGGCTGGCAGTCGAGGGCGGCGAGGAATCGTTCTTTGGAATTCATTTTGAGAAAAGGGAAAGGCTGTAGGTGTTCAGGCTGTGGTATTTTTGTTCAGCCAGTCGGTGGGCTTTAGGAAGGTTTCGTAGAGTTCGGCTTCGGGGCTGCCTGCTTCGGGCTGGTAGTCGTACTTCCACTCGACGACGGGCGGGAGGGACATGAGAATGGATTCGGTACGCCCGTTGCTCTGGAGCCCGAAGTGCGTGCCGCGGTCCCAGACGAGGTTGAACTCGACGTATCGGCCGCGTCGATACAATTGGAACTTTCTTTCCCGATCCGAGTAGGGCGTGTCAATTCTGCGGGTTACGACTTCCGAATATGCCTCCATGAAATGCTCGGCGACGCTTTTGATGAGTCCGAGGGAGTTGTCGAATCCACCTTCGTCAAAGTCGTCGAAAAAGAGCCCTCCGATGCCGCGTGGCTCGTTGCGGTGCTTGAGGAAGAAATAGTCGTCGCACCATTTCTTGAACTTTGGATACAGGTGCTCCCCGAACGGTTGGCAGGCAGCTTGGGCGTGCTGGTGCCAGGAAATGCAGTCTTCCTCGAAGCCGTAATAAGGCGTGAGGTCGAATCCACCGCCTACCCACCAGATGTCTTCTTCGCCGTCCGTCTGAGCGGGGGCGATGAAAACGCGTACGTTTGCGTGGGAGGTGGGTATGTATGGGTTTCGTGGGTGGATGACGATGGAGACTCCGGACGCGTGGAAAGGGCGTCCGGCGAGTTGGGGGCGACTGGCGGTCGCGGATGGAGGAAGTTTGTCGCCCATGACGTGGGAGAAGTTGACTCCCGCTTTTTCAAAGGTTTCACCGCCTTCGAGGACTTTTGAGATGCCTCCTCCTCCTTCGGCTCGTTTCCATGCATCGCTCAGGAAGGTCGCGTGAGAGGTCTCGAGGCTCTCTAGCCGGGCGCAAAGTCTGGCTTGGTAGTCGAGGAGGAAGGATTTGGCTTGTTCGAGTTTGTCTCGTTCCACGCGGCCCATGTGTAGCGGGAAAGGGCGTGAGGGCTAGAAATTTGTTCTGCAAACGCTCAGATTGTGCAGCGAAGCGGATTCTTTAGAAAAAACGTGCAATGCTATGGTCTCGGTTTAGGTTGCGCCCGTGGAAACCGTTACAGTAAGCATGCTCGAAACGTTTTTCCTTATCTATGGCGTTATGATTGTCGCTGGTTCCTGGTTGATGCTCAATAGCGTTGCTGAGGCGCCAATTGGCTATGAGGACGAGGATGGCTTCCACTACTTGCCTGCTCGCGTGGAGAACGACCTCGAAGCGATCGATCGTCGCTGATCGACTCGCAATGCGAATCTGAAAACGAAAAAGCCCTGTTGGATCTCTATCCAACAGGGCTTTTCGTTTGAAAAGGTTTGTTGCCTTAGTTCGCGTCGGTGGAACGAACCAACGGCTCGTACTGGTAGCCGATGCCGTGGATGGTCTTCAGGTTGTCCAGTGGAGCGTTCTTACGTTTGAAGAGGTCTCTGATCTTCACGATGTACTGGTCGAGGGAGCGGCTGCGGATGTCAGCGTGTATGCCCCAGACGGAGTGGATCAGGTTCTTGCGGGTGATGATGGTTTCCGGGTTCTCGTGCAGGTAGGACAGGATTCCTATTTCCTTGCGGCCGATGTTGACGATCTCTCCGTCCGGGAAGGTGACTTCCATGGAGGTGGGATTGACCGAAGCGGTATTGAATTCGAAGGGAGCGTCGGTGAGCTTGACGTTTTTGGTGACGTTGAAGTCGTGCGCGACTTCGGCGCGACGGAGCACGGCGTGGATGCGAGCGACGAGCTCGGGTGCCGAGAAGGGTTTGGTGACGTAGTCGTCCGCTCCCAGTTCCAGTCCCTTTACCTTGGAGATTTCCGAATCGTTTCCAGTGAGGAAGATGGTGGGGATGTTGATGTCTTCGCGTTTCAGGTCCTCGAGGAAGGCGAAGCCGTTCTGGTCGGGGAGGGTGAGGTCGAGGAGCAGGATGTTAGCGAAGTTGTGCTTGAGGAAGCGCATCGCGAGGGCACAGCGGTTGCAAACTTGGGTTTGCATGCCGGCCGCTTCTAGGTGTTCCGAAATCACGTTGGCGAGTTCGGTTTCGTCTTCGACGATTAGTACAAGCGGTTTAGGTTTGGTCGGCATGACGGATCTATTTGGTTATGCTGGTTTTGAATTGGGGCACTGTGTGGTGGGTTTCCAAAGAAGGGAGAAAAATAGCTCAGGTGGTCCACTTATCCGGAAACAAGGTCATTAACGGTAAGTGTTATGGGCAACAATACCCATAATTAACAAATGTAAAATCACAAAATGTAAAAATATCGAATTTTGTTGCATTCGATTTGGCTTGAGGCTTCGGGCGTCTCTGTTTTTTGAGTCTGTCGTGTCACAAGAACAGTCACTGATCATGTTCGGTCTGCCGAAAGGTAGCCTCGAAGAACCAACCATCCGCCTTTTTCAGAAAGCCGGCTGGAATATACGCAAGAGCTCGCGTTCCTACAAGCCGAGTATCGACGATTCCGAGCTGGATGGGCGTTTTGTCCGCAGCCAGGAGATAAGCCGCTATGTCGACCACGGATTCTTCGACTGCGGACTTTGCGGCTACGATTGGGTGGTGGAAAACGAGTCCGATGTGGTCGAGGTTTGCGACCTCGTCTACAGCCGCGCTTCGAACCGTCCTTCCTACTGGGTTCTCGCGGTTCCGGAGGCCTCTCCCATCAAGGAGATCAAGGACCTGCAGGGCAAGCGCATCGCGACCGAGGTCGTGGGCATGACACGCAAGTTTCTCGCCGAGCACGGAGTAGAAGCGGAAATCGAATTCTCATGGGGAGCGACCGAGGTGAAGGTTCCGGACATGGTGGACGCCATCGTCGACTTGACCGAGACGGGTAACTCTCTTCGGGCCAACAAGCTTCGCATCGTGGAAACGCTCCTCAAAACGAACACCAAGCTCATCGCCAACAAGAAGAGCTGGGAAGATCCGAAGAAGCGGGCTAAGATCGAAAATATCGCCATGATGCTGCAAGCCGCGCTTTCCGCAGCGGACAAGGTTGGCCTGAAGCTAAACGCGAAGCAGGAAAACCTGGACGAAATTCTCAAGATCCTTCCTGCCCTGCGTAATCCGACTGTAAACGCTCTTTCCGACAGGGAGTGGGCTGCGGTGGAAGTCGTTTTGCAGGAGAAGCTGGTGCGCGATATCATCCCGAAGCTCAAGGAGCTGGGGGCGGTCGATATCATCGAATACCCGCTCAACAAGGTCGTACGCTAGGGAAACGCCCTAAACGTGCGTCTTTTCTTCTAATATAGTGGCAGTTTTTCGCATTTTCGCTTGCCCAAGGCAGGCGAGGCTGCGATTTCTGCCCGCTTGCGACAAACAACAAGCCCAGCCTAGTCGCGCCGCTTCCGGCTGAGCTATTCAAAAATCAAACCCGAGCCGGCTTGCTGGCTCACCTTCAGGTAGGTCGTCGAGGAGGATGGAAGCTCCCGAGATGAAACCGCCAATCATATCATGAGTTCAATAATGTCTGAACTTCTCGCCCAGACCTCCTTCGATCAGCTCAAGGAAGGTTCTATCGTAAAGGGCACCATCACCGAAATCCGCCAAAACGAAGTCGTAGTCGACATCGGCGGTAAGTCCGAAGGACTTGTTCCTGGCCAAGAATTCGTCGATCTCGGCGAACTCCAGATCGGGGAAGAAATCGAAGTCTACCTCGAAAAGCTCGAAAACAAGGAAGGCAATCCGCTTCTTTCTTTCGACAAGGCCGAGCAGAAGAAGAACTGGGAGAACATCATCACCAAGTGTGAAGAAGGTTCGATCGTACAGGGCCGCGTCAAGGGCAAGGTCAAGGGCGGCCTCATCGTTGCGATGGGAGTCGACGCATTCCTTCCTGCTTCCCACATCGATATCCAGCCACCGAAGAACCTCGACCAGTACGTTGGCCAGACCTACGACTACAAGGTTCTCAAGATTAACCTTGAGCGCAAGAACATCGTCGTTTCCCGCCGCGAACTCATCGAAGAGCAACGCGCTTCCAAGCGTCGCGACCTCCTCGAGCGCGTCAACCCTGGCGATGTCGTCAAGGGTGTGGTCAAGAACATCACCGACTTCGGCGCGTTCATCGACCTCGACGGCATGGACGGTCTCCTCCACATTACCGACATGAGCTGGGGCCGTATCTCTCACCCGAGCGAAATGCTCAAGCAGGGTGAAGAGATCGACGTGATGATCATCGAGATCAACCGTGAGAAGGAGCGTGTCTCCCTCGGTCTCAAGCAGACCAAGTCCAACCCATGGCAAGACATCGAGGCCAAGTACCCAATCGGCGCTAAGGTTGCTGGTAAGGTCGTTAACCTCGTTCCTTACGGCGCGTTCATCGAAATCGAAGAAGGTGTCGAAGGTCTCGTGCACGTTACCGAAATGTCCTGGACCAAGCGTATCACCAAGCCAAGCGAGCTCCTCAAGGTTGGGGACGAAGTGGAAGCGGTGGTTCTCGGCATCCAGAAGGACGAAGAGAAGATCTCTCTCGGTATTCGCCAGCTCGATCCAAATCCATGGGACATGGTCGTACACAACTACCCAGTTGGCGCCCACGTACACGGCAAGGTTCGCAACATCACCACTTACGGTGCGTTCGTTGAGCTCGAAGAAGGCATCGACGGCATGGTTCACGTTTCCGACATGTCTTGGACACGCAAGATCAACCACCCATCCGAAGTCCTCAAGAAGGGCGACGAGATCGATGCGTTGGTACTCGACGTGGACACTGGCAACCAGCGTATCTCCCTCGGCATGAAGCAGCTTGCTGACGATCCTTGGGCAGACATCGACGGTCGTTTCCGTATCGGCGATGTTGTTTCCGGAACCGTTTCCAAGATCACTTCTTTCGGCGCCTTCGTCGAACTGCAGGATCACATCGACGGTCTCGTACACATCAGCCAGATCAGCGAAGAGCGCGTAGAGAAGATCAAGGACGTCGTAGACATCGGCTCCGAAGTGACGGCTCGCGTTATCAAGATCGACCGCGAAGAGCGTCGTCTTGGTCTCTCCATCAAGGCTGCGAACTACGACGACAGTCAGTTGGCTCAGGAAACTGCGACCTACGAAAACATGAGCGACGGCGGCGACTTGATGAACTTGGGCGATATCCTCGACCAAGCTTCCAACAAGTAATCGCGTATCACGTTTTTCGATACTTTCGAAGCGGACCTCGTTTGAGGTCCGCTTTTTTTGCGCGCTGGTTTGGGGAAGGGGTGGCGCTTGCGCAACGCCGCGGCGTGTGGAGCCTCTGCCAGTAGGTAGAGACTAGCCCCTGCAATTCTGGATTGGCTGTATTCGAAAGATGGATCCCTGTTTGCTCGGCGCCGCTTGGTCTGGCCTGGGGGGGGGCGGTTTCTGGCGGCTTAGACTACTTTTGTGGGACGATCCTGCTCTCTTTTTACCATTTGCCTTGAAATCAGTCGGTTATTGGGGATCTTAGCCTGCGTCATGACCGTTACTGACTTCGTACCTGTATTGATTCAGATCGCCCTCGCAGCTGGGCTTGCCGGCGCTATCCTCACGGGAAGCGTCCTTTTCGGCCAACGTGGTTCCAAGAATAAGATCAAGAACTACGCCTACGAGTGTGGCATCAAGTCGGACGGCAAGACGAGCACCCGCTTCTCCGTAAAGTTCTACGTGACCGCGATGCTCTTCATCCTCTTCGATATCGAAGTGCTCTTTCTGATCCCCTGGGTGCTGGTGTACCGCGATTTCGTGGCCAACAGCCTTCCGATTCTTGGCCCCATCCTCTTTTTCCTCGGAGTGCTCGTCGTCGGGCTTTTCTACGAGCTGAAGAAAGGCGCGTTGGAGTGGGAAAAGTAAGACTGTCCTAACCAGGTCGCAGGGGGGATCGCTTGCCCCGACATGAGACTTGACCGATATTTTTCGCGGAGGCGTACACTCGACCTCGATAGCGACAACCTAGAAGGCGCTCTCAAAGAGCTTCTCAAGGTATCCACGTCCAGATTCAAGGATCTGGAAGGGAAGAGGCTGCTTCCAGGCCTGCTGCAGCGCGAGAGTACCATGACGACTTACCTCGGCAATGGCGTCGCCTTGCCGCACTTGCGCGTGAAGATGCGTCGCAAGTACGTGTTCGCGATCGGGCGCTCGAAGGAGGGCTTCGACTACGAGGGGCCGAAGAACCAGGAGAAGGTCCATCTTGTCGTGCTTCTGCTCGCAGGAGAGGGCGCTCGCGATTACTTGAATGTGTTGGCGGCGGTGGCGCGTCTGGTGAAGGACCAGGCGTTCGTGGAGATGTTGTTGCGCTCGGCCTCGCTCGACGATCTGCACGATCAGCTGACTTCGGCTTTTGGTGGCATCCTTACCTCGCCCAAGAAAACTCGGCAGAGTTCGATTAATCGATTGATGCTGCGTCAAGCGATGCGGGTGGCGAAAGGGGCTCGCTGCGATTCGATCGCGGTGTTTGGCGATTCGCTTGTCTCTAGTCCGGTGGAGCCGCCCGAAGGTTTTAAGGATTTCAAGACCGTCCTGATCTCGCGTCGAGCGAAGGAGGGGGATGTCGAGGACTCGGTTTTCAACGAAGTGATCCAGGTGCGTTCCTTTTCGAACGGCCGCCTTGCCCAGATGCGTTCCGCGTTTCTGGTGGGCTTGACGCGTGGCGTATTCAAGACCTCGGACAAGATTTGCTGCGTAGGCGGTATTCCGGGGAGCGACCAGTTTGATACCTTGGTGGTGATCGACATGAAAAACGAGTTCCAGGCCTTGTTGGCGGAGCGCGACAATTTCATGCCAGGCGACGTTTCGCCGGAGGTTTTGGAGCGCGTGATCGGCATTGCGATGGAGCTTTCTATCGAGGGTAGGGAAGGCCGGCCGGTCGGGACGCTGTTCGTTTTGGGCGATACCAAGAAGGTGGAGGGCATGACCAAGCCGCTTGTCCTGAATCCATTTTTTGGCTACAAGGAAGAGGATCGCAATATACTCAGCCCGTTCATGGACGAAACGGTTAAGGAGTTTTCGGGATTGGATGGCGCTTTCATCATCAAAGGGGATGGAGTACTCACTTCCGCGGGAAGCCTGATCCATACGCCTGAGTTCGATCAAACCTTACCGAGCGGGCTTGGCGCTCGTCATGCGGCGGGGGCTGCGATTTCGCTGGCGACCGATTGTTTGGCGATCGTGGTTTCCTCGAGTTCGGGGCAGGTCACGGTGTTTCGAAACGGGATCGCCTTGCCGCTCGTGGAGCGGTCTTTTGGAGGAAAGTCTCTTTAGCGGTCGGTTTCCGTCGGCGGAAAGGCATTTTCCCCTTGCATTCTCTGGCGGAGCTGAGATGTTCCGCGTTCTTAATTTTTCTACATAACCATGCCACGCGAAGTAATCACTCTCGAATGTACCGAAGCTAAAGCTGAAGGTAAGCCTGTATCCCGTTACCTTTCTTCTCGTAACAAGAAGACCGTTACTGAACGCGTCGAAAAGAAGAAGTACAATCCGCACCTGAAGCGCCACACGATCCACAAGGAGATCAAGTAGGCGAGCTTCGCTAAGACTTTCAAAAAAAAGAGCGACACTTTCGAGTGTCGCTTTTTCTTTGTTCCCATGTCCGGAGTCGCTGGGAATCGATCGGTTTAGCCTTATATCAGCTAGGTTCAGGCCGGCGTCGCGAGGCCCGCCAGCTGTCGCGGTGTTTGCGGATCCAGTCTAGGAGGGCCCGTTCGAAACCGATGTCGTAGCCGAGCCGCTCGGACTCAAGCCACTTGTGACGCAGGATTTCCTCACGCTCGGCGAGGAACTCTTGATAGAGGCTCGACTGCTTGACGAACTCGTGTTGGCCGCTCGACTTGGTTTTCTTGGATGGCATAAGGTGCGATTCGCTGCTAGAGCGGAGTCCTCGGTTTTGAGGAATCAGCTCGTCACTGCGTTTACTATAATGGAAAGCATTGAGGGTAATTTGTTCAAGGCCAACCTTTTTTGCATCCTCAGAGCCCTAGCTTTTTATCGGGAAAGGGCTCATTTAGGGTTGGGGCGACGCTTAGCTCCGTATCTTTGCTAGAAGCTTCTGGGCAATATCCCTGAAAACTCTAGCCGCTTGCGAGTTTGGCTGGCTGAGTACGATGGGCGTACCGGCGTCTCCCCCCTCGCGGATGGATTGGTCAAGGGGGATTTGGCCGAGGAAGTCGGTGTTGAGGTCCGTTGCGGTCTGTGGGCCTCCGCCTTCGCCGAAGATATTTTGTCGCGAGCCGTCGGGAGTCTCGAGGTAGCTCATGTTTTCCGCGACGCCGAGAATCTTGACGTTTGTCTTTTCGAGCATGCGAGCGCCGCGTTTGGCGACCTGGGTCGCGGCGGGCTGCGGGGTGGTCACGAGAACGGCTCCGCTGAGGGGGATCGTCTGCACGAGGGAGAGTTGGGCGTCGCCAGTGCCGGGGGGGAGATCGACCACGAGGAGCTCCAGTTCGCCCCATTTCACGTTTTGGGAGAATTGCTGGATGGTCTTCATGACCATGGGGCCGCGCCAGACGACGGGAGTGTCCTCGTCGACAAGGAAGCCCATCGACATGACGCTCAGGCCGTGGCCTTCCATAGGGATCAGCGAATCGCCTTCGACGTAGGGGCGTCCGGAGAGTCCGAGCATGAGTGGGACGGAAGGGCCATAGATGTCGCAATCCATGATGCCCGCCTTTTTGCCTTCTTCCTTCAGGATTTGAGCGAAGGCGCAGGCGAGGTTGACCGCGAAAGTGGATTTGCCGACGCCGCCTTTGCCGCTGGAAACGGCGATGACGTGCTTGACGCCGGGGATGCCCTCGGTAGGAGCGGAGCCGTCGGGCTTGGGAGCCTTCTTGTTGGCGGTGAGCACGATGGAGACATCTACCTCGGAAACTTCGGGTATTGCGTTGAGGGCAGCTTCCACGGAATCGCGAATCGCTGGCGGAATGCTGTTGTCCGAAGTGGTGATCGCGATCGATACACTTGCTTTGCCGTCCTTGAAGTCTACGGAACGAACGATCCCGAAGGAAACGATGTCGCGGCTGAATCCCGGATATTTGACGGTTGCTAGGGCTTGGTTGATTTTTTCGAGGCTCACTCTTGTTTCGTGGGTTTCTTAAATTTTGCCATCCTACGGTTCCTGCTCTTGCTCTTGCAAGATCACGGACCATAAAAGGCCTTTTCTCAGAAACCTGAAACATTCGCTCCTCTGTCAAGTCTGCGTTGTTGCCGCATGAATCTCCGTCTACCAAATCTCTTCCGAACTGCCTTGCTAATTGCGATGGCGATACCGTGCGCCGGTGTCGCGATTGCCCAGATCGATGGAGGCCAGGTCGAGGTTGTCGCGGTGCCGTCGGCCACAAAGGTTGTGGTGCGTTCTGGAAATTCGAATACGAAGGCGATTTTGAATACGGCTTTCCGGATCGATGGCCGTTTCGAAGTTGTGCAATCTGCGAGCGATGCGCATTTCGCGATCGCGGTGGACTCTGTCGGGTCGAACAGCGCCCGGCTGTCCATCTACTCGGGAGTTCCGGAGAAGTTGATGTTCACCGAAACCTTAACGGGCGATACCTCCTTGAATGCGGTTTATCAGGCGATCGATCGGGCGGTTTACAAGACGCGTCGTGGCGACAAGGGATTTTGGGCGGGCAAGCTCGCTTTCATCAATGAAGAGTCGGGTTCCTCGGAAGTTTGCGTTGCGGACATGCTCTTCCAGCGTGTCGTGCAATTGACCAACGATCGGGTCAGCTCTATCGGGCCTAAGTGGTCTCCTGATGGAAACGCGATCGTTTACACCAGCTACAAGGCTGGCTTTCCGGACATCTACAAGTTGGATCTCCGCACAAACAGCCGCGAGGTTGTCGCCAACTACAAAGGTTTGAATACAGGGGCTCGTTACAGCCCGGATGGTTCGCGGATCGCCATGATCATTTCGGGAGGTTCCAATTCCGATGTTTGGGTTCGCGATGCGAGCGGTCGCATGAAGAACCTGACAAAGTCTCGTGGGCTGGAGGCGGCTCCCGCTTGGTCGCCCGATGGGACGCGACTCGTTTTCTCCTCCGACGAAAGAGGCGGGCCTCAGCTGTACGTGATGCCGTCGGTGGGCGGTAGCTACCGCCGCTTGGCGACGAACGTGAGCGGCGACTGCGCCCAACCGGACTGGAATCCGGTCTTCGACAATCAAATCGCGTTTAGCGCGGCGATGGGGTCGGGACGCCAGATTATCATCTTCGATTCCACGCTCGGTAAAAGCTTGCCGGCTGTGACGAACGAAAGCGGAGACGCGATCGAGCCGCACTGGTTGAGCGACGGACGTCATCTCGTCTACACGCATCGCCGCGCGAATCGTAGCGAAATTAAGATTGTGGATACGCTGACGCGTAAAAGCTACGTTATCTCAGGCGGACGGGTTAAGGTTTCGCAGCCGAGCTTCGTCCGATAGGAAGCTCTTGTTTCGCGATCGCGGGGGATGCTCCTCGCGTCGGCACGCTAAAAAGCCGAGTCCCTTTGGGAACTCGGCTTTGTTGTATTCAAAATTCTGTGGTCTCTTGCTAGAGAGCCGCTTCGTAGTTCGCGTTGGCCGCTTCCCAGTTCACAACGTTCCAGAATGCCGCGATGTAGTCAGGACGGCGGTTTTGGTAGTTGAGGTAGTAGGCGTGCTCCCAGACATCGAGGCCGACGACGGGCGTTCCGCCTTCCATCAAGGGGGAGTCTTGGTTGGGAGTGGAGCAAACGCAGAGCTTGCCGTCCTTGACGCAGAGCCATGCCCAGCCGCTGCCGAAGCGTGTGGCGGCAGCCTTGGCGAAAGCTTCCTTGAACGCGTCGAAACCGCCGAGCTCGGCGTCGATGGCTGCTGCGAGCTTGCCTACGGGGGCGCCGCCGCCGTTTGGTCCGATGACCTTCCAGAAAAAGCTGTGGTTCGCGTGCCCGCCAGCATTGTTGCGAACACCGCCGCGGATGTTTTCAGGTACGGAGTCGAGGTCGGAGATGACTTCCTCGGCCGACTTGGACTCGAGGTCGGTACCGGCGATCATGCCGTTTACGTTGTTGATGTAAGTCTGGTGGTGCTTGCTGTGATGGATCTCCATCGTGCGTGCGTCGATGTGTGGTTCGAGCGCGTCGTAAGCGTAGTCGAGGGCGGGGAGTTCGTATGCCATAGTGTTTTAGTGTTGGTTTTAGGTCGTTAGAAAATTGGAAGCCTTTCTTTTAAAGAAAGAATAAACTTTGTCAAACGCAACCTTTGCCCATGTCGCGTTTTAGCTGGAAGAATGCCTGCAGGAGCTCGAGGCATTCGGCGCGGAGCACTCCCACTTCGACTTCGAGGCTGTGGTTGATGGTCGGGTAGCTGTTCACGTCGTAGAGTCCGCCAAGCCCACCCATTTTCGGATCGGGCACGGCGTAGACGACGCGCCTGAGGCGGGACATCATGGTGGCGCCGGAGCACATGGGGCAGGGTTCCTTGGTCACGTAGAGCGTCGCTTCGTTGAGCCGCCAGTTCTTGATCGAGTCGCTGGCCTGGGTGATGGCCAGCATCTCGGCGTGGGCGGTCGGGTCATTCGTTGATTCGACACGGTTGTGTGCTGCTCCTACTACTTCGCCTCCGTATTCGATAACCGCTCCGATGGGGACTTCGTTTTCCCGCCATGCGTCGATGGCCTGGTTGTAGGCGAGTTCCATGTAGTAGCTGTCGTCGCGTTGCAGGGCGGACGGGTATCGTTTCTGGAAAGGGCAGTCGGGGGCTGGTTTAGGCGAAATAGGCATGGTGGAGGCTGTAGGGCTAGGTGGGTATGAATACTCTTGACTAATGGCAAGGATATGAAAGGAACGACGCTTCATCTATTCCGCCCTGGCCGGTACTGCCAGATCTCTGATTTTATATGGCTGACGAAACAATCCAAGTAGAAGGCAAGATAGTCCAAGTGCTTCCTGGAACCATGTTCCGCGTGGAGCTCGAGAACGGCCACCAGGTCCTTGCTCACATCTCAGGAAAGCTTCGTAAGCATTTTATCAAGATCACGGCGGGCGATTTGGTGAAGATGGAGATGAGCCCCTACGACCTGAACAAGGCTCGTATCGTTTATCGCCTGCGCAATGCTTCCCAGAGCCGCAACGCTCCGATCCGTTCGTTCGGACCGCGTCGCCGCCGCTAGTTGCTCCTTGCGAGGCTCAGGCTTCGCTACCAAGCTGCTGATCTGTGACTAGCGGCCTCCTTGAGGGCATGGATGATTTCCTGGCCTACCTCTCCCTAGAAAAGGGGCTTTCCGAAAATACCTTGGAAAGCTACCAGAGCGATTTGAATCAGTTTCTTGCTCATCTTGCCCAGACTTCGAAGCCGAGTAGTTGGAAAAAGGTTACGGCTGGCGACGTGTCGGACTGGATTTACGCATTGAGCGAGGAAGACTACTCCAACGCGAGCTTGTGCAGGAAACTGAGCGCAGTGCGGGCTATCGATTCCTTTCTGCTGAGGGAGAGAGTCACTGCTAAGTCGTTCACGGAGATCGTGGTTGGGCCGAAGCTCCGCAGGAAGGCTCCGTTCACTTTGAGCATTCAGGAGGTCGAGCGCTTGCTGGCCGCTCCTGACGAGGCCACGCCGCAGGGCTTGCGCGATCGCGCGATGCTCGAGCTATTTTATTCCTCTGGCCTTCGTGTATCCGAATTGTCGGGACTCACGCTTCAGCAAATTGATTTGGATCTGGGAGCGCTCAAGGTTTATGGCAAGGGCTCCAAGGAGCGTGTGTGCCCGATGGGGAGCAAGGCGGTTGAGGCGATCGACAATTATCTTCGCAATGGCCGCCCCAGTCTAGTGAAGGCAAAGACCGGCAGCGCTGTTTTCTTGAGCGCGCGAGGTTCGGCTATCTCGAGAAAAACCGTTTGGGTGCTGGTGAAGAAATACACGAAGGCGGCTGGGATCGACAAGCCGGTGAAGCCGCACATGCTGCGGCATTCGTTCGCTACGCACCTGCTTACGGGCGGCGCTGACTTGCGGATCATTCAGGAACTGCTAGGACACGCGGATATTTCTACTACGCAGATCTACACTTCGGTGGAAGCGGAGCGGACCCGAAGCGCCCATGACGAGTTTCACCCGCGTAGCCGCGAAACGGGTACGGTCCTGTAGTTGCTTGGCGACTGGGGGTGACGTGGTCTCAGGACCCGCGAGCTGCCAAAATGAAAACGGGCGACACTCGGTTGGAGTATCGCCCGTCTGAAATGCTTCGTTGAGAGGGGATCCTAGAAGACTGGAGTGGTCACGGTCTCGACGCCAGGCTTGGCGACTTCGTTGTATCCAGCGCTCCAGTACTCGTCGTTGATGAGTACCTTGAACTCGAAGGCAGTGGAAACGCCAGCAATGTCGATGCTCCAGCTGGAGTCGGTCTTGCAGTCCATCGGTACACCTTCGGACCAGGAGAGTCCGTTGGCGCTGCCTCGGAGGAAGAGGGTGTTTCCAAAACCGATATCGACGTTAGCGACGATAGTTGTCGTGGGAACGGTCTTCTTGGCGGCTTTCTTAGGTGCAGCCTTTTTGGCTGCGGCCTTTTTAGCGGGTGCCTTCTTAGCGACTGCCTTTTCGGCAGGGGCCTTCGCAGCAACCTTCTTGGCGGGGGCTTTTTTGGCGGCGACCTTTTTAACGGCGGCCTTTTTGACGGCTTTCTTGGCAGCTTTCTTAGCAGCGGCGATCGTAGTCTTTTTCATGAGTTTGTCTTCTGATTTGGTACCGGTTGTTGTGTCGGATTCCGCAGAAGGGGAGATACCAACCGGTTCCCGATTTCTGCGAATGAACACATACTTTTGCGCAATAGCAACAGTGAGATGTCTTTCGTGCGTTACGCGTGAGTGACGTCTCCTATTGTTGCGCTCCTTTAGCAATGGACGTGCCAGAATTCAAATCTGATCGAAGCTTATAAGGTGGACTTCCAAGACGGGGAAGTTTGGCAGCAAAAAGCCCTGCCGGCAGTGCGGCAGGGTTTTGGTTTTGCAAAGTGGATGCGGTCGACTTCTAGCGAACGACTAGGATCTCGACCTTGCGCTCGCGGGTCATCTGAGCGGAACTGGCACCTTCGGTGGCCTTGAGGTCGCCTTGGGAGAGGGTCTTGAGGCGGTTGCTTTGGATACCGAGGGTGACGAGGTAGTCGAGGGCGCTCTTGGCGCGACGGTCGCCGAGGGCTAGGTTGTACTCTTGAGTGCCGCGCCAGTCGCAGTGGCCTTCGAGGATGACCTTAGCGGTTGGGTTTTCCTTGAGGAAGTTGGCTGCCGATTCGAGCGTACCGCGTTGGGTCGGAGCGATGGCGGAGGAGTCGAATTGGAAGAGCACGGGAGCGAACATGCTGCGTTCCGCGTTGGCGAGGAGGACGTCGATCGGGCCGCCCCAGTCGACATCGTCGCGGACTGGGGGAAGGTCTCCACCTTCAGTCATAAAAGGATCGATGCTATCGACGCTTCTATTACCAGACTCGTAACTCTGTCCCATTACGGTATCGAGTGGGTTTGGGCGGCGTGGTTTCTTGGAGCAGCCGGAGAATGCGATTGCGATCAGAGATGCAGTGGCGATAAGGACGATTTTCTTGAACATGATGGAGGGCTTGGTCTTCGTATTAAGGGACTATCGGTATTCGCCAAAGTTCGGCAAGAATTTACTGGCGAGAGTTTAAGGTGATTTTGGGCTATGGAAGCGAGGGAAGAGTGTATTGTTTTACTGGATAACGGATCTTTGCGGCCCGAGGCGGTGTTTAGCCTTCGGAATATCGCGGGAAATCTGGAGCTTCGCCTTGGTAAAAAAGTGCATCCGGTATCGCTGCTGCACTCGAGCAAGATTCCAGCGGAAAAGCTCGACGGTAGGGAAGCGGATACTTGGAGACGTTTTTTGCGGCTTCGCTTAGAAGGGGGAGCGTCCCGATTCCGAGTTGTTCCCTTGTTTTTTGGACCGAGCTCGGCGATTGCCGACTATTTGCCGAAGGTCACTGCGGAGGTGCTGGAGGAATATGGCGCTGCAGAGCTGCGTGTCGCCAAAACCTTGCTAGACCTTGATCGAGAGGACGACGAGTCGGTGGCTCGGATCTTGGAGGAGCTGATTATTCAAAATCTGGATACTGCGGATCACCGTCCCTGCGGGGTGATCGTGGTGGACCATGGAAGCCCCTTGAAGGAAGTCGCTCGGTGCCGCGATAGGGTGGCTCTGCAGCTCGAGAAGCGGCTGGGGGGGCGTGTCGCAGGTGTGATGGCGGCGTCCATGGAACGGCGCGAGGGCGATGAGTACGAGTTTAACGAACCCTTGTTGGCCACCGCTTTGTCCATGGCTGTGGAGCGCGGATGGGAGCGGATTGTTTTGAGCTACTTGTTCTTTTCTCCGGGCCGGCATGCGGGGCCGGGGGGGGACATTGATCAGATCGTAGCGGAATCCGACTTCGTTAAACGGGGGGGCGAGGTGATCTCGGCTCCTTTGGTCGGGCAAAGCCCCAGTTTGGTCGAGCTGCTGGCGCGTCGCTTCGAGGAGTCGGAGCGTCATGGCTGAAACAAAAAAAAAGGATGGAAGGCCGAGGCCCTCCATCCTGCAAAGAACAATACTCCTTATAAAAAATCTAGATTGCGGGCTCGAGATCGATGAGGCCGTTCTGCATGGCGTAGCGAGTGATGCTGGCGACGTTGTGCAGGTCGAGCTTGCGCATCATGTTGGTGCGGTGGTTGTCGACCGTCTTGATGCTGAGGCCGAGCTTGAGGGCGATTTCCTTGGTGCTGTGCCCTTCGGCGATCATTTGCAGGACCTCGCGTTCGCGCTCGGTGAGCGTGTCTTTCGAACGCTGCACGTTGTTTGGGTTGGCCACGACCGTGCGGATGAGCTCTGCTACGTTTGGTCCGAAGAAGGTTCCGCCTTCGGCCACGATGCCGAGTCCGTTGATGAACTCGCGCAGGTTAGCGGTCTTTTCCACGAATCCGTGGGCGCCCGCCTCGAGCATGTCCTTCACGATGGAAGGATTCTGGTAGGCGGAGAACACGAGGAAGCGGGTGTCCGGCAGTTGGCGGTTGAGGCGGCGGACGATTTCGAGTCCGTTCAGACCGGGAAGGCGAGCGTCGACGATGACGATGTCGGGTTTAAGTTCGAGGATCTCCTTGAGGGCGTCCTGCCCGTTTCCGCAGTCGCCGACTATGTCGTAGTTGTGACGTTCGAGCACGTCGGCGAGCATTTGCCTGACGGCGGTCAGGTCATCAACAATGTAGAGTCGTTTCATGGTGATAAATTCTGTGGTGGTTTTGGGGGGTGGTTTTGCCCTGTGTGGTCTTTCTGTATCTAATCTATAAGGATAAGTCCTTATATCAAGCTACGGGCAACGTATTCACATTCGTTTCAAGGTAAGATTCAAAATTTGGTGAAGGCTTTGATCGCAATTGTAAGCGGAATGTGAAGACACGTCGGAAGTTAGGGTTTTAACGGGTGGGGTAACCGCCTTTATTGGAAAGCTCGTTTAGCGGCGGATTTTTGGGAGGTTTTCGAGGCCCGAGTGGGAAGGCGAGGGAGCTCCTGCTTGGTTTAGTATTTAGTTAGAATGGAGAAAGCGTGTTTTCGGAACCGCCAAATGTTGCTTCCTGCTTTGGTCTGGGAGTAGCTTCTTCCCTACCATGCGTCGTGCTGGAAGCGTCGGTTGGGGAGGAGTTCCCTCCTTCCTTCGAACAGCCGAACGCTAAGTCGGAGGATTGGGGAATTTATGCAAACGCAGCGATTTCCGGTCCGTTTCGTTTTGGGCTCTTGGCAGCCTGTGTGCCCCTACAACCCTATGCCCCTTTTTTCTCAGCGTGTTTCGAGAGTTGCAGCCTTCCTCGCGGCAGTCAGCTCTGCCGTGTTGGTTGTCGGCGCCGATGACTTGTTCGGGGACCTCGCGGATCAAGTAGGAGTGTCTGGGTTGGATCGCTTCGGGGATTTGACAGGACGTCTCACAAATATCTAGACCACTTGCCATCTTAAGTAGAAATCGAATCGAAGGAGTTTTATGAAAAGTGTTTTGTGCCTATTTTGTATTCTAATCGTAACTACGATTTCCGAATCTCGGGATCTGGAGATTCGCAGCATACGCAAGGGGCCGACGGAAGACCATTTACCGCAGGACGGGATCCCTCGAGGAACCCTGGAAGGACCTTTCGAATTTCACAGCCAAATCATCGAGGGCACGGTTCGACGTTACTGGATTTTCGTTCCAGCTCAGTACGATCCGAGCACGCCGGCAGGCGTTTTGGTTTTTCACGATGGCCAACGAGCGATGCATCCCGATGGACCGTTACGTGTGCCCCAAGTCATGGAGAATCTGATCGGGAAAGGGGAAATGCCGGTGAGCATCGGGATCCTCATCACTCCTGGGAATTTGTCCGAGCGCTACCCAGACGATCTAGGGTGGGGCAATCCGAATCACCGGGCGTCGGAGTACGATGCTATGGACGATCGCTACGCTCGATTCCTGGTCGACGAGATGCTGCCGGAAGTGGGCAAGTCCTACAACCTGACGGACGATCCTGAGGAGCGCTGCATCGGAGGGACGAGCAGCGGAGCAATTTGCGCCTTCACGGTCGCTTGGCATCGCCCGGATGCGTTCCGCAAGGTCCTGAGCTTTATTGGGAGCTATGTTTCCATTGGATTTCGGCCCAACGAGGATCCTGCCCGACTCGGCGGGCAGGATTATCCCGCCTTGATTCGCCGTGAGCCGATTCGACCCATTCGCATGTTCATGCAGGACGGCAGTAAGGATTTGGACAACGAGTGGGGAAATTGGTTTTTGGCGAACCAGCAAATGCTGGCCGCTTTCGACTACGCAAACGCCAAGGCGGACCAGAAGGGAGCCGCAGGGTCGCGCTACGAGGTGCAAGCGGTTTGGACGGATGGCGTGCACAACGACGACCATGCGGGAGCCTTGCTGCCCGAAGCCCTTCGCTGGATCTATAGCGAAAACTGAGTTGCTCGTGACTCTGGAGGGGGCTAATTTGATAGAGATTTGTCAGAAGGGGCTGCGGGGAAAATTCCCGGAAAAGTGTTCAATAGAGACTTGACTTGCCCCTGATGAGCAGCAGGTTTTCGAACTCTTTCTGAGAGATGCCAGGGTAGCTCAGTGGTAGAGCAGGAGACTCATAAGCTCTTGGTCGGCAGTTCAAGTCTGCCCCTTGGCACCACTCTCTCACTTTCTGAAGCCGGTTCCGCAAGGAACCGGCTTTCTCGTTTGGTCCATCTGCAAATGCGGTGGAGAGATTTGGCAAACCCTCTGGTTGATCAGATGCTTCGGTGGGTTCAGCTCGACCGCCGAACGCGCTTTTTAACTCGGTGGTGAACGTCGCTTACACTGGGTGGAGGACTTTCCATTGTCTCTACGGGGAAGGGGGGGGTGCATGGGAATGATGCAATCCGCCTGTGGAGAAGCCGAGCCACTTTGGGCTCCCTTCAGACTCTGGAAAACGAAGGG
>JBNKSG010000026.1:0-28069 GCA_050297195.1 Opitutaceae bacterium | reverse complement strand
CATTCGTATTAGCGGCGGGGCGACAGCTAGAGAGAACAGCATCGCAAACCAAATCCATTTTTCTATCGGAGTACTCGCCGAAGGTACCTTGCCAGGGCCAACCGTACTTGCTGTTGGAAATGTGTTTTCTGGAAAGGTTGATGCTTTTTCTGGTCCGGTTCTGGATGGAGGAGCAAATGCCCTTTTGCTTGGCGCGTTTTAGCAATGGGGTTGTAGGGCCGCTATCAGCCTGTATGGAATGTTTCCATACGGGCTCACTTATCTCTTGTTGAGGACTTCTATAGCCACAGAAGCTGCTGTAGTCCGGTTTTCAACACCAAGCTTTTGATAGATTCGCTCCAAATGCTTCTTTATAGTCGTGAGCTTGACCTCGAGGATTATACACAAGTCGGAATTGGACTTTCCTTGGGCCAACCAAAATAGCGTTTCAGCTTCACGCTCGGTTAGCCCTAAAGGAATCAGCATTTCAGGCAAGGGCTCTTTTTCTGGTTTAGAGGCATTGAGTTCCGCGATGCGACGAAGGCGGGATTCGATCGCATCCAAGAGTTCGCCTGCTTCGAATGGCTTTGCTAGGTAGTCATCTGCTCCTAGGTTCATCCCCGAGCGAACCTCCCTTTTCTCACCACGTGCTGTTAGAAATATAAACGGGATCTTGGCGGTATCGGGATTGTTCTTAAGCGTTTGTAGCGTTCCGTATCCATCAAGACCGGGCATGGAGATATCGCAAAGAATTAGGTCTGGTCGCTGCTTCTCTATTTGCTCGATACCGGCGAGCCCATCGTTTGTTTCGTCGACTAAATAGCCTTCCATCTTGAGAATGGTAGCTATGTTGTTTCGCATTCTAGGTTCGTCTTCGATTACAAGTATTCGGGTTTTATCCATAGGGGCGAGCCAGGTATCAGGTTATGAGGCAATATTTTCTGGGAGAATGATTTCAAGTTCCGTCCCAATGCCGAGTTCACTACGGATGGAAACGTGCCCCCCAAGGTGGTCCACGCATTTCTTTAGAATAACGAGTCCAAGTCCTGTTCCCGAGACTGTACCCACATTCCCGGCACGGTGAAACATGGTAAAAACCTTCTTGAGGTCTTCTTCTGGGATGCCAATCCCTTCGTCCCTCACAGCTATTTTTACGCCTACCTCTTCGCCGATTATCGTTATGTGGATCGGTTTGTCTAAGGTAGAGTATTTCAATGCATTGCTGATAGCATTGTTAAGGATGTGGCGCACGAGCTGTTCGTCTGAGCGATAGCCTTCTTTTAAATTTTCTGCTTCAATATTAACTTCTCTCGGAAATCCTAGATGTGAGACGATCGCTTCAGCCGTGTCGCGAGCGATCTTATCGAATTGAATCGGTTTTAAATTGATAGACATTTTTCCCGACTCGGACTTACCAAAGAACAGCACCTCTTCGACCAAGTCCGCTAACCGCCTAGTGCTGTGTTTGATGTCGGCGATTCTGCCAAGCCGATCTGATTCGTCTAGCCTGTCATGGTAGCGGGCTAGTATGTCAGCCGAGGAATTGATGATGCCCAAAGGAGTTCGGTACTCATGGGTAATCATGTTTAGGAAATCCGACTTTAGCTGACCCAGTTCTCGCTCTTTTTCGATGATCTTCAGCATTTCCTGTTCCGCTGCCTTCTGGCGAGTAATGTCTTGAACGGTGGATACAGTGGAACTGTTTCCGCCGCTCTTGCTTTTTTCGACCAGCGAGACTGTGCGCAACCAGTGATGGGCCCCATCTGGATGAACGACGCGGAATTCGATTTCTGGGTCTGGATCGAGAGTGAATAGGGTCCTCTCGATCGCCTTTCGATTCGTTCTTAAATCTCGCGGGTAGATGGCTGCCAAGATTTGTTGGTCCGTGGGCGCTTTGTCGGAAGGCTTTAGCCCATAGATGCAAAACGTCTGCTTCGACCAAAATCGCAAACCGGATTGCGGAAAGTAAACGGTATCTCCTAGTCGGGCGATTTCCTGGGCTTTTTCTAATTGTTCCTTCGCGGTTTCCAATTCGATGACTGCACGCTCAAGGTCATGGGTTCGTTCTTCGACTTCTGCTTCCAGCGCAACGGCGTGGGCGCGAAAACGCTCTTCCTGTTTCCTGCGTTCGGTGATGTCGCGCAGGAAAGCCGTGAATATTACCTTTCCGCTCTTGAGCGTCTGGCGCATTAGCGTCAGCTCACAAGGAAAGCGCGTCCCATCTGGCCGCATTGCCTCTAGCTCCATGCGGCGCCCGGCGGACTGTAATTCGCCTCCACCGGCAAGGTTGCGCTTCAAGCCTTCCTCGTGGCGCTGCCGGTATTCGGGGGGGATTATCATTTCTGCGAGCGGCATACCGATCGCTTCCGCTGAGGTCTTGTTGAATAGGCGTTCTGCCGCAGGATTGAATTCCAAAATCGATCCACTCTCGTCAATGCTGATGACGCAATCCATCGCAGACGCGAAAAAACGTTCTAGGCGCTCCCGGGCTTCTTCAGCGGATAGGGCATTGAGGATGGTAGGGGAAGAGAAACGCTTGGCTTGCATTGGGTAGCTTATCAAGCTGTTTGCAAATGCTTGCAAAGCAAGCGCGAAGAGCTACGGGGGTAAAACGGCCCATGTCCCTAGTCCGCCTCTTGTGCTAGAATTTTAAGTTCCCAACAAACATATGGAGAAAGAAGAGATAAGCGCGATACGAAGTTCGTTCGCAGAGATGGAAATGCGCGCTCACGACCTTACGCTAATCTTCTACCGCAGCCTATTCGCTCTGAAGCCCGAATTTCGAGGACTGTTCCACGGTGATATGCTCTCCCAGGGGCAAAAGCTGATCGATATGCTCGCGTTCGTAGTCGACAGCTTGGATCAACCTGAGCGACTGATGCCTGCTGTTAGGGAGCTTGGAATTCGCCATGCAGGCTATCGGGTAGAGCCGGATCACTACCAGTACGTGGAAAAAGCGCTGTTGGGTGCGATGGGAGATCTATTAGGGGATCGTTTCGGCGAAGCTCGAAAGGCAGCTTGGACGCGTGCCTATAGGATGCTATCTTCTGTAATGATTGAGGCGGCAGAATCGGCGGATTCAGCTCGTTCGAGTAGTTGAAACCGCGGAGTAGTCTCAACTTCGTTTGAGCAAACAGTTTGGCGCCGGAAACCAAGAGTTTGTTTCCGACGCCTCGTTTTGAAATAGCCTTAATATGTACTTGTTGTCTATTTGCGCTCAATTTGGAAGCGGCGGCTGAACGATGCTAGACAGAGCAAGCCTAGGGTGGCCATCGCAGCGGTTGATCCATTGTCGGGAACCGAGGAGGATCGATCTTCCGGCCGACTCAAAGTGAAGGTGAAGTCGGATTCGCCATATGAATCGTACTCGCCGGCCAAAGCTGACTTGTAATAGACGTTGTAGGAACCCGGGCCGATCAATCCCGTCGACGAGCCAATCAGCGAGTATCCCGAGCCATCGCCTGCAGAGAACGCGAAGTTGCCAGCCTGATTGTTGAATTCATCTAACTCCAGGTAGAGTGGAAGGCCTGGGTTCGTGGTGGAATCGAAAACCAGCTGTTGAAAGGCGAACTGGTCGGATTCGTCATCGGCCCATCCTGAAAAAGTTGCTGAGAAATCGTATCTCAGCGTTTCGTAGATGGTGAACAGCAAGTATGCCGAATTGAACGCATTTCTGAAACTGCCGCCTTCGCTATCGTAGATACTTTGTTGGAGGTTGTATCCGGAGAAGGTAGCATGATCAGCCGTGTTGGAGTAGGCCCATTGGCCGGACGCCGAGGCGCTGGAATCGAAATAAGGATTCGTGCCGACAATCGATGTGTCTTTTAGCCAGCTCGGATCGCCATAGTGTCCGGAGTCGATGTCAAGGCTTATCGAAGCGGCCGAAATCGCTGAGGTGTGAGTAGTAACGGTGTCGAAGTCAACCGTAAGCGCTTGGGCGAGTTCAGCGTATCCGAAGATCAATGATGCAATAGTCAATATAGTACGAGTTTTCATTTTAGTAAGTCGTTGAGGTTAAATCTGAGACTCTAAAATAGGATAAACTCCATCTTTTGAAAATTGACTGATCGGCCCTAGCCTTATGGCCCATTTCCGGATTCAAGACCAAAAGCTATTATAAAGTGGTTCTGGTTGATCGAGCGAAGGTCTTTAAGGTCTCGACCAGTGGTCAGAACCAACCTCTATCGCAATGAAACTGATCTATATTCTATTAGGGCCCGAGGTTTTCTGGCTGGGCCTGTATTTTGCCTCAAGCTTCGCAGCCAAATTCAATACGCCTCCAACCCCGGCCGGTAATAATCTCCTTGAAAGAGGGTGTACCGCTGGAGTGTTCTTTGCGACGGCACTGACGTTTCTGTTTTTGCTGATGCCTGTAGAGAACAAGTGGGCTGTTCTCGTCCGAATCGGCTTCGCCGTCTTTGCCGGGGCAAATCTGTGTCTTTTCCGCCTCGTTGGCGCGATTGACTATGGAGACTCTCGTAATTCTGGAACCTTTGGGTTCTGGGTGTTCGGGCTCATGGTTGGAGGCGCGACGCTTTTGGTTGGATTCGTCGTATCCGCCATTCTATTGCGCAGAAGCATCTTGCAAGGAGTATAGCTATGGGTGGTTCAATAGATTTTATTTGCGCTGGTGTCGTAGTTGCGATCGTACGTTCTTTCAAGGACCTTTCCGGTCGTACTTGGGACTCGGGCACCACCGGGCGAATTGACTCAGTCTCCTTTGATTGGAGTCGCGAAGAGGCTTTAATAAGTTGGAATGTCGACGGGCGGCCAGAGCAAATTCGCCTATCGATATTCGAAAGCGGGGGACCGAGATCCGGTCGTATGGGCGATTATTTCAGGAAGAGCGATCAGAGATTTCCGAATCCCAATTTCGAAGAATGGAAGCAGGAAAACGGGGCCCAGGAATCTCGTGAGAGTCGCGGTGAGCATCCGGTGGCGAATTCGAACGGGTATTGGGATTCTGACCAGTACAGTCGTGCCAGACCTTCGCGTCGCTTCGAAGGCGAGCCGGATAGCGATGATCTCGAGGGGCAAGCCGAGTACGCGACTCAAAACGCGCTCGCCATCGATCCCTCTGCGTTTCCAACACGATACCGATTCGCAAAAGATCGAGCCATCGAGTTGTGGCACGTCTGGGGATCTACCGCTACCGCAGGTGGAGAGGGGTTGGCGATGAGCCTCAGAATTGAGGGTGCGAAAAGGCGACTGACTGATCACGGTGCCGGCGCCGATCCAGCATAGATGGGCCATTCAGCCCATTGCCGGATAATGCAAGTTTTCCTATAATGAGTCATTTCTAAAACACTTAATAAAACAATATTATGAATACGATTGAAACACTGCTAGATGAATGGGAAGTAAAGGACCTCGAGGATGGATCACGCTTTCGTGTAACTGTCGAGTATAGGTCCGAAATGGGAAACCGGTCTCAGCCTGGATTGCTCGTGCAATGCATGGGTCGATACGTCAATTACGAGCCCTGCCATGTTGAACGTTGGGCGTACGAAGCTAGCAAGCTCGAGCAAAGCGTCTTTGTTTTGCAGAACGAGTCGTGGCTTTATCACAACGATCAGTTCGTTCGGTTCTCGCTCGTCATCGATAAGGTGCTTAAAGCCCGGGTCGAAGTGAAGCTTAAGAGCAAGAAGCAGCCTATCGTCAAGGATTACGAACTGCCGTTTAAACTCGAAGACTAGCGAGTGCATTGGTATTTCAAATAGGGAATTGGAGTTTGGTATGAAAAACGCGATGCCTTGGATTAACGAGAATGCGGTCCTTGTTGGAGCTTTAGCCTTCACGATTATCGTAGCTATCGTGGGATTGGCCGTTGGCTATTCAATGAAGGCTAGCGGAGCCTCTATCAAGCCGCTTCTGTTTGTACTCGGGTTAATAGGGATTGTTGCAGTTCCACAGCTTGTAGTACATCTGATCGACGCTCAGCTTTCCAAACGCATACCGACTCAGAATAAGTCAGATGTTCAATATGAAAGCGCTCTCGAGCCCATTTCCACGCTATCCTTCGAGGAGGCCGTAGTTGCTGTATCAAAGGGGGGCTCGACGCTGCCCTATGATCGCGATCCAGTGAGCGTCTTTCCTGAACTGCTAGAAAAGTCAAGTCAGTCGCGTCTCATATTCACGGATACAGGAAGCACGCGAATGGTTGCGGAATTTTCCAATGGGGAGGACGCGGTCGAAGCTTTTAATCGGTACGGTACTGATCTTGGCTTGAATCCCACTTACGGCAATCTAAGCGATGGAATCATGGCCTCCCGTGGTAGTAGCGACTTTGTATATTACGTAGTTAAAGGCACGCTACTGATCTCTGTGAGCGGAATGAGTGAAGAATCCATAGAGCACGCTCGTTTAGCCCTAAGTCTCGGTGGCGATTCAAAAAGCGAAGCTAGCGGATACAGCTTCGCAGCGCGTCGGAGGATCACCCAGAACGCAAAAATAATAGCGCCACTCGGAATCGTAATGCTGGTTGCAGCAGTCGCTTGGTTCTTCAAGGGTTCGATCTGGGCAACGGAACTAAGTCCGGATGCATCTTTAGGGCAAGTTGCCATTGATGAATTGAGAAATCGAATTCTGTCATTGAAGACCGACGACAAGCCTTTGTTCGTCGAATTGAGGCAAGACGGTAGAGTTGCGCTTCGGTGGGATGTAGCGGATTCGAGGTGGCAGGGGTTCGCCTCGCTGCACTCGGTTAAGGAAGTCCATCAACTGATCATCGAACTCGATGACCGCAACAAGGTGGCGCGTGTCACGGAATATTGGAGCCGCTACACAGGATACGTAGGCGAGGGAGGTGGAGCCTTTGAGTGGAAGCTTTCCAGAGGTATGCGCTTTTTCGACAAGAAGGTTGAAAAGGCTTGGGTCAGAAGTTTGCCTTCCGAAGAAGGCGAAGCCAATGCGCTTGGAATCGAATCAAGGGATTTCAGTTACGATATTTACGCCCTCAAAGCGCCAGTGATCGAAGCCATACTTGACTCGGGATGGGTCTGGAGGCCGCTAATGTGGGGCGAAGCTCCGAACTGCCTGAGATGGCTCACTGAGTAGCCGTGTCGTTAACGACCTGGTCGATTCCACCGACGGCCAGGGCCTCTCGGCGGTGAAGTCCTGCGCATTCTCTCAGGGTGCCGCGTGTTCGCTATTCGGATAGGCCTTCTTGGTCTCCTGAGGGGATGCTTCGGTCGATTCCAAGCTAACGCTGGAAGTCTGGACGGTTAAAGGAAAGATGGCAACTGCTCCCACGTCGTCTTTTTCTTTCGACCCAGCAAGCTGTTCTTTCGTTTGGGTTTAATATGCCGTCGCTATGGTTCGACCGTGGCTTTTGCGAAGGCAGATGCGGGTGGATCGGCTTCTCCGAAGGCGATTGTTGATGCCTTCGGAGAAGTCGTCCCACTCGTTCTCAAATACCCTCGCTCCTTGCGATGGGGATCTTTATTCAACGACACGCCATGAGGATTCTTTGGCGTGTCTGAGTGAGAGATGATATAGGGGTCATAGGGCTAGGGTCAGTCGGTCAATTGTGCTATTTGCTAAAACCACATAGAATAGGGACGAACTTGTTTATAACCTTCAAAATGCAATAACATGAAAAAATCATTACTTATATTGTCCGCGATCATATTTGCATCGCCTTTTAGTACGTTTGCAGCCAAGCCTGCAACTGGGGGGAATACAGCTCCGAAGGGACCTGTTGAAATTCCTGGCGGCGTTTACGCTGAGACGTTCGTTATCGATCAATCGGGTACCTATCGGTTGGCAGGAGATCGCAGCCTAGCTGTTGGATACACGGGAAGCATGATCGAAATATCGGTGCCTAACGTGACTATCGATCTGGGTGGTTTCGCGATGTATGGTTTCGACGGATCCGGTACTGGGTCTAACGGTATCAACGGTGTGCTAACATTGAATACTGTTGTTGAGAATGTGGTCGTCCGCAACGGTACTGTTCAGGGTTTCAAAGGGCATGGTATATATTTGAAGGATCGCTCCACCATCGAGTCCGTCCGCGTCCTCGACAACGGATTAAACGGGATTTTCGCCTACAGTGACACGACGATCAAAGATTGCTCGGCTATGGACAATGGGCATAACGGTATTCAAGTGGATTCTGCAATTATCCGAAACACTCATTGCAACTCGAACGATGATGCCGGGATCGTGATGGGTAATGGAACGGTTGAAAACTGCCGAACCAACAGCAATCAAGGCAATGGCATTTCAGGCGGAGGTTATCTCATTGTCCGCGGTTGCGTTGTGATTGACAACAATCGCGACAACATAGCCTGGGGATGTGGAATCTCAGTAGGCAGCAGAGCGATCATCGAAGGCTGTAACATTACGGAGAATACAAACTCCCAAGTGCAAATAGGAGGTAGCGCAGTGGTGAAAGACAGCTTTTTCTCCACTAGCTATCAGTCGCAAGGCATTGTTGTGTACGCCAATAGCGCCACTCCATTAGCACGCGTAAGCAACAACACCTTTGTCGGTCCCATGGATAGTTTCGATGGTCCGATCTACAACGCAGGTGGCAACGTGCTTCTGCAAGGAGCGGTTTTTTAACGATACATCAGAATCCGATCCTTTGTGACGAGCGGCGTAGACAGCCGCTCGGTTTTTCCTTTGCAGCGGAGGCGGGGACAGATTGCGTGGAACCCGCTAGCATGATTCCTCGCGATTAACTATCGAGAAATGTAGTAAGGACACCTCAATGAGCGGAGCGGGAGTAGAGAAAATGGCCGGGGTAGAAAACGGGGCAGACTGTGCTGTTTTTCCAGTGAACCGGCGCGTTTACGTAAGTCGATCAGGCGACTGCTATCTGCAGCGGCGAGGGCCTTCGCGGGGAGTCAAGGCGGGAGAAAGTATAGTAGATTCGCGTGACTTTCCCGATTATTGCGTTTCGTCCCCAACGGGATCGATCAAGGTGGAATGGCATCTCCACCGACGCTTTCCGTCGGGGCGAAGATTTCCTCGATCGGCAAACGGAAGACTCGGGCGATCTTGAATGCCAGCGTCAGACTCGGGTCGTATCGTCCCGTCTCTAGGGCGTTGACCGTCTGGCGCGATACGCCGAGCGCGTTGGCCAAGTCGCCTTGCGACCATTGTTTCGTCGACCGCAATTCCCTGAGGTTGTTTTTCATCGGAAACGGCGAACGGCGATGAAGCTGCCTGCCACCCAGAGAACGATCACAAGCGAGACGATGGGGACAATGCCAACCGGTTTGAGGTCGAAGCCGTTCAATATGAGCATGTTGACGAGCGCTACCACCGCTAGGGCCCCTATCGACGCGAACAGCCAAACCTTGATCTGCAAGTTGCGCTGCAGCTCGTCGAGCCGGCCGAAGAATCGTGCCATGCTGCGTATCCAAAGCGCCAAAGGCGCCAGAGGCATTAGTCGCAAGACCGTGGTCCATCCAACTCCCAATTCCGCGTTGTGGCTAACGAGGTAGGTCGTTCCGACGTAAGTCAGCGCGGCTACAACCATCCAAGCGCTCAGCTTCATGTCTTGCGTGCAAGAGTAATGCCCGGATCCGGGCACGACAGATTCCATTTCCGTTTGCGATTTCATGCCTCCTATCTGTAAAGCAAGTTTGTCATGTGTCAAGTTAGCTTTACATTGCAAGCCGATTGCACCTGAAGGTTCCTTGAATCGGTCGCTTCACGTTCTATCGAACGCGGCCACAGGTCTCACCTGCATATGCGTGGATTACGGCAATAGGAAGGGCTTGGGAACGGGACTGTTTCAAAGTAGCGCCTGTCTGCCAGTTCCCGTGCTAGCCTTTGGGCGGAGTAGTGGTAAGAAACGGACGGCGACCTTGGGCTGGGCCGCCGAGACGTTTGCCGCTTCTAGCAGCAAGTTCCGGCGTCCGCGTTGGCGGAAGGCGGCGGTGGGCAGGGAAATCTTCCGAAGTGGCGCGAACGATCCCCGATCACGTCGAAGTGCTTGGCGAAGCGTGTCTCTTGGATCATGGCCGCCGAGTTGCCGCACACCCGCTCGGGTCTGCCGACTTCGAAGCGATGGGCTGGATCGAGTTCAAACACGGTGGGGGCGGAGGGGATGGTGCCGCGATAGACGACGATCTGCCCGTAGTCCTCGCACTGGTCTTCGAGCGAATCGAGTTTGAAGGCGCGTATGGTGGTGGACTCGAAACGGATGCCTTCGCTTCGCCGCGCCATCTCCTCGTCTTCGATCGATAGCTCGTGGCGATTCATGATGCGGAAATCCGGGATGTCGAGTCGAGCGAGCTCGCGACGGAAGTCTTCCCAGTACCAGGCGCCTCCGAGGCACTCGCCGTGGAATATGGGGTCGGTTCGCAGGGCCTTGGAAAGTCTCCGGGAAGCGAATACATCGGAAAAGTAGAGTTCGCCGCCTGGCTTCAGGACGCGAACGATCTCCTTGAGGACTGAGGTCTTGTCCGGACTGAGGTTGAGGACGCAGTTGGAGATCACGACGTCGATCGAGTTGTCCTCGATCCCGACTTCCCGTAGGTTCTCGATCGCTCCTTTCTTGAAGGAGATGGCGTCGCTGGGCAGCAGAAACTCTTCCGCTAGCGCGGGCGCGTGTCGTTGGGCGACCTCGATTTGAGTATCCGTGAAGTCGATACCGATCGCTCTTCCGTTTGGCCCGATGAATTGGGCGGCCGCGAAGACATCGCGCCCGGTGCCGCATCCGAGGTCGAGCACCGTAGTCCCCTCGAGAGCGAGCGGGAGCGGAGAGCCGCAGCCATAGAACCGGGTCAGAATCTCATCTGGGAGGCGGGAAATCGCTTGTCTGATCCAGGGTGGAGGCGGCTTGGCGGGACAGCAGGCGGAGGTTTTTAGGTCGGAGCTTTGAGTGAGCGTCTGGCCGTAGTAGCTTTGAGCGTTTTCGTGGTAGTCGAGAGTTTCCGATTTCATGGTATTCGATGCGCGTTGATTGTGTTCTCGTTGGTTCAGGATAGGGTGCCTCCGCAGCTGGAGCCGGCCCCGGCCGTGCAGCCGAAGCAGTGTTGACCCATTTGTATTGAACGATCGGTTACGGCGTCTGGATCGATCTCCCAAAGATGGAGCGGTCGCCCTTCGGTCTGCCATTTCATGCCAAGCATTTGATTGAAGTCGCAGTCGTAGACCGTTCCTTGCCAATCGACGCTCAGGGTGTCGCGGCACATGAGGCCGTTGACGGTGGCCGGATTGAACGATTGGACAAGCAGCTCGAGGTACTCTTCGTATTGGCCGTTTCTTTTGAGGAAAGCGGCGAAGCGGGAAATGGGAACGTTCGCGAGGGCGTAGAGGCGGTCGAAGGTGATGTCGAAGTGCTTCTTCAGCTCCCGTTTGTAGTCTATCTCTAGCTGGCCTTGATCGGGCGGGAGCCATGCTCCGCCGGGGTTGTAGACGAGATGAAGCGGGCGCCGAGGGTTGCCTTTGCCGAATCCCCGTTGATTGAGCTCTTTCAGGGCCGATATGCTCCTGTCGAATACGCCGTTTCCCCGCTGGGCGTTTACGTTGTTAGCCGTGTAGCAGGGCATCGAAGCGACGACTTCGAGCTGTCTGCTCTCGATGAAGGGGGCGACCCATTCGTATCCCGGTTCGTTGAGGATGACGAGGTTGCAGCGATCGATGATGCTAACGTGTGGATTGCGCGCCTGGAGTCCGTCGACGAGGGTTCGGAAATGGGGCATCATTTCAGGCGCTCCTCCGGTCAGATCGACGGTGTTGATCGGGTGAGAGGCGTACCAATCCAGAATCCGGTCGACGGTGTCGCTTGTCATTATCTCCTTGCGTCCTGGCCCGGCGTTTACGTGGCAATGAGAGCAGGCGATGTTGCACAGCTTGCCGAGATTGAGCTGGAGGGTATCCACTCCGCTGCGTTGCAGGTGTAGTCCGTGGCTTTCCAGTGTTTGGGCGAAGTTCGTAGCGCTGAGGGTGTTTGGCATAGTGAGCGGTTTGCGAAAGTGGAAGGTGGCTCGATCGGCTCGGAGCTTAGAGCATGCTGTCACTATTGGAGGCTTCGGGAGCTTCGGATATTCCAACAGATCAGAAATTTGCGCTGGCATGCCGGCATCGAATGGAAAAATGGAATAACGAGGCCCGAGGAACGTTCTTAAGATGGGCAGGCCGATTCGCATGGAGAATGGGCTGCGCTCTCTCGCTGGTATGTTCACCTTTTTAGCTAAATACACGAATTGGCTCCACACGCGCTGGCCGGCAGGCCTGATCGAGAAGGGGCCCAAGATAAACGATGACGGCACAACGCGCGTCCCTGGCGTGCGCGTGGTGGGCGATCTTACGGGCGTGCCGTTGCTGAAGTTCTCGGCTGATGGCGGAGCCCGCGCGGTGCGGGCGATCTCGCAGGAGGGGGAGTTCGAGCGAGGGAAGGTCGGCTTGGATCGTGACTTGGTGATCATCGGCGCTGGGGTCTCGGGCATCTCGGCCGCCATCGAGGCGAAGAAGATGGGATTGAACTTTGTCGTCTACGAAGCCTCGCGAGCGTTCTCTACCATCCATAACTTTCCCCGCCGAAAGCCAATCTACGCTTATCCGTCGGACATGGAGCCTGCGGGAGCCTTCTCCTTTAAAAGCTCGGTGAAGGAGGACCTTCTTGAGGAGCTCGCCGAAGCGCGAACGCGGTATGGGATCGAAACGGTTGAAGGGCGGGCGGAGAAGATCTCGAAGTCACCGAATGGACTCGAGGTTCATTTGGCTTCCGGAGAGCGCGTGTCGGCTCAGCGCGTGATCGTCGCGATCGGAAAGACCGGAAGCTTTCGAAGGCTCGGGGTGGCGGGCGAGGAGATGGATAAGGTATCCAACCAGCTGATCGATCCCCGCGACTATGCCGGCCGTCGAACGCTTGTCGTTGGCGGCGGGGATTCGGCTCTGGAGGCAGCCGTGGCGCTCGCGGAGAGCGCCACGGACGTGACCCTGAGATATCGCAAGTCCAGTTTTTCTCGGCCGAAGCCGGAGAACGTCGAGTCGCTTGAACGCTTGAGTCGCGAAGGCCGGGTGGAGGTGGCGCTGGGCTCTGACGTTACGGCGATTCGAGAAAAGGAGGTTGAACTCAACGTCAAGGGAGAGGGCCTGCGCTCCATCGAGAACGATTACGTATTCACATTCCTGGGACGAGAGGCACCGCTCGAGTTCTTTCGCAAGTCGGGGATCGGAATCCGCGGCGAGTTCTCGCCTCGGACTTGGGTGGGGCTGGTCGGTGCCTTTTTCGCCGTTATGGTGTTCTACCATTGGCAAAAGGGATTGTGGCTGGGGAATTTGAAGCCTGGATACTTTGCATGGCTTGTGACTTCGCTTGGTGGCATGTTGCAAGGCGCGGTCGATCGGCCTACCAATTTCCTCCACCACCTGAGAGGCGGAATGAATCAGCCAGGATTCTACTACTCTCTAGCGTACTGCGTCTGTGTCGTTGGATTTGGGATACGGAGGGTTCGAAGGCGAAAGACGCCCTATGTAAAGGCGCAGACAGTGACGCTGGCGGCCTTTCAAGTCGGTCCCCTGTTTCTTTTGCCGTGGCTGATCTTGCCCTGGACAGGGGCTCTCGGCTGGTGGGATTCCGGTTTCGGGGCGATTGTCGGAGACGCGTTTTGGCCCCACGGCGAATACTGGCGAGCGTTTGGCCTGATCCTGGCTTGGCCGCTCTTTGTCTACAACTGGTTTACGACTGAACCGATTTGGGGTTGGCTGATTCTCGGCTTCTTGCAGACCTTCGTATTGATACCCTTTCTTGTGTGGCGATGGGGCAAGGGCGCCTATTGTGGCTGGATTTGCAGCTGTGGGGCCTTGGCCGAAACGATGGGTGACGCTCACCGCCACAAAATGCCGCATGGCCCATTCTGGAACAGGCTAAACATGGTCGGCCAAGCGTTGCTTGCTGTTTCGCTGCTAATGATGGGGATTCGGATCCTGGGTTGGACGTTGCCGAGCGGGAATTGGGCCGAACACGCGTTCACCGCGATGTTTACGGGCATCCCGGTCTTGAACTGGAAGTATGCCGTGGACGTTTGGCTCGCCGGCGTTTTGGGAGTCGCCTTCTACTTTCACTTTTCTGGCAGAGTCTGGTGTCGGTTTGCCTGCCCGTTGGCGGCCTTGATGCATATCTATGCTCGGTTCTCTCGCTTCCGGATCTTTCCGGAAAAGAAGAAGTGCATCTCCTGCAATGTTTGCACATCGGTCTGCCATCAGGGGATCGATGTGATGAGTTTCGCCAACAAAGGGGCTCCCATGGAAGATCCTGAGTGCGTACGTTGTTCGGCGTGTGTCCAATCATGCCCTACAGGAACGCTGAGTTTTGGCAGGTACGACTCGAAAGGCGTAATTCAGCTGGATCAACTACCGGCTTCGATCGTTCAAATGGCGGAGAACGCCCGCAAGGCGGATGAAGTGAAGAGGGGTTCGATTCAGACCCGGTAGGGCTCGACCGCTGGGCGAGCCGCAGAGGGTTGATCCTTGCAACGCGGTCCTTTTTTACTTAACCGCAGAGGACGCCGAGATCAAGGCTGTGCAATCTTCGCGATCTCCGCGTCCTCTGCGGTTTATGAAACAATTAGGTGAAGCTGGCTCACTTGCGTTGCGCTGCCTACATTCGTTCTCGTTATGCCTTGGCTGCTGCTAGGCCTTGGGGTAGTAGAGCTTATATAGTCTACGGGAAAGCCGCTCGGCCCGCTTCGGTCCTAGCTGTCGCTGTATCGAATAACTCGCTACGAGCTTTATGACGAGCATGAAGCGAACGTTGGCCTTGCGTTTCCACTTCCTCGGATCCGTTAGGGACTCGAGGCCGAGGTAGGCGGTGCTCCCGTTTTCGCGAAGCCGGTAGCTTAGCTCGACGTCCTCCATTAGAGGTTGCCTGGGAAAGAGATCGTCGGGAATTCGAGCTCGGTCGAAGAACTGGCACTGGTCGCCAAAGGATATGCCGAGCAGATGCGAGCGCGCTTCGTTGAGGAATTCGATGAGCCGGTAGGGCAGTAGTTGGGGCGCTGTAAACCGCTGGCCGAGCGCTCCTCCTACGACGTGTGGATTGCGTTTCAGGAATGCTCGTAGGGTATCCAGTGTGCGATGACAAAGTTGAGTGTCGGCATGGAGGACAAGCGCGTAGCGGCTATCCATTCGGGCGAGTCCCGCATGGATCTGGTTTCCACGGCCTTGAGGCGCGTCGATCGTCTCGACCCCCATGGCTTCGGCCAGCGTTCGCGTTTCGTCGGAGGACGATGCGTCGCAAATGACGACCTTGTCACGCGCCTCTAGCTGCGGGAGCAGACTAGAGAGACATGCTTCGATCGTCGGCCCGGCATTGAGCGTTGGGATGATGACGAGCAGGGAGTCGTCAGGGACTGGGCGAGCGACCGCGTTCGATGATGCGGACGGATGCTGCTTCGATCGCCCTTGGCGGATGCGCTGCAGAATCCTAACGCATCCGATCGGAATGAATAGAATGGCTGGGAGCCACAGCAACGCCGATTGCCAGTCGAGCAAGTCCCAGGTTCCGTTGAGAAGATAGTCCTTCCACACGAGAAAGTAGAATCCTTGGGTAAGGCAAAGAGACGTCCACAGTAGTGAAGGCGCAAATACGATCGAGATGGCAATCCAGGAGAGGTACCAGAAGTGAGTGGTAGGGGCGAGAAGCAGGAGGGATCCGCAGGTCCAAAGCCAGTGACCATGCCAGTCATCCCGCCCTCTATGTCGTATCCAACGCCATGCTAGGCTTGCGAGAAAGAGAGCTTGAACGAGCGGGTAGATGTCGCCTCGACTGAGGCCCAGCGCATTGCCAAAGAGATTTGGCAACCCGTTGAAGTCTCGATCGGCCCCGAATTGCTGGAGCCCGAGCAAGAGCTGTGGGAGCGTGTCTATGAACGGCAGGCTGATGGCGGCGATCATGGCGGCGAATCCTGCCAGCGCTCGCCAGCGTCCGTGAAAAAGGATGAAGGGGAGTCCTAGGAGGGCGATGAACTTGATTTGAACCGCTACTGCCAAAGCGCCGCCCGCGAGTAGCCAGTGTTTTCGATCCATGAGAACCGCGGCGCCTGAGAGCGCTAGGAGCATGAGCGAGTCGAAGTGGCCCTCGCCTGCGAAGGAGACGAGCACGACTGGGTTGCACGCGTACAGGCAGGCGGCCCGCATCGGCAGCTTGCGCTGTCGCAGCGAAAGTAGCAGCAGAGCAACTACGCAAAGATCGACTACGGAAAAGGCAATCTTGAAGGCAAGTGGCGAGTAGTCGATCGCTCCGAGGGCAGAGAAGGCAAGCAAGGACGCCGGCGGATAGGCGGTGCGTTTGTCCTTGTTGTTCATCAACTGCCACTGCTCGTCGCGAAGAGGGGCCAGGTCGGGATGGTCGCCTCTGAGACGGTAGGGGCTGATGTCATTCGCCACCAGCTTGCCTTCCCAAAGGTAGCGGTGGATGTCGTCGGAAGGCGGCGTCGGCAGCAGGGCGATGCGAAGGGCGAAGGCGATGCCAAGGATGGCCGCAACTTCAGCTTTGCCCGAGCTCCATCTGGGCGCCATGTACGCGTTGGCCAGCATGGCAAAGCCCATGATGAAGAAGCAGACCGGACGAAGAATGGTCCATTCGTCGAAGCGAGAGAAGCTGGTCGCGTACGCTATCGCGCTGACGATGCCGACGATGTTGGCAACGACCCAGAGGAGGCGGCGGGATCGAGAGCCGTGGCTCATTTCGCGCGCGTCGTATTCACCGTACCGTGATGTCTCTTCGTTCCATCAGCGAGGAGATGCCAATGGTGAAGAATCCGAGGCAATAGAGGAGGAGGTATGGCGCAAGGTACAGGTGATCGGATCGCAGAGCGAAGGCGAGGCTGCCGAGCGTATAGACGCCCATGGCTGTCTCGAGCCAGGGAACGCTGGTCTTTTTCACCCGATAGTTCTTCGTCTTGTGTATCCCCTTTTTGGGTGTTCTGACGAAGGGGGACTTTACGCCGCGTAGCGCATCGATCACAGCGATTGTATTCGATATGCAAATACCGAATCCGGTGATCATCAGAACGGGAAGCATCTTGAGCTGCTTCCAGGCGGATCGGCCTTGCACGACCTGGCTCACCAAGTACAGCTGACTTGGTCCTATGGACGCGGCGATTAGCGGAAGAAGCCCGAGTATCCACAATAGGCTATGGGCATGCGCGTGATGCGAGATCGTAGCCAGTAGCGGAACGGACAGCAAGGCGACGATCAGCATGCATGCATGAATGCTATATTGAGTGAGATGAAGAATCGCGTGCAGCTTGACTGTGAGAGAAAGTCTCGCTCGCAGCAGCTTGGGAAGGATGATCATCGCTGTCTGGATGGAGCCCTTCGCCCAGCGGAATTGTTGGCTCTTGAACGCTTCGTAGGTGGCCGGGATCTCCGCAGGTACGACGAGGTCGTGGAGGAAATGTATCTTCCAGCCCTTGAGTTGCGCTCGGTATGAAAGTTCGAGGTCTTCCGTTAGCGTAGTCGCCTTCCAGCCACCTGCGTCCTCGATGGCCGCGCGCCGCCATAAGCCGCCAGTTCCATTGAAATTGAGGAACAGTCCGTTCCAGGAGCGAGCTGGCTGCTCTATGACGAAGTGTCCGTCGATGCCGATGGCTATCGCCTTTGTAAGCAGACGCTCATTACGGTTGAGGTGTCCCCAGCGGGCTTGAATCAGCGCTCGATCCGGGTGATGGCGGAACTCGGCCAAGCATCGCTTCAGAAAGTCAGCTGGCGGGACGAAGTCCGCATCGAATATGGCGATGAACTCGCCTGTTGCGCTTCGCATCCCTTCCTTGAGGGCTCCGGCCTTGAAGCCTTCTTGCGAGCTTCGTCGAAGAACTTCGATCTGATAGCCCTCGTTTTGAAGTTCTGCGCTGATCGAGTCGACGAGCTCGACGGTCTCGTCCGTGGAGTCGTCGAGGATCTGAATCTGGTGCAAGGACTTTGGGTAGTCGATTGCCGCTACCGACCGTATCACTCGTTCCGCTACATTGAACTCGTTGTAGATCGGGATCTGCGTCGTGACGGCAGGAAGGCTCTCTTCCTGGCTCTCGATCGATCGTCGAAAACGAAGCTCGTTCGTGCGGCTCCGGAGCCGTTCGGATTTATAGCGGCGAGCGAACGCCCATACCATGTAGTACGCCTTGAATCCGTAGGTCATGGTGGCGACGCTGCAGCAAACGTAAAGCGATACTGAAAGCGTGAAGACTATATCGTTCATCAACCCTTGTCCTTCTTTGTCTATGGTGAGCTGAAGCCCTCCCAGTCATTGCCGGAAGAGCTCAGGTGTAACTCAGATTTACAACGAATACTTAGAAACTGAATGCTCCGAACAGACCAACTGTCAGTTCGTCGCCGATATTCCTGCCATCGAAGACCTTTGATACGGACAGGCGGTAGTACCCGTATTGGGAACTCAATGACAGGCCTACTTCGCCAGCCGTCGCCTGCTCTTTCACTTTGGGCAGATCGCCCAGTCCGGTGAAGCCTTCACCTCCGATGTCGATGCCGGAGGTGCCGGTGGCGTAGATGCCGCTTAGGTCGATGGAAAGACCGTTCCCAAAAGGAATGGTCGGCCCCGCTCTGAGACGGAGGCTGTCGGGCACGTCGCCATCGTTCAAGGTGTATCCAATCTCTACGTCGCCGCGACTGGCGCTGCTGCCGAAGTTTCCGCCAAACTTAGTCATGAGGTCAATACCGTTCTCTCCGTCGCCTAGGGCGCTTATGAGGCCAGTCTCGTATCCGCCGGCGATGTTGACTCCGGTACGCACCATCCAGTCCAAGGGAGACTCTCCTTGCTTGGCCAATTGCCAGCTCAATCCGATTTGCGAGTCTGTGAAATCGTCACTCTTAGTTAAGCCGGTTGTCACCTCTCCATAGCCTACGGAAAGGTCGAGCGCGAAATCGGTGCCTAGTCCGTAGTAGAAGTAGCTTCGATAGCTGTTCCTTTCGATATCCCCTCCGCCGGGGACCCCTGGCTGCTTCTCGCTTCCTACCCAGAACTGGTTGAAGGTCGTGCGGGTCGCGCTAAAGGCTATCGAGCTTTGACCTGATTCAATCAGGTAGTCGCCCGCGAATGCGTTGGTGGTTATGAGAACGGCTATGCTGCCGCTGATTGCTTTGATAAGGTTCCGTTTTTTCATTTTTGGGTCCTAGGTGTGGTTTCGGTCTGATGGGCAATTCCCAACGGAGATGAGAGGGCGGTAGGTTCGGACTTATTCCCGAACATTCTTCGTTGTGATCGAATTGTTGAATACAAGGAGTCTAGGGCGTGCCTTGCTTGCCGTTGAGATCCCAGTTGTAGGTGAGGTAATTGACGGTCCATTGCTTCGCTTCGGCACGCAGCGACTCGGCGGTTTGCCTGTTCACGTAGGGTATCGAGAAGTTGAGTACGGCTTCTTCGGACCCTCCGAAATCGTCGCGGAACCACTCGAGGATTTTTGACAAGCGAGCTTCTTTCGTTTCCAGCTCAAATGTGTTGCGCCAGCTGAAGAACCATCTTCCTTGAGCGTCGAGCTGCTCTTGAATCCGATCGCCGACGTAGGCTTCGCTTCTCAGGATCGGGCATGACCTCGCGGCGCAGACGATGGCGAAGTGGATACGGGGATCGTTGAACTCCTTGCGTAGCACTTTGTTCTCGATCTCGTCTAGGCTGTAGGTGGTGCCGCCGACGTTTGCGAATCGTATTTGCCAAGGCATCGCTTCCTCCTTGCTCTCGGCCTGCTTTCCTAGGTCGCTTATTAGGCGTATGCTCCTCACTGGATAGGCGGATGCGATGAGCTTGAGGGTGTACGCGTTGTAGGCGTTTATGAAGAGGGCGAGTCGATCCTCCTTCTTGTCGATGTCGTCGAGGTAGGCGTGGGCGAGTTCTTCCAAGTAGGTGTCCAGTCGGCTATCCTTGGAGATGGCTTCGTAGTCAACGATCCCTGAGTGTACGTGATCTTTCAGTACGGAATCGAAGATGGAGTGATCAACGGCGGAATAGCTGTTGGATACGGTCGCTATCAGCGCCGCTGTTGCGAGGAGAATTCGAAGTCTCATGGTAGATTGTATTCAAGTTCATGTGGCGCGAGTTCAGGGAAATTCGACAAGGCGAGTTCCCATTCTTCGCGTGAATCGACGTCGTGTTTGGGGTCGAGAAGGAAGACGGAGAGACCAGCCTTGCTGGCGCGTTCCAAGGTTTGCAGGAAAACGGATTCCGTGCTCCAATCGATGGCGTCAAAGAGCGAAGGCTGGTTGCTGTTTAGCCCGATCAAGTAGTAGCCCCCATCATGGGCGGGACCGAGCACGACGTCTGCATGCTCCAATGCGTCTGCTGCTGACTCCAAGGTAGGGGAGTCCAGCCAAGGGCAATCGGCTCCGATGAGGAGCAATGGCGTGGCGTGGTTCTTGAAGTGCAGGGAGACTGCTTGGGACAAGCGTTGGCCGAGGTTGCCTTCGCTTTGGGCTTGGTAGGGATATGAGGATCCCAGCCAAGACTGCATTCCCTGCAGCGCATTGGTAGGGGTGTAGTGGATACGGGTGTCCCATCCGCTCGGCAGGATGGCCATTTGTCTTTCGACGAGCTGCCGATAGGCGGACAGGGCTTTGCTATCGCCGATCGTTTTCGCCAGTCTTGTTTTGACTTCGCCGCGTCTCGGAGCCTTCAGGAAGATTCCTAAGGTGGGTTTTTCCTTTGTCGTCGTTTTGGGCACGGATCCAAGGAACGGTTTGAGGCACGGTTTATTCCGTTGTTTTTCGCGGAGGCGCTATTTTCTGTGCTTCAGCAGTTGGATAAGGGCTTTTTGGTAGGGCTCCGAGTGTTCGGGTGGAATGGCGTCCCAACACTGGACCGCGCCTTCGATTTCACCCTGAGCGAGCAAGGCTTCCGCTTGAGCAAGCCTTGCCCAAGACGCTGTATAGGCCAGCTCTGGGGAGAGTGAGGCGAGTTTCTGCAGGCGGGAAGCGGCTTCGATGGCCAGCGGGTAGTCGCCGATCGCGTAGCTGCTCCACATGAGACTGTTTAGGGCTTGGACTTCGATACCGGGAAACGCGTCGATTCGCGGGTCGGAGACCACGGAACGCGCGTGGTCATGGCTTGATCGCTTGTCGCCAAGTCGATTTTCGATCATTGCCAGTTCTGTTCTGAAATGAAGGTTGTTTGGGTAGCGATCAGCGAGTTCGACGAGTTCGTTATGAGCCCGTTGCGTGGAGCCGGGCTCTTTCTCGAGGACTCTTGCCAGGCGAAATGGTGCCTCGGCGCGCGTGAGTACGCCAAGTCGTTTAGCGTCGGAAATGCGCTCGATCCCCGTTTCCAGGTCGGTGTCTTGACCCTTGGGAGAAATGAGGCGGGCGAAGGGGCTTTCCGCGCTCGATTGGTAGCAGATCGCGAGGCCGATGCTTAGCTTCGCGTCATGGAGTTCGGGTCGTTCCGCGAGGATGGCTTGAAAGAGCTTGAGGGAAGATCGCGCTTTCCAGGCCGCTTTCCAACGTTGGCCGTGTTCAATGTAGAACTGCGTTAGAAGGCTTTCGATGCTGGCCTTGGCGAATCGCGACTCGAAGCGATTGGTTTCTTGCTCTATTTGCTTGATGGCAAGAAGGGCATCGTCTTCGAAGGCCTTGCTCAATTCCGGGTCGTAAGCGACGTAGAACTGTTGCCAGTAGCGTCTGCTAAGATCCAGTATCACCGGGATTTTCGACTGCGGGTGCTCTGCTCGCAGGGTATCGATTTCGTCGGCAACATTCGGCTCGAAGTTAGCCATTCGAGACGAGATGCACTCGATCTCTTGGTCTGCGATTCCGGCAAACGTGTCTCCCGATAGCGCGGGGGCCGCAATCCAAAGAACTGCCAGAACGGGTAGGGCGGCGTTGAGTGTGCGCCGCAGGTTTAGGAAAGTGGAGACCATCAAACGCGAGATTGGCATGTGGTGGTTCGGCCGCTTCGTCGGGCGATTAGGACGTGTGCGGAGCCCTCGTCTCACCTTATTGGATACGCTGTTTTCTTGCGGCGAGGATGTATTATTTTTTAAAGACACGCCCTAGTGTCCGAGCTGGGAGGAGAGGGCGATGGTGTAGGCCAAGGTGACGGCGAGCGGCAGCGTGATAACCCAGGAGGCGAGAACGGGCAGGATCGAACGCCATTTCGCTTGGCCGGTTACGGAGCCCATGCCGAGCAGCGAGCCAACGCTTACGTGAGTTGTGCTGACCGGAAGGCCGTGGAGGCTGGCGGTCGTGACGAGGGCAGCGGTGGCGAGATTGGCGGAAAATCCTTGGCCGGCATTCATCCCGGTAAGTTTGTAGCTCATGGTGTGTGCGATGCGGCGGGCTCCGATGAGTCCGCCGACGGCGATCGCTACCGCGACAAGCAGAAGCGACTGTCGTGGCAAGGTGTAGCCGGTGACGAGGAGCAGTCCGGCGATTTTTGGGGTGTCGTTGAGGCCGCGGGAAAAGCTGACCGCGCCGGCGCTGAGGAAGTGAAGGGCGTCGAGCAGCTTCGGGATTTCGATGCCGAGGACGCTGCCTTGGCCGTAGCGTTTACAATCGGTCGTTTCCCCAACCGTGACGGAAACGCTCGCCTCGGCTCGGGCCACGCTGACGGCTCCCTCGGGGGAGCTCGTCGCGTTCTCGCCGCCGAGGCAGAGACAGCTTTGCTCGCTCAGTCCGGAGATGGCGCGACCGCGACGCAGCCCGAGGTAGAGAACGGCCGCGCAGGCGAACGCGAGCAGAGGGCTCAGGAGCAACGGCAGAAGGAATGCCTTGCCGAGCAGGCCGAAATTGACGATGTCCGGACCGACCGCGAGAGCTGAGCCGAGCAAGGCGCCGGTCAGGCTGTGAGTGGTCGAGATGGGGAATCCGAACCGAGTGGCGAGAAGAACCGTGCCGCCTGCCCCGCCTGCGACGGCGAGGATAAAGGTTGGGCTGAGTGTGAGTTCGTCGGGAACGAAGCCTTTGCCGGAGAAGTTCCTCAGCAGGGCCGTGGCGAGGAATACGGCCGCGACGCTGCCCGCTGCGGTGGCGATGGTGGCCCATCCGATAGCCGTTCGGTAGCCGCAGACTCCGCTGCCATAGAGGCTGGCCACGCCTTTGAAATTGTCATTGGCGCCATTGGCGTAGGCCAAGGCGGCGATGGTGAGGGCGATTGCGATGAGCATGATTCGATAGCGTTGAGAATTTCCTTCGAGTCGGTTTATAGGCCACTTGGAAAGCGTTTCGACTTCTTGGATGTTTCCCTGTGAGCAACTGACAGCGGATTTTATTTCAATATAACGCAACGGACCGTTCCGGGCGAAACGGGCAAGGGCGTGTGCCTGGGTGGAATTGTGGCCATTCTGAGTCGTGCGGATTCCTCAGCTGAGGCCCACGCTTTCGTAAGCGGGGCCACCAGAAGCCCATCAACTTAGTCGCCAAAGCAAACCCGCCACGTGGCTCGAGACCGGCCGCCGCCTTTAACGCTCCGCCTCGATCCGCAAGGTGCGCCAGCTCATCGGGACGCCGCCAATCTCACCGAAACGCTGATCCATGCGCGAGAGCAACCCGCGCAGCCTGCCCGTTCCAAACCGCCTTGCCTCCACTGCGCCCGTCGCGTGCAGCGAACGAAACGCCTCCAGTGCATTGGCGTGCCGCATGACATCCAAACGCGTCTCGCTGCGCGCAACGCGAAAGCCAGCTTCCGCAAACGCGTTCTCCCACGCCCGAGCGCTTCGCCAGGGCAACGCCGATGAGGACGCGTCCATGGCAAGAATCTCAGTCATCGTACCCAAAACGAAAATACACGCGAGAACCCGGCCTCCCGGCCGCAGTAGCTCCCGCCAGCACGAGAGCGTCGTCACTGGATCCGGAGCCCATTGCAGCAAGCTCGTCGCGTAGATGCGATCCACGGATCCAGCGAGTTCCGGACTCCAGGCGTCCGCTACGCTCCAGTTAGCCGAAGGAACGCGGCATCCACCCTCCATGACCATCCGCCCGGACCGGTCGGTCGCCCTCAAGGATCGAAATCCGGCCTGTGCCAAATGCTCGGTAAACAGCCCCGTTCCCGCTCCAAACTCCAGAGCATCGAATGCCGACACCTCCGCCTCGATCCATTCCGCCCCCCAAGCCGCGACCCGAGCCTGGATCGTCGCGTTGCGATGGTAGCTGCCCGCCTTCTGGTCAAACCTCATCTCGCCCGCGCCTCCAACGCTCCCGTCAGCAACCCGTGCAAGCCATGTCCCGCGTTTGGCAAAACCGTGGTGCGAGGCAACCCGCGCGACACCGCATCCGCGTCAAGCAGCGGATCCTCCGCCCCGATGTACATGCGGAAGCGTTCCTCAACCTCCCCATCCGCAACCTGCGTCGCCAACAGATCGATACCCCAAGCCAAATCCTCTTCGCGACTAGGCAACGAGTCCAACGCCTCGCCTAAGCCAGCACGGGCCCGAAAGTCGTTAACCGCCCCCAATGGATCCCGCTTCAACCAGCGCAGAACGAACTGCAGCTGAGCCCGGCGAACCATTCCTCCAAGTCCCTGCTCGGACACGAGACTACGGAGCGGAGCGAGCAGCAGCACGTCCTTCCATGCCAGCGGCAGCTCTTCTTCCAGCAGCAAGAGAAACGCGCCCGTCGAGTAGCCAACCACCGTATCCAGTTCGTTCCTACAAAGCTGTTCCTTCCAATCCTTCGTCGGTGGGACAACGCAAACCGGCTCCGGCCATCCGCTCGCAGCAAAGGCCCGCCAGACTTCCGTGTCGCTCACGCCCCAACCGTTCACGCAACCAATCCGCTTCATCCCGCTTCCTCCTCCGAAATAGTCCGAACCAGCCGTTCGACATCGGCGTTCGCGAGCGTCGACTTCACGCTCACCCGCAGCCGGCTGCTTCCTCTCGGCACCGTCGGCGGGCGAATCGCTCCCACCAGAATACGCTCCTTCCTCAGACGTTGAGCCAGCCGCAACGCGCGTTCAGCCGGACCAACCACGACGGGGACGATCGGCGAGTCGCCATCCGCGACGGAGAACCCCGCTCCGCTCAGCTCGCGCCGCAACTGCCGGGAACGTTCCCGGCCGCGCTCCCGCTCCAGCGGATGCGCCTCTACCCAATCGATCGCCGCTTCCGCGACAGCGGCGCAGGCCGGCGGCAGATAGGTCGAGTAGATGAATTCCGCAGCCCGATTCACCAGAAAGCGAGCGATGCGTTCGTCATGAAATAATGTATACGCTCCCGAGGAACCAAGCCCTTTTCCCAGCGTGCCTACCAGAGCATCGACTTCCTTCGCACGCCCAAATGCTTCGACCAGTCCGCTTCCGCCGTGTCCATACCAGCCGATCGCGTGCGCCTCGTCCACGATCCAGAAAAAACCGAACCGACGCTTCAGCTCCGCCATCCGATCCAGGTCCGGATAGTCGCCGTCCATACTGAAAAGCGACTCTGTCACCACGAACACCTGGCGCGTCTCGCCCGGTGCATTCGACAGCGAACGTTCCAGCGTATCCAGATCGCAATGCGCATAGCGGGCGATCCGTGCCCCACTGCGAAGCATTCCGTCAATCATGCTACGGTGAATCAGACGGTCCGCCAAAACGAGATCGCCGCGCTGCGGCAGATGTGCCAGCAGAGCGCTGTTGGCCGCGAACCCGCTGTTCCAGATCAGCCCTTGCTCGAACCCGTGCCACCGCTTGACGCGTTCAAGAAGGGACGCATGAGCCGGTCCAAACCCGCTTACGAGCGGCGATGCCGAAGACGACGCGCCGTATTTGGAGATCGCCTCGACTGCCGCAGCCCTTATCTCGGGCCGGCCCGACAACTCAAGGTAGTCATTGTTCGCCAGATTCAAGTAGGCGCTCAGAGGATCGTGGACGCGAAGCTCCCGCTCCAGACCGGCATCCGCCAACTCCGACAATGTCTTATCGATCCGTTCGAATAGCCGCACTGTTACTCCTGTATCCATGAATCCATACGCAAGTTCGCTTCGATCGATCCCGCCTTCGTCTCGGCCCAGAGCGGAATGCCCAGTTGACTGAGAGTCGCCCGCGTACTCGCCGCCACCGCGGCGTCGTTCGTCCCGGTTTCGTTCAGCCAAACGCCGGCATCGATCGCGGCAAGCCCGGCACGACGCCAGCAAAGCCGCGCCTGATTGATGGAGCCAAGCCGATCCTCAACCACGATCACCAAGGCGTCTGCCCCTGCTGCTTCGGCGAAATCAACGATGTCCGCGCCATCGCCCTGCAGCGGCACTTCGATGCCGCCAGCGCCTTCGACAATCCGGAAATCCCGCTCGGAGGGCAACGAACGATAGGTTGTCACCAACTCATCGATACAGAGCGTCCGCCCCTCCGCGCGAGCAGCCTCCACCGGCGCCATCGCCGCCCGAAACTGACGCAGCGTCACGCCTGCGACGTCAGCGCCAGCCACCATCGCGGAACGGTCCGCATCCCCCGATTCGCCGTCAACGACACCTGCCTCGACGAGCTTCACGATTTCCACGGACTTCCCTCGAGATGCGAGAAGCCGGGCCAACGCGCCCGTCACCCAGGTCTTGCCAATGCCGGTGTCGTTTCCGGTCACGACGATCGTTTTCATCGCGAAGCTACCAGCTCGTCCTCGGCCCGCCGTCCGCGGGCCGCCTCTAGATCGAGCGAGTGCAGGCCAAGCTTCGCCAGCAACGCGAAGTCCCGATCGCGCTCCGGATTGCCCGTCGTCAAGAGCTTCTCCCCGAGGAAAATGCTGTTCGCGCCCGCCGCGAAACACAGAGCCTGTAGCTCTTCAGACATCTCGGCCCGGCCCGCCGAGAGCCGTACCATTGCCTTCGGCATGGCGATGCGGGCGGTCGCGATCACGCGAACGAACTCTATGCTGTCGATGAACGGCTGGCCTTCGAGCGGCGTGCCCGAACAAGCGACAAGGGCGTTGATCGGCACGGAATCCGGATACGGTTCGAGATTCGCCAGCTCCATGATCATCTTGATCCGGTCGTCGATCGACTCGCCCATTCCGATGATCCCGCCACTGCAGACATCCATGCCCGCGCGACGCGCTTTTTCGATGTTCTCGATGCGCTCGTCGTAGGAGCGGGTGGTAATGATCTTCTCGTAGAAGTCGCTCGATGTATCCACGTTGTGGTTATAGACGGAGCAGCCCGCTTCCTTGAGAGCGATGGCCTGGTCTTCGTCTAGGGAGCCGAAGGTGCAGCACACCTCGAGCCCAAGCTCGGCTACGCCCCGTACCGTGTTCAGAAGGCTTTCGAACTGGGCTCCGCGCGGTACTCTGCGCCAGGCCGCGCCCATGCAGAAGCGGCTTGCTCCGCCTTCTTGGGCCTCTCGCGCATCGGCAACTACCGTCTTGGTATCCAGCAATGGATGCGACTCCAGGTCGGTGTTGTTGTGTGCCGACTGCGGGCAATACTTGCAGTCCTCGGGACAGGAGCCCGTTTTGATGGACTTGAGCGTGCTCAGTTGCACTCCCGCTGGATCCTGATGGCGATGGTGCATTTCCTGAGCCCGGAAAAGCAAGGTCGTGAACGGCAGCTCGTAGATGCCTTTGATTTCGTCGAACGTGTAACGCATTTGATTGAGGGTTGTTGTTAAGAAATGGATTCGTGCCCGATGACCGCTTTGATGGAAGCTGCGAGCTGGTCGCCGAGAAAGTCGATCTCATCGCCCGAAATGATCAGCGGCGGTACGATCAGGACCGAGTCGAGAAGCGGGCGCAGCAGCAGTCCTCGGCGCCGTGCCTCCAGGCAGACGTGTAGCCCTTGGCGTTCATTGACCGGCCAGCCAAGGTCGGGGTGCCCCGCAGGACACAGGTCAAGCGCCGCCGCCAGCCCGCGCTGACGCACTTGGGCCACATTTGGATGATTCAAGAAGCGGTCCGCCAGCATCGCCCCGAAGCGCTCGATGGTACGGACCAGATCGCCCGAAGCGATCAGTGACTCCAGTTTCTCGATACTGCGTAGGCTCACCGCCGCCGCGAGCGGATTGCCGGCAAATGTATGTCCATGAAAGAATCCGCGCCCGGACGCGAAGTCGCCCAGAAACGCCCGGTAGATCCGCTCCGTGGTCAAAGTGGCGGCCAGTGGCAGGTAGCCGGCGCTCAGGCCCTTGGCCAAGCAAAGGAAATCCGGTTGGACCGCCTCCGCCTCGCACACTGTCATCGACCCCATCCGGCCGAAGGCGACAAATACTTCGTCGAGAATC